>CAZVEF010000003.1:15643-63410 GCA_964625715.1 uncultured Spirochaetaceae bacterium | reverse complement strand
CGGCCGCACCCCGGCCGCGCACGCCGCTCCCGCCGAACGGTCGCTGCGTATGCGGATCGGCACGCTTTTCGCTCGCAAAGGTATTTACGACGGTCGAGGCTGTTGGGTATACTCATCCGAGCCTTGAGCGCACCATCTCCGGAAACCGCACCAGCGAAGCATCACGTTCGACTCGAGCAGTTCGAGGGGCCGCTCGACCTCCTGCTTTTTCTCATCAGACGCTCTGAAATCAACATCTACGACATCCCCATCCACGAGATCACCGAGCAGTACATCCAGGCACTCGAGTACGCCACACGCGTCGACCTGGAGTACATCACCGAGTTCTACGGGCTCGCCGCGACGCTGCTGCTCATCAAGAGCAGGATGCTCCTGCCCACGCGCTACGACGACGACGAGGAGTTCGACGACCCGCGCCGGGAGCTCGTCGACCGGCTCATCGAGTATCAGAAGTTCAAGCGCCTGAGCCAGCTGATGACCGAGCAGGAGAAGTCGGCGGAGTGGGTGATCGAACCGCGCAGGAAACAGCGCTCGTTCGACTTCGTGGCCGACGACGAGCTCTGGCAGCAGATCGACGTCTGGGACCTCCTGCAGACGTTCACGAGCCTCATGTCGAACCTGACCCCGGAGCGGATCATCGACCTCTACGAAGAGGTGTCGATCAACGAGAAGCTCAGCCTGATCAACGAGCTGCTCGAGGAGCGCGGCGAGTTCCTCTTCACCGATATCGTGGTCCGCGCCGATTCGGTGATGGACGTCGTATGCGCCTTCCTCGCCGTGCTCGAGGCGGTAAAGACACGGCGTATCGGGATCTACCAGAACCGGCTCTTCGGCGACATACGGATCCGGCGCGGGCGCGCTCCGGCACAGCCCGGCGAGAACCTCTCGACGGAGCCCGCGGACGACGGAGGCGGCGGATGAACCTCGAAACCGAAGCCGCGCTCGTCGAGGCGATCCTCTATCTCGAGGCCGAACCGGTCGACCTGCGCTCGCTCCAGCGCATCAGCGGCCTGCCGCGCGATGTCGTTCTCGACGCGCTCGCGCAGCTGCGCGAGACGCTCTCGAAGCCCGAGCACGGGCTCGAGCTCACCGAAATCGCCGATGGCTACACGCTGTCCCCGAAGGAGGAGCTCGCGCCTGCGCTCCGCGACCGGTACGGGAAGAAGAACGACGCCAGGCTCTCCCGGGCGGCGATGGAGACGCTGTCGATCATCGCGTACTCGCAACCCATTACGCGCGGCGAGATCGAGAACCTGCGCGGCGTGAACGCCGATGGGATGATGCGCCTGCTCCTCTCGCGCGACCTGGTCAAGGAGGTCGGCCGCAAAGATGCGCCCGGGCGTCCGGTGCAGTACGGTACGACGCGCGAGTTCCTGAAGCTCTTTCGCCTCTCGAGCATCGCGGACCTGCCGCGACTCGACGAAGCCGACCGGAAGAAGTTTGCCCGTGACGAAGAAGAATGAGCCCATCAGACTGCAGCTCTATCTCGCGCGCTCCGGTGTCGCCTCCCGACGCGCGAGCGAGCGTCTGATCGAGCACGGCTCGGTCAGCGTCAACGGACAGATCGTCACACGGCTCGGGACGAAGGTCCTCCCGACCGACGACGTGCGCGTCGACGGAAAGCGGGTACGGATCGAGCAGCGCAGCGTCTACGTCGCGCTGAACAAGCCGCGACGCTACCTCTGTTCGGCACACGATCCCGAGGGGCGGCCGCTCGCGGTGTCGCTGCTCGAACCGCACTACGAGGAACGCCTGTTCAGCGTAGGGCGGCTGGATTTTCTCTCATCGGGTCTGATTTTCTACACGAACGACGGGGAGTTCGCGCGGGTCGTCGCTCACCCGTCGAATCAGGTAGAGAAGGAGTACCGCGTCGACGCGCAGAAACCCATCCCGAACGCGCTCCTCGAGGAGTACCAGCGGGGGATCGTCGTAGACGGGGAGACCTACCGGCTCGACCGCTACCAGTACAGGACGCCCCGCAGCGTACGGCTCACGCTCACCGAGGGCAGGAACCGTGAGATTCGTCGCGTTTTCGCCCACTGGCGAATCGGGGTGCGTCGTATCCATCGCGTTCGGATCGGCATCGTGAAGCTCAAGGACATCCCGTCGGGGCAGTACCGGCCGCTTTCGCAGAAGGAGGTCGACTGGTTCTTCGCACGGCAGAGGGGGCGGTCGTGACGGTCGCGATCGACGGGCCCGCCGGCACCGGCAAGTCGACGGTCGCGCAGCGCGTCGCGCGGGAGGCCGACCTCTTTTATCTCAATTCCGGCAACTTCTACCGTGCGATCACCTGGTGGGTCTTCGAACACGGAGTCGACCCGACCGACGGCGAGGAGCTCGTCGAGGCGGCAGGCAGGCTGGAGCTCGACGTGTGGCCGCGCGGTATCGTCGTAAACGGACGCCGGATCGGCCCGGAGCTGCGGACGCAAGCGGTCGACGCGCACGTCGCCGACGTTTCCTCGGCACCCGGCGTTCGAGACGTGGTCAACGCGCACCTGCGACGGATTTCGAGCCGGCGCGACGTGATCGCCGAGGGTCGCGACATGACGACCGTCGTATTCCCGGACGCAGACGTCAAGGTCTATCTCGACGCCTCGATCGAATCACGGGCACGCCGCCGCTACGACGAGCTCGACGGCACGATCGCCTACGAGCAGGTACGCGCCGGCATCGCCGAACGCGATCAAATTGATACCACAAAAGCCGTTGGGCGCTTGAAGTTGGACCCCTCCGCATTGTACATTGATACCTCACACTTGACGGTAGATCAGGTTTGTGAGATTGTGTTGCACGCTATCTTCTCAGCAAAAACAAATACATCTACAGGAGCATTAGGGCAGTCATGACAGACAGGGACGTACAGAACGGCGATACCTCTGCGCATCAGCAGTTGCAGGAGGCACTCCAGGAGCAATACCTGCAGCCGCTGGATGAGCTTGAGGTAGGTCAGCTGATTGAGGGAACTGTGATTCAGACTGGCCCGGAAACCACCTTTGTTGATATCGGTTACAAGTCGGAAGGCAGAGTCCCCACCGAGGAGTTCGACGAAGCTCCCGAGGTGGGTGACACCGTCGAGGTCGTTCTCCTGAACAAGGAGACGCTCGGCGGCGGAGTCGTCGTATCCAAGCGAAAGGCGGACGAGAAGCGATTCTGGAAAGAACTCAAGGATGCATTTCAGGAGCGCCAACCGGTTGAAGGAACGGTGGCGAGGGCCATCAAGGGCGGATTCGAGATCGATCTGGGGCACAAGATTCGCGCGTTCAACCCTATCTCGAAGATGGACATCAGGCGCGTAGAGAACCCGGACGAGTACGTCGGGATGACCGCCAAGTTCTACGTCGAGCGCATCTACAGCGAGAACCGGGTCAACATCGTGCTCTCGCGCCGCGACTACATCGAGGAAGAGGCCTCGAAGCGCAAGCAGGAGTTCTTCGAGCACGTCGAGATCGGCGACGTCGTGGAAGGCGCGGTGAAGAGCTTCACCTCCTTCGGCGCCTTCGTCGACCTGGGGGGCTTCGACGGCCTGCTTCATATCAACGATATGAGCTGGGGCCACGTCAATCGGCCCAAGGACTACGTGAAGCGCGGTCAGGAGCTCGCCCTCAAGGTGATCCGCATGGATCACGAAAACCAGAAGATCAATCTGAGCCTCAAGCACCTCACCGAGGACCCGTGGAACCACTTCGAGGAGAAGTACAACACGGACATGGTCGTCAAGGGCAAGGTCACCAAGCTCACCGACTTCGGAGCCTTCATCGAGCTGGAGGAAGGAATCGAGGGGCTGGCCCACATCTCCGAGCTCTCCTGGGTGAAGCGCATCAACCACCCGAAGGAGCTCCTGGACGTCGGCGACGAAGTAGAGGCGAAGATCCTGGACTACGACGTACCCGCCGGGCGCGTATCGCTGGGGCTCAAACAGGTTCTGCCCAACCCCTGGGAGGCGATGCCGCACAAGTACCCGGAAGGCATGCGTCTGACGCGGACGGTGAAGAAACTCACCAACGCCGGAGCGTTCGTCGAGCTCGAAGAGGGAATCGACGGGTTCCTGCACGTCGACGACATCTCGTGGACGAAGCGATACAAGCACCCGAGCGCGGCGCTCAGCGAGGGCCAGGAGATCGAGTGCATGGTCATCCAGACCGACCCCGAACATCACAACATCCGGCTCGGCATCAAGCAGCTCTCCGAAGACCCATGGGACAGCCTCAAGAAGGCCTACCCGGAACGCAGCATTATCGACGGCGAAGTCACGAACATCACCGACTTCGGCGTGTTCGTCCGCGTCCAGGGCGGCGTCGAGGGGCTCATCAACAAGAGCCAGCTCGCCGATCCGCGGGACATGCCCTTCGAGAAGGCGGTCGAGAAGATTAACGTCGGCGATACGATCCGCGCCGTGGTGACGGAGATCAACCCGGGACGTCAGAAGCTCTCGCTCTCCGTTCGCGAGCTCGCACGCCACGAACAGCGCCAGCAGATGCAGAAGTACATCGGCGGAGAGGACAGCGACACCTTCACGCTCGGTGACATTCTCAAGGACAAGGAGAACGAGGAATAGGCGTTTGCCCTTTCGAGGGGATTCGTCCGCACTCTGTCGCGCGTAATGTTCAAGAGCCCTGTTGACCCGCAGAAATTCGAGACGCTCATCGAATTGAATGCGCTCATCAACTCGGACTACTCTGAATCGCGCACGCTGCTCACCCGGATCCTCGAATCGGCGACCCGGTTGACCGACGGCGAGGCCAGCTCGCTCCTGCTCGTCAGCCCCGAAACCGAGCGTCTCCACTTCGAGATCTCGCTCGGCTCGAAGGGCGAAGAGGTCCAGAAGTTCAGCCTCGCCAAGGGCGAAGGCATCGCCGGTTGGGTATTCGCGCACAACCGCTCGCTTATCGTCAACGACGTGAGCTCGGACCCACGCTTCTACAGCGACATCGGCAAGAAGGTCGGGTTCACGACCCAGCGCATCCTCGCCGTTCCCATGCGCGTGCGCAACGAGTGCGTGGGCGTCATCGAGATCATCAACAAGCAGAGCGGGCGCGACTTCGACGAGGAGGACCGTCTCTGGCTCGAGGTCTTCGCCAATCAGGCGGCGCTTGCGATCCAGAACGCGAAGTCGTTCGAGCAGGCGCGCAACGAGATCTCGAGCCTGCGGGACCAGATCGCGACCGACCGCGGGTATCACACGTTCATCGGCTCGAGCAAGGCAATCCGAGAGAAACTTGACCTCGTCGCACGGGTCGCGCAGACCGACAGCTCGGTGCTGATACTCGGCGAGAGCGGGGTGGGCAAGGAGCTGTTCGCCGAGCAGATCCACCTCCAGAGCAAACGCGCCGACAAGCCGCTCGTTCGGGTCAACTGCGCGGCGTTGCCCGAGCCGCTGCTGGAGAGCGAGCTCTTCGGACACGTGAAGGGCGCGTTCACCGACGCGAGCAGCAACCGACGCGGCCGCTTCGAACTCGCCGACGGAGGGACCATCTTCCTCGACGAGATCGCCGAGCTACCGCTTTCCATCCAGGCAAAGATGCTGCGCGTGATTCAGCAGCGCACCTTCGAACGCCTCGGATCGAGCGAGCCGGTCACCGTGGATGTGCGGATCATCGCCGCAACGAACCGCGACATAGAACAGGCGGTCGACTCGGGCGCGTTCCGCAACGATCTCTATTACCGGCTGAACGTCCTCCCGCTCCAGATCCCACCGCTGCGCCAGCGGCAGGAGGACATCCCGGAGCTCGCTACTTTCTTCCTCCAGCGATTCCGCCGGGAAACGAAGAAGACCGTGCGCGGCTTCACCGATGCCGCGATGGAGACGCTGCTCTCCTATACGTGGCCCGGAAACGTGCGCGAGCTCGAGAACGCTGTCGAGCGCGCCGTGGTCATCTGCTCCGGCGAGTACATCGCACCCAACGATCTCGTCTTACAGAACAACGCCGTCGCTTCCGACGAGGGCTACGCCGAGCGGCCGCTGAAGGAAGCGACCACGCTGTTCAAGAAGCATTTCATCGAGGGGGCGCTGCGGTCACACGGATGGAACCAGACCGAAACCTCAAAGGTGCTCGGCATCCAACGTACGTATCTCTCCCGACTCATCAAGGAACTGGAAATCAACCGCTAGGAGCACGAGCATGAAGCAGCTTCAGAAGCACGCGACCGAGGAGTCGCGGCGCCGACCGATGGACGTACTGATCGCCTTTCTCACCCGCCATCGTAGCACGATCGCTATCGTGGTCGGCGTCCTCGTGGTGTCGGTCGTCGCGCTGATCATCGTTCTGTCCATTCAGAACGCCCGGACCGAGCGTGCGCTCACGGCGGTCGACGAACTGCAACAGGACTTCGAGGACTGGCTGCAGACCGACGCGGACGAACAAACCGACACCTACGACGAGCTTGCCGCAGAGGTCGCAGCGGTTATCGACGGCTATCCCCGCACGTACGCCGCTGCACGGGCCCGACTCGTCGACGCGCAAGCGCTCGTCGAGCTCGATCGCTGGGACGAGGCGGCCGAGAGGTTCCTCGAAGTCGCAGACCAGTTGCCCGAAGCCTACCTCGCGCCGGTCTCGCTGATGGACGCGGCGATCGCGCTCGAGCACGCGGGCGAGACCGATCGGGCGCTCGAGATTCATCGCCGCATCGCCGACGAGTACGACGGTGAGACCGCCGAGGCACCGCGCGCACTCTTCTCGATCGGCCGGCTCAACGAGCAGGCAGATCGCATCGCCGAGGCCGCCGAGGCGTATCGACAGCTCATAGACGGCTATCCTGCAAGCAGTTGGACAAACCTTGCACGCAACCGTATAATCACGCTGACCGTTGAGGGGCGCATCGGCGGATAGCCACCGCCCGGCCCTCGCGGGCCGTATCCTTCGGGGAGGGCTTCGTGGCCAGCAGGATCTTCAGGACCGAGTATTTTGCGCTGATCATCGGACTTCTGGTGATCGGCGTTTTTCTTCTCATGACCTTCTTCACCGCCGTACCCGAGCGGCTGGAGCTCAAGCTGCTCAGCGTGCATTTCATGCTCAAGGAGACATTCCGGGGTGAGAGCGTCCAGGAGGGGGTCGTCTACCAGGAGCGCAACCCGGCGATCAGCCGGGACATCGAGATCGTCGCGATCGACACGAACAGCCTCGCGCAGTTCGGGCGGTGGCCGTGGCCGCGCTGGCGACACGCCGATCTCGTGAACTCCTTCGCGCGCATATCCGACCAGACGAATCGGGAGCGCGCGCTGTTCCTCGACCTCTTCTTCATCGAACCGTCCGTAGACGCCTACAGCGACGCCATCCTCGTCGAGGCGATCGAGGCGAGCGAGCGCGTGTTCGTCGAGACGGTGCTCGCGAACGAACCGCCGCCGCCGGGGGCCGCAGACGAGTTCTTCGAGCGCCACGAGGTCCTCTTCGAAAACCTCGGACGGATCGACAACGTGCAGGGTGAGTGGGCCACGATGCGTACGCACTTCGGGCTCGAGCCGCCGCTGCAACCGTACGGGCGCGCGGCAGCCGGCTACGGGCACGCGAACTTCGACCAGGACTGGGACGCGGTTTTCCGGCACCAGCCGCTCATCGCAAAGGTCTCCCGCCTCGTCGAGGAGATCCGCGTCGACGAGCTCTCGCCGACCACACGCGTGGACATCGAAGACTACGAGCGACTCGCCTGGGCCGACCGTGAAGGCACGTATCACCACATCGAGCAGCCTATGACCGACGAGTCGATCGCCGCGCTGCGCAGGCGCATGGAAGCCGACGCTCCCCAGGCGCTCATCGACACGGATAACGACGGCGAGATCGACGAGCGGTTCCACGTCGTGCGCCGGTTCCGCGATCAGTTCATCCCGAGCATCACGCTCGCGCTCGCTCTCGACTACTTCAACAAGGATTACGACGACCTCGAGATCGTGCTCGGCGAGCACATCGTCATCCCTGATGTCGAGGTCTACGACACCGAGACCGACGAATGGGGTCCGTACTACGTGCCCACCCGCTTCGCCAGAACCGACGCGGAGGGCAACATCGTGGAGGAGGGCAGCTACCGTCCCGTCGAAGACATCGTTATCCCCATCAACGAAGACGGAGAGATGCTCATCAACTACATGGGCCCGCGGTCGAGCCCGTCGCGCGACGGCCATCAGACCTTTCCCATCCGCTCCTACGCGGCCTACACCGGCAGAGGCGTCGTGGGTCCCGATCCGTCGACCTGGCGGCCCACGCGCGCCGCCGATAACAAGATCCTCATGGTCGGACCGTTTTCAACCGGGATGGCGGAGGACGAGAAGCTCACGCCGTACGGCCTGATGTTCGGCGTGGAGATCCACGCGAATGCGCTGAACACGATCGTCATGGACCGATTTCTGCGTCACGCGCCGTTCTGGATGGACCTCACCATCCTCGTGGGTGCCGTGCTGCTCACCGCGATCGTCGCGGCTCTGCTTCGCAACCCTCTCTGGTCGTTCGGTATCACGATCGTCGCGATTCTCGTGTTCTTCTTCGTCACCACGCTCGTCTTCGACAGCCGGGCGCTCATCGTGAACTTCTCCTCGCCCGCGCTCGCGATGGTCCTTACCTTCGTCGCGGTCGTCGTCTACCGCGTTCTGACCGAGGGGCGTGAGAAGCGTATGATCACCGAGATGTTCGGAAAGTACGTCTCCCCGCAGGTCGTCGATGAGCTGATCGAGACGCCGCCGGTACTCGGCGGCGTGGAGCAGGAGATCACCGTGGTCTTCTCCGACATCCGCGGGTTCACCGACATGTCCGAGAACATGACGTCGCAGGAGCTCGTCAAGTACCTCAACGGCTATCTCACCGCGATGACCGACGTCATTCTCGAGTACAACGGCACGCTCGACAAGTACGTGGGTGACGAGATCATGTGTTTCTGGGGTGCTCCGTTGCCGCAGAAGGACCACCGCATCCTCGCGTGTAAGTGCGCCCTTCGACAGATGGAGGCCCTGGCGGAATTCAACGAGCGTATGGCGCACCTGCGCGAGAACGACCCCGAGTGGGCCTTCCTGCCGCCCAAGCCGATCGACATAGGCATCGGGATCAACAGCGGCCTCATGACGGTCGGCAACATGGGCAGCGCAGGGCGACTGAACTACACACTGATGGGCGACGAGGTGAACGCCGGCGCACGGCTCGAAGGAATCAACAAGCAGTATGGTACCAACGTGATCGTCAGCGAGAACACGTGGGGCGAGATTCGCGATCGGGCGATCGGACGCGAGCTCGACCTGATCCGCGTCAAAGGCAAGCAGAAGCCGCTTCTGATCTACGAGCTCGTCGACGTGGAGGGCGGAATCGAACCGACGGCCGAGGAGCTTGCATACGACCAACCGGAGCACTCATAGCCGCAACCTGCCGCGCAGCCCGGGGGCGCGGCACGGCGTACCTCCCGCCGCACCTCCAGCGCCGGGGTGGGGCAGGGGAGGGCCCATCCTCATTCTCCTCGCAGCGCTGCTCGCGGCGCTGCTTGCCACCGCCTGCGGGATCCCGCAGTACGTCTTCCTCGCGCCGCCGGTGCTAAGCAGCGTCACCGCCCTTCCGCCCACCGCGAGCTTCACGCACGACGAGCTCAACGACATCGACAGTTTCAGCGGCTACGAGCTCTACTACAGGTTCTACGATCCCGCCGAGGGCAACGTCGAGGAGGCATTCGCGGCCGACCGGTCGGCGATCGAGGAGGCGAGGCCGGGCAGCGTCGTCACGACCCTCGGGACACGCGGCTACCGAAGGGTCTACGCTGCCGATTCAAGCGGACCGCCGGCTCTGCGGCTGACCGGCGAGCAACGCGACGAGGCGTTCACCGTCTCCATCGATTTTCCGGACAG
Source organism: uncultured Spirochaetaceae bacterium (assembly GCA_964625715.1). Taxonomy (GTDB): domain Bacteria; phylum Spirochaetota; class Spirochaetia; order DSM-27196; family SLST01; genus SLST01. Next base: position 53,599 of record CAZVEF010000003.1, on the reverse strand, counting down.
TGCGGCATCCACCGCCGACGCATTCGCCTCGTGGGAGAGCACCGAAGGCCCGCGCACCGTCGTTCTCCTGCGCGACCAGGCGGCGCTCGGCAACCCGACCGATCCGGTGCGCTTCACACCGTCCGACATTCGAGCCGACGACGCCGACACGCCGAACCCGCTGCCGTCGGGAGGGACGGTAGAAATGGGACTCGTGATCACCGCGTACGGCACCGACTACCTCACCGGCACGTTTTCGGAGCTGTATTCGACGGCTGTCGTGGCAGATCAACTTCTCGGGGTATCCTACCAATGACCATTGCAGCCTTCGTGATCACGCTTCTCACCTACATAGTCACGGGGTCGGGGCCACCGCTGATCGGGCACTACCTGCTGCGCATCCGGTTCCTCGGCGGCGCCTGGGCCGCCTCGCTCGTCGGGATGCTCGGCGCCGTACTCGCCGGGCTGCTCGACACTGTCTTCCTCATGGAGCGCGGCGATCTGATCGTTCTCGCCGGCGTCGTGGACGTTGTCCCGCCGCTCGTCGGTTCGATCGTGCTCACGGTCCTGTTCGCGCTCGTTACCGCCTCCAACGGCTGAGCCCGACGCGCAAGCCCGGGACCTGCGGCACCAGCGAGGGCGCGCAGCAGCCGAGCGTACGGGCGAAGGATGAACACGCCCGACCGGCGGCCCAGCCGACCGGCGGCCTGCCGACCGGCGACCTGCCGACCGGCGGCCCGCGGCCCGGTCCGCGTCATCTCATTACTTCTGATAATACATATTCTGTCTACTCGCGTTGCGGGCTGCTTCGTCCCGGCCTGCGGATCCTGCCGTACTCCGCCGCTGGTTGTCCACCCCCGGTTGTCCGCGCGGCCGCTTTTCGGGTAGAGTGCGGCCGATGAGTGCCACCGACGCGTTTGAGAGGCTCTACGAGATCATCGTCCGGTTGCGGGCGCCCGACGGGTGCCCGTGGGACCGCGAGCAGACCCCGTCAACGATGCGCGGTCACCTGCTCGAAGAGGCCTACGAATCGATCGAGGCGATCGAGTCGGATCGACCCGAGGACATCCGGGAGGAACTCGGCGATCTGTACCTGCTCGTGACGATGATCGCCCGCATGTACGAGGAAGACGGGCGTTTCCGCGTCGAGGATACTCTCGAGTCGATCTGCGAGAAGCTCGTCCGCCGGCATCCCCACGTCTTCGGCGAGGCTCAGGTCTCGTCGGCCGACGACGTTCTCCACCAGTGGCAGCGCATCAAGGTCGAACAGGAGGGAAAGCGCGCCAAGACCGGTGCGCTCGACGGCGTCTCGCGCGCCCTTCCGTCGCTCGAGCGTGCGTTCGCGCTGCAGCGCAAGGCCGCGAAGGTCGGGTTCGACTGGCCCTCGCTCTCCGGCGTCCGAGACAAGCTGCACGAGGAGATCGACGAGGTCGTCGAGGCGGCCGGTGGAGAATCCGCGCTCGCGGCGGGACGCCGTGACGCCGATACCGCGGACGCCGCGCTCGAACGCGAAATCGGCGACATGCTCTTCAGCGCGGTCAACCTCGCGCGCTATCTGGGCGTGGACCCCTCGACCGCGCTCAACCGGGCGAACACCAAGTTCACCGAGCGCTTCCACCACATCGAACGGGAGCTCGCGCGCACGGGGAAGCAGCCATCGCAGGAGCACTTCGAGCTCATGGATGAGCTCTGGGATGCCTCGAAGCAGATCGAGCCGTCCGAGTGAGACCCGGCGGCTTCGCGACCAGGACCGCCGGTCAGTACCTGTAGCGGTGCTGGTAAATGCTCATGAGCAGGCCCACACCGATCAACGCGGTCCACAGCGAGGAGCCGCCGTAGGAGAGAAACGGGAGCGGGATCCCGGTAATCGGCATCATTCCGATCGCCATCCCCACGTTGACCGCCACGTGGAAGAAGATCATCGCGACGATACCGACGGCCGCGAGCGAGGCAAAGTTGTCTTTCGCCTTCGCGCTGATGATCAGGCCGCGGATCAGGATGGCCGCGAAGCACGCGAAGACGCCGAGCGCGCCGAGGAAGCCCCACTCCTCGGCGAGGATCGAGAAGATGAAGTCGGTACTCTGCTGCGGAAGGTACTGGAGATGACTCTGCGTTCCCCGCAACCAGCCCTTCCCCGCGATGCCGCCGGAACCGACCGCCGTTACGCTCTGGATGATGTTCCACCCGGCGCCGCGGGGGTCGACGTTCGGCTCGAGGAACACGATCAACCGCATGAGCTGGTAGTCGCGCAGCGCGCGACGTCCGAGCACCGACCCCCCGATGCCGATGAGAAGAATCCCGACTCCGTAGACGATCCACGCGAAGTAGCGACGCTTCACGACGAGCAACCCGGCGAGCGCGAGCAGCCCCACCGCGGCGAGGCTGCCGAACACGATGAGCAGCAGCCTCGTGTCGGTGAAGACCTCGATCGCGGGGATCCGACCGCCGTGGATCTCGCGCGCCCACGCCGGCAGCACGGTGAGCACGGCGGTGATCCCTCCCACCGCCAGGATGAAAAAGAGGTAGCTCAGGCGCGCCCCGGCCGTGTACGCCATCACCAGGAACACCGGCAGGTAGACCAGCGCGGTTCCCAGATCCGGCTGCAACAGGATCAGACCCATCGGCACCAGTGCAATCACGACCCCGAGACCAAAGGTAAGCGGCTCGCGCAGCGAGCGCTCGCGGGCCTCGAAGAAGCGCGCCAGCACCAGAATCGTCGCGATCTTCATGAACTCCGACGGCTGCACCCCGAAATCCCCGATGCCGATCCAGCTGCGTGCGCCGTTGACGACACGGCCGAAGAGCAGCGTACCGATGAGCACCACGACGAGCGTCCCGTAGATGTACAGCGACAGATCGCGAAGCCTCGCGTAGTCGAACGTCGCCATCGACGCCAGGATCACGAGACCCAGCGACACCCAGACGATCTGGCGCAGCCACTGGCGGGAGAACGAAATCCCGTCGCTCGTGACACCGCTCGAGTAGATGAACAACACTCCGATTGCCATGAGCGCGATCGTCGCGAGAATGAGTAGAACATCGACGCGGAAGACGGATCGCTCCTGCTGCATTGCTACTCCGGGAACCCTCGTTCGGACCAGAGCCATGGGTCACGACGCGAACGAAGGTCGTCGATCGTCTGTTCGTAGCTCAGGTCGTTGTAGATTCCGTGCATGATGATGTTCGTCGCGTACGGGGCCCACCAGTCCCATTCGTTCGCCGCATCGATCCACACGACCGTGACGACGTAGTCCTCGATACTGTCCTCGCCGTACGGTGCGAAGCCGATGAACCACGAGTGCTGACGCTCTTCGGTCGCCGTCTGCGACGTTCCCGTCTTGCCGCCGGCGGGCGCGTTCGTGGTCATCACGATCTGCGGCGTACCGCTCTCTACGACACCCTCCATAGCCTCACGAACCTGATCGAACGTCTCGTCGTTGATGGGAACGGTACGCAGGACCTCAGGCTCAATTGCCTCGACGACGGCTCCGCTCACCGGATCACGAATCTCCTTGAGCACGTGGGGCCGGTAGACCACCCCTTTGTTCGTTATGGCAGCAACGAGATTCGCAAGCTGCAACGGGGTGACCTGGAGGAACCCCTGTCCAATGGACAGGTTCACCGTGTCGCCCGGGCGCCAGGCGTCGTTGAACGTGCGTTTCTTCCAATCAGGCGTGGGGACGAGTCCGGTACGCTCGCCCGGAAGGTCGATGCCGGTCCGTTCGCCGAAGCCCAGCGCCCGCGAGTAGTCGACGATCTTCTCGATCCCCAGGTACTCGTGGCCCATCGTGTAGTAGTAGACGTTGCAGCTCTCGGCGAGCGCGTCGAACAGCGCGACATCGCCGTGGCCGTGCTCCTTGTGACACCTGAACACCCGGTCACCCACGGCGTAATGCCCGGGACAGAACACCTCTTCGTCGACCGGAAACGCGTCCTCCTCGAGCACCGCGAGCGTCATGAGGACCTTGAACGTGCTCGCCGGGCTCTCCTGCGCCTGGATCGTGCGGTTGAGAAAACTCCCGGTGGGATCGAGGGCGACCTCAGTGAAGGACTCCTCTCCGTCCTCCCCGTAGAACGAGTTCGCGTCGTAACCGGGGTACGAGACCATCGAGAGGATCTCGCCGGTAGCGGGACGAAGCACGAGCGCCGCGCCGATTCGGTCGCCGAGCGCCTTCTGCGTCAACAGCTGGATGTCGCGGTCGAGGGTGAGCACGATGTCTCTCCCCTGCTCCGGTGCGACCCGACTGAGACTGTCGTCGGCCACGCGACGACCCTGAGCATCGACGGTCCGGAACTCCTGTCCGTCGCGTCCGCGCAGGATGTCGTCGTACTCGAGCTCGACTCCCGCCTTCCCGATCACCGAGCGCTCGGTATAGCCGCGGTTGTAGAGAATCTGCAGCTCTTCGGGCGTAATATCGCCGACGTAGCCGAGCACGTGCGAAAACGCGTCGTCGTCGACGTAGTTTCGCACCGGCTTGATACGCCAACTGACGCCGGGAAAATACGGCTTGTGCTCGGCGAGCGCGCTGATCGTGGTAAACGGAAGGCCGCTCTTGATCTCGATCGGCTGGAAGGTACGGTAGCGGCGCTGGGGGATCGCCTCGTAGATCTCGCTGACCGGCATGCGCAGAAACTCCGCGACGCGGTTGAACACCTCGTCGATCCGCTCGCGGGGTATCTCCGCCGGGTTGATGTCGACCGCGAAGGACTCGCGGCTCGTCGCAATGGGCGTGCTCGCGTTACGGTCATAGATGTTCCCCCGCGGGGCGGCGATCATGAGGCTTCTCCGGGTCACCTGATCGGCGCGCGAGGCGTAGATCAGGCCGTCGACGATCTGCATCGAGAAGAGACTGCCCACGTAGACGAGCATCACGAGCCCGATGACGCCGCCGAGGACGAGCAGGCGCGCAACGGGAATGGAGTTGCCTCCACTGCTCGAACCGTTCATCAGATCGCCCCCCCGCGTCGCCGGTCGGCCTGAAGCCAACTCGCCATCCCCAACGCGCCGAAGAGAACAGGGGCGAGGAGACCGGTGTATACGATCTCGACGAGATACCGCGAGGCGAACACCTCCCCGAAGACACCCTGAATCGAGAAGAGCGCCGCGATCAGGAGCGCGATCAGCGCCTTGATCAGCATCGCGATGACCGCGAGCACGATGGGGATGAAGATCGGGTCCACGAACATCTTGCCGCGTGTGATGCCGAAGAGCGCACCGACGGCGGTGTAGATGAGCGCGTAGAAGCCGAGCGGTGCGAGCCCGAGCACGTCGAGCACGATACCCGCGAAAAAGCCGGCGAGCTGGGCCGGCATGACTCCGTTTCGGTGCCCGATGAATATCAGCACGATGAGCACGAGGTCGGGAGCGACGCCGCCAATCTCGATAAACCGCAGCAACGTGCTCTGCAGTACGGCGGTCGCGGCCATTACCAGGCTGCCGTAGAGCGCGATGGCGGTCATTCGGCCTCCTCGCCGAGGAGGAAAACGTATTCGAGGCGACTGAAATCGACGAGCGGCTCGAGCGCGATATGCAGCGACGTCTCGTACGGACGCCCCTGGATCGACTCCACCGTTCCGATCCGGATACCCTCCGGGAAGAACGACCGCATGCCGGACGTGATCACAACGTCTCCCACCGAGATCTCGGAACGGGCCGAGTTCGGGACGTAGAGCATGGTCAACCTACCGGCGCTCGCCGCCATACCCTCGCCCGAAACGAGCCCCTCGTGTCGCGAGCGCAGCAGGCGTGCAGCGACGTACGAGTCGCGGTCGAAGATCGGCATGACGACCGACGTGGTCAGGCCGACTTCCTTCACGCGCCCGACGAGGCCCTGCACGCCGCCCTCGTTGGCGATGGCGGGCATATCACGTTCCACGCCCGCCGCGCGTCCCTTGTTGATCGTGAGCCCGGAGAAGAACGATCCCGGTTCTTTCCCGATGACCCGCGATGGAATGCTCTCGCCGGGCAGACGCTCCTGAAAGTCGAGCGCCTCGCGCAGCCGCTCGTTCTCCGACTTGAGCAGCGCGATATCGTCGGCGACCGCCTCGTACTCACGCACCTCGGCGATCAACTCGTCGTACTGAGCGCGCAGCGCGGAGAGCTCGCGTATCGATGTCACGGTGTCGGCGAAGAAACGCCCTACCGCGGCGCCCGCCTGCTGGAACACGGCCAGAAAGCTCTGCCCGACTTCCTTCGGGCGCACGTTCATCGACTCGCTCGACACGCCGAGCGATACGAGGCAGAAAGCCACCAGAACCACCAACGTGAGCCCGGTCCGATGTTTCGACAGGTTCTCCCGAATCCGCACTTACAGGCTGTTATACACGTTCTTGCCGTTCTTGTGCACGCCGCGCTCATACTCGAAGTACCGCCCCGCCCCGAGCGCAACGCAGTTCAACGGATCCTCGGCCTTGAACGCAGGAACACCCGTCTCGTTGGCGATCAGCGTGTCGAGGCCTTTCAACAGGCTTCCGCCGCCGGTCATGACGATGCCGCGCTCCACGATGTCCGCGGCGAGCTCCGGCGGCGTCTGCCCCAGGGTCCGCTTGATCTCTTCGACGATCGCGTTGATCGGTTCCTGCAGAGCCTCGCGCACTTCGACGCTGTCGATCTCGAGCCGGCGCGGAAGACCGGTGATCGCATCGGTCCCCTTCACTTCCATCTTCTCGATTCTCTTCTCGGGGCTCGCGTTGCCGATCTGGGTCTTCAGGTCTTCGGCTGTGCGCTCGCCGATGATCAGATTGTGCACGGTGCGCACGTGCTTGATGATCGCCTCGTCGAACTCGTCGCCGCCGAGTCGGATCGCGTTCGTGACGACCATTCCACCGAGACTGATGACCGATATCTCGCTCGTCCCACCGCCGATGTCGACGATCATGTGCCCGGCCGGCTCGAAGATGGGGATATTCGCGCCGATCGCGGCGGCGAGCGACTCCTCGATGACCTTTACCTCGCGCGCGCCTGCCTTGAAGGCGCTCTCTTCTACCGCGCGCCGCTCCACCTCGGTGATGCAGCTCGGCACACCGATCACCATGCGCGGCTTCACGAGCCATCGTCTCTGAAGCACCTTCGAGATGAAGTAGCGGATCATCTTCTCGGTGGTCTCGAGGTCGGCAATGACACCGTCGCGCAGCGGTCGGATCGCGATGATGTCACCTGGCGTCTTCCACAGCATCCGCCGCGCCTCTTCCCCTACGGCGACAACCTTCTTCGTCCCTCGCTCCACGGCGACCACCGACGGCTCGCTCGCGACGATCCCCTTACCCCTGATATAGACAAGCGTATTGCACGTCCCCAGGTCGATCCCGATATCGGACGAGAACGCGTTGAACAGGTTCGTGACCCCCATCATGCCTCCCAGTTGGCCAGTCGTTGCAGTGCTTTCGTGTGATTGGGATCGATCTCACGTGCGGTTCGCCACAGGTCACGCGCCCCGACGGCGCGGTCGGTCCGATCGTAGACGATTCCCAGGTAGTAATAAGCATCGGCCGATTCCGGGTACCGCTCAATCGTGTCGTCGAGAACCTCTTCCGCGCGATCGAGCCGGTCGTCAAGAATGAGTACCGACGCGAGCTGGTTGCGCGCCATAAGCACGAGAAACTCGTCGTCGAGCGAGGCAATCGCCTCCTCGAGACGGGCCCGAGCCGACCCGTAGTCGCCGAGCTCCACGTAGGTCTCGGCGGCCTTGATGCGCACCGTGTCGACCGCGTCCGGCGGAGCATGCTCGATCGCACGCTCGTACCAGGCGGCGCTCTCCTCGTACTCGCCCAGCCGAGCGTGACTGAGTCCCAGATAGGTCCGGCTGTCGGGCGCGTCGTAACCCTCTTCGAGCGACTCGGTCATGTAGCGTATCGACAGATCGACATACTCCTCGCCCTTGTGGTAATAGGCCTTGGCGAGTACGTAGTCCCGCTCGCCGCGAAGCGGCGCGCGCGGGACGTGCATCGCCTTGCGCAGCATCTCGATCGAGCGGTCGAGATGGGCGAGCTGGTCGGCACGCTGCACGAGCTCCACGCCGATGTAGAAATGCGCGAACCCTCCGAACGTCAACGCCTCCGCGTCCAGCGGATCCTCCTCGAGGATCGACTCGGCCATCGTAAGGACCTCCTCGTAGCGCGATTCGTTCCAGAGCGACACCAGCTCCGTATCGCGGAGCCGAATCCCGAACGGGAGCCAGTCCGCCGCCTGGAGCGCGAAGACCGTGCCTCCGACGACGCCGATCAGCGCCAGGCCGACTACCAGGAGACGGACTGTTCGTTTGCTTCTGTCGCCGTCTGGTTTTCTTCCCCGGGAGTAGATCATGGTCGACGATCACGATTAGATATGACCGACGCATAAAAGTCAATAATGGACAGAAGAGAGCCGATCGGGATCGATGAGGGCGGGTCTGTAAGCCGGGTTCTGTAGAAGTAAGGGCGAGCCCCGAAGGGGTCGTCCGTCTTCTGGATGCCATCTCTCTTGGCGCTCCGTCTCCGAAACGCTCGAGCGGCCTACCCGCGGGGTGCCTCGTCCCGGCGAACCGGTCGAAGCCGAACGGGCCGCTCCCCCGCTGCTTGGCCTTGCTCCCGGCAAGGTTTACCCGCGCCGACGGTTGCCCGCCGACCGGTGGGCTCTTACCCCACCTTTTCACCCTTACCCGAACGGCGCCCGAGGCGCCCTTCGGGCGGTATCCTTTCTTTGCACTCTCTGTGCCGAAGAACGGCTTGGCCGTTCTTCAACCCCGGGCGTTACCCGGTACCGTGCCCTGTGGAGCCCGGACTTTCCTCTGGAGGCCCGCACGGTTCGCTGCGAACGCGGGCTTCTCCAGCGGCATCCCGACCCGTCCTCATCGTCCCCGACCGGCTTCGCGCGGCCGGGTTCGTCGCCTCGAAGCGACTACTCCTCCTCCTCGGCGAAGCTCTCGTCTTCTTCGACATCGTCGTCTTCGTCGTCGTCGTCTTCGTCGTCGTCGACGATATCATCCTCGAGATCTTCGTCCTCGTCATCCTCGTCGACGACACTCTGGTCGTCCTCCTCGTCTTCGTCCTCGCCGGCACTCTTCCCGGCCCCCGCTTCCGCGTGCTCCTCGACGTCCTCCTCTTCGTCGTCCTCGAGAAGCTCGTCGTTTTCGACCGTTGCGAGGTCCTCTTCCTCTTCGATGCCGAAGTCCTCGTCGACGAGGTCCGCGAGCGCCTCCGCGTCTTCCTCGAGGAAGCTGCCCTCGGCCTCCTCTTCGTCTCCAACGTAGAAGACGATCTTACTGCAGTACGGGCAGAAGTGGATGTCCTCTCCGTGGCGGACATCGTTGACGAACTGGACCGGCAGGATCATCTGACAGCCGGTACACACGCTGCGGCGAAGCGGCACGATGCCCTCGCCCTCCTTGCTGCGGATGATGCGCTCGAACTTGAACAGCAGCTCGTCGTCGAGACCGGGCACAAGGCCCTTCTCCTCCTTCTCGAGATCCTTCAGACGATGCTTGCGCGACTCCGTCTCGCTCTTGATCTTCTCCTGCTCGTCCTCGAGCTCCTGCTCCTGCTCTTCGATCATGCCCTCTTCGCGTTCGAGCGCCTCTCCCATCTCTTCGAGCGCCTTCTCCTCGCGCTGCAGCTCCTTGCGGAAATACTGCTCCCGGTCAGAGGCTTCCCGGATCTCCTTGTCGAGCGCCTCGTACTCGCGCTGCGTCTTGATGAGATCCATCTGCTGCTCGTAGCGCTCGCGCTCCATCTCGGCCTCGGCCATCTGGCGCCGCAGCTCCTGGATTCGCTTCTTGCTCTCTTCGTACTGGGCGTTCTTCTCAATGTAGCTCTTCTTGAGCCGATTGACGAGCTCGCTCTTCGTCGACAGCGCTCGGGGGAGCTCGGCGATCTCGCGCTCGATTTCGAACTTCTGGCTGAGAATATCCTGCAACTGCTTCAACTTCTCGATGGTGTCTTCCGTCATTGCTTCCTTCCTGTACCGACAGACCTAGTGGTCCAGATAATCCTTGAGGCGCCGACTTCGCTTCGGGTGGCGCAGCCTTCGCAACGCCTTCGCCTCGATCTGACGAATCCGCTCGCGCGTTACGTTGAAGTACAGGCCGACTTCCTCGAGCGTCAGCGAGTACCCGTCTTCGAGGCCGAACCGCATCTTGAGGACTTCCTGCTCCCGGTCCGGCAGCGTGGAGAGAACCTCGCGCATCTGCTCCTGCAGCAGCGTGAACGCCGTCTGGTGCGCCGGGTTCTCGACGTCCTTGTCCTCGATGAAGTCCCCGAGCAGCGAGTCCTCTTCTTCGCCGATCGGCGTCTCGAGCGAAATGGGCTCGCGGGCGACGTTCTTGACGCTCTTCACGCGGACAACCGACCAGCCGAGCCGCTCGGCGATCTCCTCGTCGGTCGGTTCGCGTCCGTAGATCTGCATCAGCTGTCGACTCTCGCGCACCACCTTATTGATCTGTTCGATCATATGGACCGGCACGCGGATCGTCCTCGCCTGGTCGGAGATGCTGCGCGTGATCGCCTGACGAATCCACCAAGTAGCATAGGTTGAGAACTTGTATCCTTTTCGATACTCGAACTTCTCAACCGCCTTGATCAGTCCGATGTTTCCTTCCTGCACGAGGTCGAAGAAGTGCAGGCCGCGATTGGTGTACTTCTTCGCGATGCTCACGACGAGTCTCAGGTTCGCCTTGATGAGCCGGTCCTTCGCGTTCTGCATCATCGCTCGCCCGCGGACGATCTGGCTCGCCATCTCGAGGATCTCGTCGATCGAGTTCTCGAACTCGATCTCGAGCGAGGTCAGCTTTTTCTCGGTGAGCTGAACCTGACGGATACGATCCTTGATGACATCCGCGCTCAGCGCCAGCTCTTCTTCGATCTTCGCCCGCTCCGAACTGCTCGCGAGCCCGCGTCCCAGCATACGCAGCTCGCGCATGTTGCGCACGCGCAGCCGCTTCTCGATACGCGCCTGCTCGTCCTGGAGCCGCCGGATCTTGCGCGAGACCGACGTAAACTTCTCCGAGAAGTAAAGAATCTCCTCCTGGTGGATATCGAGCGTCCCGAGCCTGGACATCAGGCTGCGACGTTTCTTCTCAAGCGACTGGTCCTCGAGCAGCTCGCCGCCACGCTCGACGAGCGTCTCCTTCTCCTGCATGTACTCTTTGAGCTCGGGGAAGACCTCTCTCAACGACTCCTTGTAGTACTGCCCGAGTCGCCGGCGCTCGGCGAGGAACTCCGAGATCTCCTTCTTGCTCAGGTTCATCTCTCGCGGATCTCGCTTGGAGAAGGTCCGCTGGGCGAGCTGGTAGAACTCCGGGATGAGGACGCCGGATCCCTTGATCACGTCCTTGATGATATTCTCGCCGTCCTCCATCTTCTTGGACAGCTCGACTTCCTGCTCGGCGGTGAGGAGGTTCTCCTTGCCGATCTCCCGCAGATAGAGGCGGATGGGATCGTCAATCGTGCTGTCCTTCTCACCGAGCACGAGCCGCTTACGCGCGTCTGCGCCCCGTGCCGTCTGAGTCTCCTGCTCATCCTCGTCCTCGTCATCGTCATCCTCGTCGCTCGCATCCTCGAGGCGTACGTTGTGTTTGGCAAGAATCGCGATGACGTCGTCGATCTTGTCCGAGTTAACCACCGAATCGGGAAGGAAATCGTGAACCTCTTCGTAGCTCACGCGCTCCTTGCCCTTTGCGTAGTCGATGAGTTTGAGCATCGCAGGATCGTTTTGCAGTTCCGTCATCAGCCCTCACCCTTCAGCTTTTCGAGTTCCCGATCGAGCAGCATCTTCTCAGACAGCAGCTCCATATAGTCGCTCCCGGTCTCGTCGTGCTCAGCTGCCGCGCGGCGCAACTCGCTCTCGACCGCGCGGATCTGTTTTCGCACCGTCCGTCGTCTGATCGCAAGGACCGCGTCGCGGATCGCCTGCTCGCCCTGAACGGCGAACTCACCGCTCGCGATCCGTTGGTGGACGAGCGTGACCACCTCCGGCTTGGTAATGCGCGCCACCAGCGTCTCGAGCGAGGTCTCCTCGCGACGAAACGACTCTTCGAGCGCGATGTAGATCTCTCGTGCAACGGGGTCTTCCAGATCCTCCGGCTGGACGTATCGCCGCACGAACGCAAAATGCTTGCGTCCCTGCACTGTGGCGAGCATCAGGAAGAGGTCGTAGGACAGTCCAGTACGCGCGTTCCCGGATACGTGGTCTCCCCTCGTGCGTGCAGGTGTCGGCTGACGGGCTCCCGCCGAGTCGGCACGGTGCTCGTCAGCACGGTCTTGCGCGCCCGCAGACGGACTGCGGCCGCCTCCGGAGCGCCGGAAAACGGTGAAGTCCCGGCGCACCGCGTCTTCATCCACGCCGAGAAGGTCGCAGACGTGACGAAGACTCTCCTCCCGCTTGACCTCGGAGTCCATGAGCGCTATAACGGGGTAGATCCCGCGCAGGACCGCGTCCTTGCCCTCCGGCGTCATCGCGCCAACCCGGTTCGATGCGGCGTGCTCCTGCAAGCTCTGTCGAACAAGGAACTCCAAGACCGTTAGCGGTGAAGATACTGCATTCAGTACCGCCTGACTACCCCTCGCCCGGAGGAGATCCGCCGGATCCGTACCCTCGTCGAGCACGCTCACCGACGTCGTAATTCCTTGAGGCTCAAGGATCTCCGCTGCTCGGCGCGTCGCGCGTGATCCCGCGGCATCGGCGTCGAACAGCAGCGTTGCGCCGTCGACGTATCTGGCGAGGAAACGCCCCTGCTCCTCGGTAAACGACGTCCCCAACGGTGCAACCGCCGTCGCAACACCGGCTTGGTGGAGAGCGATCACGTCCATGTAGCCTTCGGCGAGGACGACGTGGCGTTCGCTCCGCATCGCCTTCAGCGCGACATCGATTCCGAAGAGGGTTTCGCGTTTCCGGTAGATCGCGGTCTCGGGGGAATTGAGATACTTGGGGCCGTCGCCCGAGACGATACGGCCGCCGAACGCGAGGACATCGCCCCGGTGCGAACGGATAGGGAACACAATCCGCCCGGCGAAGAGCGCGCGCCGCGGGTTTGCCCTCGTGAACAGACCACTCGCCTGGAGGAACTCTTCGGAGTAGCCCTTCTTCCTCAGAAACCCGTGCAGCCAGTAGGGGTCCCTCCGGGCGTACCCGACGCCGAAACGCTCGATCGTCTCGTCGGAAATGGCCCGATCGTGCAGCGTCTCCCGTGCCCCGCTCCCCTCCTCGGTCGTGAGAAAGTGCTCGAAGGTCTTCGCGACGCGGTTGTAGAGTTCCCCGACGGCCCGCGACGCACGGCTCGCCTCGTCGTCCTCATCACCCCCGGCGACCTCGACCCCTACCTCTTCGCCGAGCTGTCTGACCGCCTCGGGAAACGTGAGCCCCTCCATCTCCATGACGAACTTGTATACGCCGCCGCCGCGCTGGCAGCCGAAGCAGTAGTAAAGCCCTGCCTCCGCATCGACGCTGAACGACGGGGTCTTCTCCCCGTGGAAGGGACAGAGCCCCATATAGCGCTGGCCCTTCCGTTCGAGCGTCACGTATCTGCCTATCAACTCCACAATGTCGACCCGACGAGCAATCTCGTCGATGGTCGCATCGGGAATCCTGCCCCTCATCTACGCCGTAGCTTAGCGAATCAGGATGAACTCGACACGCCTGTTTTTCCAGCGATTGTCGAGATCCGTGTGCGGCGCGATCGGCTCGGTCCCGCCGCGTCCGAGTACCGAGATTCGTCGCTCGGCGATCCCGGCCTCGACCATCGCGTCTCGAACCGTCTCCGCCCGTGCGAGGCTCAGCGGCTGCAACTCCTCTCGCTCCTCGCGTTCGGTCCCGGTCACGTTTACCGCGTGCCCCTCGATGCGGATGTTGTAGCTCGAGTACTTGTCGAACACCTGGGCCAGCCGCTCGAGTATCGCTCGGTTCTTCGCGCCACGCTCGTCGTCCGGATCGAGCACGAGCTGCGGGCTGTCCGGCGCGAAGGTGATGTTCGAGATCTGGACCTTCAGCCGGTCTCCGTCGCGCACGACGAGGATGTCGACCGGGATGATCCCCTCGCTCACCGTCACGTTCCCAAGCTCGTCGCTGATCGTGAAACGGTAAGGATAGTCCTCCGCCGACATCACGAGCTCGCCGTCGGAAGCCCGCCCGTCCCAGATCAGCCGTGACGCGGGCGTCCCGCGCCCGGTGAACTCGGTGAAGAAGCGTCGGTTGCGGTCGAGAATCTCGAAACGCCACGCCTGGATCGCGCTCGCATCCTCCACGTCGAGTCCGATGACCAGTTCGTCGTCGACGCCGTCGTTGTCCGGCGAGAACGGGACGGGGTCGAGGCTGACCTCGACGTCCGGCGGGGTGACGTCCACACGCACCGGAGAGGAGACCACCCGTGCTTCGTTGCCCTTCTCATAGTCGACCGCGAACTCGGCGACGAAGGTGCCTTCGCGAAGCTCGCCGCGGCCGTCGCGACCGTCCCATTCGACCCGTCGTTCGGGCTGGAGATCGGTCCCCGAGTACCGGCGAACGACCAGCCCGTCGCGCGTCCGAATCGTCAGTCGCCACTCCCTCGCGCCGTCGATCAGATCGGCGTACAGTTCGAACGCCAGCTCGTCGCGCGTACCGTCGCCGTTCGGCGAGAACGCGGAGGCCGTCGACGTCACGAAAAGCCGCGGAACCCGCGTGTCGACGGTGAGCTTCGGGGCGTCGCGCTCGGTCGTGTTTCCGGCCCGATCGGTGGCCGAGATCTCGTAGCGGTAGACGCCGTCTTCCACGACGTTGCCCGCCGAGTCGGTACCGTCCCACACGAACGACTCGGCGGTGCCGCGCCAGAGATACTCGCGGACCACCTCTCCGTCGGCGTCGCGGATCGCCGCGCGCCATTCCTCCTCGTCGCTCGACTCCTGCTCGATCCGTACGTCGTCGCGGTTCCCGTCCCCATCGGGGCTGAAGAGCGCGTACGGCGTCTCGACCGTGACCGAGGGCGCAACGGTGTCGACGACGAAGGGCGCGGTCTGCGCCTCGAGCTCAACGCCGTTGTCGAACACCGTCTCGAACGTCGCGCGGTAGACGCCGTCGGGAACGCGCCGACCGGTCGTGCCGAGCCCGCCGTCCCACACGACGTTCTCGGCGACTTCGCCACGCCCGTCGAAGGTGCGCACGCTCTCGCCGTCCTCGTTACGGATATCCACGCGGTAACGCGCGACCTCGTCGGCACGGTCGACGCGGAGAAAGAGCCGTTGGCGGTCACGCACGCGGTCCGCGTTCGGGCTGAACGCATCGAACTCGGCGCGCACACCAATCTCCCCCTCGCTCGTGTCGATCTCCACGACGACCGGGTCGGACGACCCGATGTTGCCGGCCGCGTCTTCGGTTGCAAGCACGTAGGTGTAGCGCCCGTCGGGAGCGAGCCGGCCGTCGTCGCGACGACCGTCCCATACCACACGCTGCTCGGGCACTTCGGTCCACTCGTACGTTCGCACGCTCTTCCCGTCGCGGTCGACGATGACGCCCCGCCACCGCTGTTCGCGTGAGGCTTCGTTGAAGAAGGTCACCGTGTCTATGTTTCCGTCGCCGTTGGGCGAGAAGAGCGAGACGTCGGCGCGAGCGTCGGCGAGCGGAGCGGTCACGTCGATCGTAAACCGCGGCGACTGCGCGCTCGGCCTGTTCCCGTTGCGGTAGACGACCTCGAGCTCGGCGAAGTAATCGCCCTCCTCGAGACGGGCCCCGGAGTCGGCGCGTCCGTCGAGGACGACCGGCGCCGGAGATCCGGCAGTGTCTGCGTACGTGCGGACCCGTTCGCCGTCGATCGATCGCACGGCAATTTGCCACGAGACGATTCCGACGTTGGTCGGCACGTCCGGCGTGATCGTAAGCGTGTCCTGTCGGCCGTCTCCGTTCGGCGAGAACTCGGAGCTCGATATCTCGAGGCCCACGGGTGTCGATTCGGTGTTGAGAATGATGTTCGACAACTCGGCGGCCGCCCGGTTGCCCGCGTCGTCGGTTGCGGATATGCGATAGCGATACACCCCGTCGGGTTGGATCGCGCCTTCGTCCCCGCGACCGTCCCACTCGAAGTCGCGAGGGGCGCTGTCGACGAACCGAAGCGTACGAACCGTCCGGCCGGAGGCGTTGGTGATCTCCGCGTGCCACTCGCGTTCGACGCTCCCGCTCTGGACCACGGGGAAGGTATCCTTGATCCCGTCGCCGTTCGGCGAGAAGACACGGTCCTCGGCCGCCGGTGCGGCCACCTCAACCCGAGGGGGCTCGGTGTCCACGACGACTCGGTAGGCGGCGCTCGTCCCCCGGTTTCCGTTGTCGTCCACCGCGACGAGCTGAAAGCTGTACTCGCCGTCGGGGGCCGTCTCGCCGTCGTCGGTGCGGCCGTCCCAGCGAATCTGCTCGGGAATCGGCACACCGCTGCGCACCTCAACGATGCGGTCCACGACGTTCTGAAAACCGGTGTTCTCGGGCCGATCGTCCTTGTTGCGAATCGTCCGCACGAGCGTCCCGCGCTCATCGCGAACCTCGAAGGCCCACCCGACGACGAAGCGCTCGTCGCGGATGTCTATGGGGACGACCAGCGCGTCCTGCGTACCGTCGTTGTTCGGCGAAATGGCCTGAGGTTGTCCGTATTCGATCGAAACCCGCGGCCCCTCGGTGTCGACGATCCCGAGCGGGGCATTGACGCCGCCGCCGATCGCCCACACGTCGTTGTACAGCGGCGCGGCGGCGACGGCGGTATGTACCTCCGTCTCGGTCCAGCCGCGGTCGGCCGCGAACCCCTCGTCGCCCAGCCCCGCTTTGAACGACGCGGAGAGACCGAAACTCGGGATGAGGCTGCGGCGATCCACCTGCGGGTCCAGGAGCTGGCGCAGATCGCCCTTCCAGCCGGCGTGCAGCGACACCGCGTCGAAGAAGGTCGCCCGCGCACCGACACCCAGCCGAACGTTCTGGAAGGCGGGCGCGGAAACCGAGCCGCTTGCGCGAACGGTGAGCCAGTCGGTGGACAACGCGTCGAAGCTCACGCCGGCAGCCGGCGTGAACGGGCTCGAAAGCGCGCTCGCGCCGGTAAGCGGCTCGTACCACTTCCCTACGTTCTGCAGCGCAACTCCCCATCGGAGGTTCTCCATGAAACCGAGCGCACCCATCTCGCGGACGACCCCGAGGTCCACGGCGGCGCCCACGTCGAAGCGGTCCGCGCCTCCTCCCATGACCCGCATCCCGACACCGGCAAGCCATCCGGGATAGAGCTCCTTCGCCGCCGAGCCGTGCGTCGCAACCGTCGTGCCCCAGCGCATTCCGGCCAACGGCATCGCGAGCAGGTGCGCCGACCCGCTGAACACGCCGACGCGCGTGGGCGCCACGACGCCGAGGTTCACGACGTGGCCCTCCCACCCGCCGTCTGCGACCGGTGAGTCGAATCCGGTTATCGCGAGGTAGCTCGCGTCGAGCGTCGTCCGCTGGACGAGCGCGCTGACCGCGGGGTTCAGCGTGTCCGCCTGCGGCCCTTCGTCGGCGATCGCCGGCGCGCCTTCGGCGAGCATCAGCGGTGAGTACAGATCGTAGAGATCCTCTCCACCGCTCGGCGGGGAGTACTGGGCGGCAAGCGGGCCCGCGACGATGACGAGAAACGCAAGTACGATTCGAATTGGTCGGCTCATCCTCATCCTCAAGCAAAAACGTCGACGCGCGCTGGCTACACGCGGTCTGATCGGCTGCGGGCGGCGAGGATCGCCTCGTAGTAGGAGTCGATCGCCTCCATCTCGGAGACCGAGAGCTCGGCGTAGAGCTCCGCGGCCACCCGCTCCAGCACATCGGCCTGCAGCCGGTCCAGCTCGTCCTCGCGCCGAATCAGCGCGAGGTAGAGAGAGACCAGCTCGGCGTGCGAGAACGCAATCCGGTGACGAGAGTCGCTCATAGATCGACCTCGAGCCCTTCCTCCGAAAGGTACACCGCCAGATCGGTGTTTCCAAGGTTGCGCGCGTACCAACGCGCCGACTGGAGGTTCTTGTACAGCCTGCGGTCGTCGTACGTCGGGTCGTGATGGAACATGTAGAGTTGCCTGATTCTCCAGGCCGTGACGAAATCAACCCCCAGACTGAACGAGCTGTGCCCCCAGTCGTACTTCTCGATTGCTTCGCCCAGCGTGTACTGGGAGTCGAGGATAATCATCTGGACCCCACCGTAGAACGCCTGGTTCTCTGCCGACTTCTCGAAATCGCGCTCCTGCAGCTCGGTGTCGCTGGAGAATATGAACGCCTTGCCGCACTCCTCGATCCGATAGGCGACCGCACCCCCCGGATGCTTGTGTCTGCGCCAGGTCACCGTGCCCGTACCGATCTGTACCGGTTCACCGTCCAGCTGTTCGAACCGGATAGTGCTCGCCATCGCGCCCTCCATCGTCACCGGAAAGTACGGCGGGCGCATGTGATTGAGCACGATCTGGTCGAAACCCGGCACGGGGCTGTAGAAGGTGATCTTGACCGACGGGTTATACGCCGGCCCGAAGAACGGCAGCCCCTGCAGATGGTCGTAGTGGAAGTGCGTGATGAAGATATGGAATTCGCTCACGCCGTCCGCCTCGCGGGCGAGCGACCCGGCGAGCTCGCGTATTCCCGAGCCACCGTCGATCAGAATGCAGCTTCCGTCGGCGAGGCGAACCTCGATGCACGAAGAGTTTCCCCCGTAGGTTCCGAAGAGCCACGGCGGCAGGTTCGCGAGAAACCGCTCGCGCGCGAGCGGACTCTCGAGATCTTCCGGACGGACCCGCTGGACGACGCTGGCAATCTTGCGTCGAACCTCATCCGGGGTAGCAGGAGCAGGTATCGATCCGCGAACGCCCCAGAACCTTACTTTCATCACTCTAGGCTATCGGCATTGATCGGCGGCTCCAGTCGCCGCATTTCGAGCCATGCGTCGATCTGTTCGGCGTCGTACCGCGTCCCGTGGTTGACCCCGGGACAATGATCCGCCGTGCGATCCCACGTCTCCCGATCCACGAGCTGGTGAGCCCAGAACGGAAAACTCCGGCATTGCAGCGGCCGTGCCGCGTACACCGAGCACGCGCCGTCGCGCCAGAAAACGCAGTCCATGTTCTCCTGCTCGCGGAGGCTCACCTGTTTGAAACCCGCGATGTCGACGAGACGGCAGTAGCGGTTCACGACCTCGTCCGTTGCGAGTTCAAGCTCTGCTGCGAGGTCCTCCAGGTCGCGGCGCGAGAGCCAGACGTACCCGCTGTCGAAACGGCAGCAGAGATTACACCGGGTGCAGGAAAACCGAAGGCCGCTTTCGTAGAAGCGGCCGCGTGGGTCACGCGCCATACTGACCCGCCCGGCCGGCGTGGCAATCAGGATGGGTGTTTGGGGAGAGAAGGATTCGAACCTTCGAAGGCTGAGCCAACAGATTTACAGTCTGCCCCCTTTGACCGCTCGGGAATCTCCCCATACGCTGGCCGTGAAAACTATCACAGCCTGTACTCCGAGTCAACACCGACCCGTACCGTGCAAGCCATCTGCCGGACTCGAACCGGCGACCCCGAGATTACAAGTCACGTGCTCTACCAGCTGAGCTAAGATGGCGCGGCAGCCGCCAATATAGAGAGCCCCCACCGGGGTGTCAACCGGGCCAACCGAGCCGCAGAACGGTTCCCGGGCCGATCTCACACCCCGTAGGGCGGCCCGGAGGCGGAAAGCGTTCCGCGGTGGCGACCGAGCGTCAGCACGTCGGTGCGGTCCGAACGCACCGCGACGGTGACCTCGAACTGCGCGGCGAGCGTTCCGTCCGAGGTCACGTAGCTGAACCCGTCGTCGAGGCGTACCACCCCACCGTCGCCGAGCGTGAGCACCGGCTCGATATTCAGCACCATGCCCGGCACGATCGGCTCGCCGGATCCCTTCTCGGAGACGTGAGGGACGACCGGAGACTCGTGCAGCTCCTCGCCGATGCCGTGACCGGTGAACTCGCGCACTACCGAGCACCCCGCCCGGAACGCTTCGCGTACGATCGCGGCCCCCACGTCGCCCAGACGCCCTCCCGCGCGCGCCGCCGCCGCCCCCGCCAACGTCGCGCGCCACGCTGCGCGGAGAAGGCGACGCTGCTCGGCGCCGATTCGACCCACACCGTAGGTCCACGCCGCGTCCGCCATCGCCCCCGCCCGATGCGCGCTCACGTCCACCGTGATCAGATCGCCCTCCGCGAGCTCCTGCGCTCCGGGCACGCCGTGCGCGGCGACATTGTTCACCGACGTGCACATGGCGGCGGGAAAGCCCTCGAATCCCTCGAGCACGCCCTCGAGGCCGTGACGCGCAAACGCGAGCCGCGCAACCTGCGCGAGGTCACGCGTGGTGACACCCGGGCGAATGACCGTCGCGAGATCGGCGAGAACTCGCTCGAGCGCCTCCGCGGCCAGGCGCAGCCGCTCGGTCTCGAGCCGGGTCTTCAGCGGCACGTACGGGTTCACGTCGGCCTCACGAACGCGTCGAGAGCCCCGCCGGCAACCGTCACCGCCGCTGCGACCGCGATAGCGGCGAGCCCGTAGAGCAGCCGCAGGATCATCAGGTGGTGCCGGCGGATCATCCAGATAACGAGCGAGGCGACGTACGAGAGCCCGCTCGCGATGCACAGCATGCTCACGAGCGACATCATCCGCAGGAGCATCAGCTGCGAGCTGTCGAGGAACTCCTGGAAGTTTCCCAGCACGAAGAGTCCGAGCAGGAGTAGCACCAGAAGCAGGAAGAAGACGTTCGCCCCTTCGAGCAGTCGCAGGAGGTGATACAGCAGCGAGCGTTGGGGGCGTAGTCTCACCGGCAGAGGATACCATGATCTTCCTTGCAATCCAAATCGACACTCCGTAGTATGAGTCGATGGGCACCTTCGAGACCGAGCAGATTGGGGTCTTCATCGCACACAGCTCGCCCCTCGAGCCGGTTCCCCCCGACCTGCCGCCCGACCTGCACGCACTCGTCGGCCTCCGCCTGCCCCGCGTGCCGCGCGCGGTCCTGTTCGACATCTACGGGACGCTCGTGGTCTCCGGTTCCGGCGAAGTCGGCTCGGCCGTCGACGAGCCTTCGCGCGGCGAACCGAGCCTCCGCGACGCCACCGGGCCGTTCGTGCGAGCATTCGAGATCGCAAGCGGAGCCTCGCTCCCCGCCGCCGCGGAGGAGACGGCACGACGGACATACCACGCCGCCGTCGCAGCGAGCCACCGGGCGTCGCGGGACGACGGCGTTTCTCATCCGGAGGTAGACATCACCCGCATCTGGCGAACGGTACTCGACGAGCTCGCGCGAGCCGGGCTCGAACCGGCTCCGGTCGACGTCGAGATGCTCGCGATCGCCTACGAGACGGTGTCCAACCCGGCGTGGCCCATGCCCGGTGCCCGGCGGCTCCTCGCGCGCCTTCGCCAGAGCGCGATCGCTCTCGGGATCGTCTCCAACGCGCAGTTCTACACTCCTCGCATGCTTCGCGCCTTGTTCGGGGCGACGCCGGCGCAACTCGGATTCGACCCGAAGCTCATCGCCTACTCGTACCTCGCCGGCCGTGCGAAGCCCGATGCGACGCTGTTCGACGCTCCGCTTGCGGAGCTCCAGAGGCGCGGGATAGACTCACAGCGCGTGGCCTACGTCGGCAACGACATGCGTAACGATATTGCCCCTGCCCGATCGAAGGGCTGCATGACGGTCCTCTTCGCGGGCGACCGGCGCAGCCTGCGGCTCCGTAGAGACACGAGCGAGCTCGACGCGCTGCATCCAGACGCCGTGGTGACGTCGCTCGACGCGGTGGCCGCAGTCTGCGGCCTCGACCACGGTTGCGGCGCGGCGATTCGGCAGGGAGAGTGAGGCACGAATGAAACGGTTTGCTGTCCTGATGGTGGTGGTTCTCCTCGTGGGTGGCGTCGTCTTCTACTTCGGCTGGGTGCAGATCCATATCCCCGCCGGACACTACGGCGTCGTTTTCACGCGGACGAACGGCTGGGAGTCGCAGGTCGTCGCTCCCGGCACCTTCGTCTGGCGCTGGCAGCGCCTCATCCCCACGAACTTCACGCTCTACCTCTTCGACGTCGACACGCATCGCACCGACGTCCGCCTCGAAGGTACGCTGCCTTCCGGCCCGGAGATCGACGCGCTGCTCGAAGACGGCGGCGAGTTCGGGTACGACATACGCGTCTCGGTCGTCACACGGCTGAACCCGGAGGAGGTTCCGGTGCTCGCGCGCGAAGAGGAGCTGCGCCCCGACGACCTGCCCGCCTTCTACGACGACCTCGACGCGCGGATCGCGCAGCAGACCAGAGAGGCGGTGATGCGCGTACTCGAGGACGAACCGGAGTCGGTGGAGGTCTCCCGGGTTTCCGGCACGCTCGTCGATGCGATTACCGAGCGGCTTAGCGGCGATCTGCGACGCATCGAGGTCGTGAGCGTCAACCCGACGCGACTCGAGCTGCCCGACCTGCAGCTCTACACCACCGCGCGGCGCCTCTCGATCGACGTGCTCGAGGCGCGTGCGAACGCGCTCGGCGAGGCGGCGGCCGGGCTGGCGGATATCGAGGCCGAATCGGACCGAGGGCTCGAGATGCTCGAACGGTACGGGCAGATCCTCGAGGAGTACCCCGTGCTTCTCGATTACTTCCGGGTAGGACAGGAGATCGGCTCCGACCCGCTCAACCTCGAGGAGATCGTCCCCCGGACGCAGCAATGAGCTATTTCTTCAACTTCGATAAGATGGAGTACGTCAAGGGACCCCGCCCCGACGGCTGCATCCTCTGTCTGATCCGGGACAAGTCGCAGACGGTCGCCGATCTCACCGTGTTCAACGACGACCTGTTCACCGTCAGCGTCAACCTCTACCCGTACAATCCGGGACACCTCATGGTGTTCCCCAATCGGCACCTCGAGGACGTCCGCGAGCTCTCCGACGAGGAGGAGCGCCGTGTGACCGCGCTCACCAGGCGCTTCCTCTCGGTGCTCGACGCGACCCACCAGCCGGCCGGGTACAACATCGGGTACAACATGGGGGCGTGCGCGGGCGCGTCGATCGACCACCTGCACCTGCACATCATCCCGCGGTATCCCCGCGAGATCGGAATCGCCGACCTGGTGGCGGGCAAGCGCGTGCTCATTGAGGACCCGCGCGTCACCCAGCGGCGCATCATCGAGACGCTCGCCGACTGAGACCGCCGCCTCAGTAGCCCTCCTCCATCGCGCGAATCTGTCTGATCAGGCTCTCGAAGCGCCGTATCTTCGCGCGCTGCGCCTCGAGTAGTTGATCGAGACCGTCGAGCGAGTTCACGCGGTGGTCGGCAGCCGCGTAGCGTTCGCGGATCTGGTCGGTCAGCCCGCGTGCGATCGTGTCGAACACGCTGCCGAGCCCGGCGATGTGCCCGGTCGCCTTGTCGACGATCGAGGCTGCTTCGCGGTCGCGTTGGCCGACGACGTTGCGGAACGACCGCTGCATCGTCACGTCCTTCTCCACCTGGTAACGAACACGGTAGTACGATTTGCCGTCCTGGGAGTCCGGCGAGAAGCTCTCGTCGAAGTCCTCGATGTCGGCGAGCGCCTCCTCGACTCCCGAAACGTGCGCGATCAGATCGCTCGAGGAATCCCGCTGCCGCACCGGCAGGATCCGGCTCAGCGTACGGACCATCTCCTGCATACGCCCCCGGTAGACGAAACGCAGGAAGTTGAACGTCGTCGTCAGCGAGCGCATGTGGGTGAAACCGGGCGTCCCCGCTGTTTCCGGTGTGATCTGCACGCCGGGGCGGAAGTAGGTCATCGCAGGCGGCGTCCCGTCGAAGAGCTCGTCGCTCATCCGGTCTGCCACACCGCGGCGGATACTCGGGAACTGTTCGTCGAGCTGGCTGAGAACCCGGATCATGAGGTAGCTCCGGTAGAACTCGCGCAGTCTGAGCTCGGGGAGATACGCCTTGATGCGCAGCCACGGGTCGCGGGTGTAGTATCGGATCAGGTCGGCGAAGGGCACCCGTCCGGCGAGCGTTCGTGCAGCCTTATGGAGCGCGTGGATCTGATCTCGCATCTCCTGCAGCCGGAGGCGCCTGCGCCGATAGGCCCGTTCCGAGCGCTCCTCCTCGCCGTCGGTCCCCTCTTCTTCCCGCCCCTGCTCGTTCTGCCCCTCGCTCCGGCGTTCTTCCCGCTCTTTCATCTCCAGGTATCGATCGAGGATCTCGGTGTGAAAGTAGAACCCGTCGTCGAGCTTGCCCGCCGAGTGCAGGCCGTAGTAGAGCCGTTCGACAACCGGCAGCGCGGCAGAGGTCGGAGCGTCGCGAAACGGAGGCGTTTCCTCCGGCGGTGCGATCCCCGGATCGAATCCGAAGACACCGAACAGCTCGTTGTAGTCGAAGAGACAGATCTGGCGGAGGTAGTAGAACGGCAGCAACCCCTCCTCGAGGTGTCCGAACAGCTCGTCGGGAATGTCGCCGAGGTAGCGGTCGAGCTCATCGACAACGAAGGATCGTACGTCGCTCTTGAGCTCGCTCTTCATGAAGACCTCCTGCAGCGCCTCGAGCGAGACGAGATCGTAGAGCTCGCTGCGCGCCTGCGGTACCCGCTGCGAAAGCAGGTACTCTACCGATTCCTCGAGGTACGTGCCCCCCTTCCAGAAGTCGAGGAAGAGCGGTATCACCGGGTAGGCGGCCCGATAGAGCTCCCACGTCCGTGCGGGAATCGCCGGGCTCATACTGTGACGCTCGATGGGGGCGAGGTCCGGACAGACCGATCTGGCTCTCCGGCGCAGACCGGCGAGGCGGAACTCGACGTAGGTGGTCTGGTCGTTGTGCGTGCTCAGAAGCCGCCTCAGGAAGAACCGGAGTCGCTGCCAGAACCCCATCTGGCGCAGCTCCCGCGCGATCACCTCCGCCCGGCTGCCCTCGTTCACGACCGACGTAAACGGCTCCTCCTCGGCCGCGCGACGCACGTCGAGACTCGACCGTATTCGCTTGAGCAAGGTACGCCGTTCCTCTTCACTCAGCGCGAGCGCGAGGTCACGAAAGGTCGTGGATGGTCGGTAAACACCGGTCGACATCACTGGCTCCTCAACGGCCGGACCATCAGCAGTCGGCCTTCGATCATCCGCACCCGAGCCTCCCCGGCAACGAATTCGTTGCTCACCCCCACGTCACCCGGGCCCCAGCGCAGATCGTCGAGCGCCCACCGCAGGCCACTCGACTCCATCCTGCACCGAGCCCCTGCGATCGGGAAAAGACTCACCCGCTCGCCGGGCCGCCCGGTCAGCACCAGCTCGTCGACCACCGGACGCACCTCCGACTCGGCGGTAACCCAGACGCTCGGATACCGCTCGCGCGCGAAAATCCAGGCGATCGCGAGGAGATGGTCGAGTCGACCACCCCCGCCTCCGAGGAGCGCGACGTCCTCGGCACCCTCGTCGAACGCGATCGCCAGCGCGATCTCGGTGTCCGTGTAGTCCTTCGCCGCCCCGAAACGACGCACCGCATCGGGTGGGTACTCGTCCAGCAGCGATCGGTCGCGCAAGCTGTCGAAGTCGCCCACGACGATCGACGGACGCACGCCGTAAGCGTGCGCCGTCTCGAGCCCGGAATCGGCGGCGACGACCAGCTGCCGATCGTGCAACCACGGTTGGGCGGCGTCGACGGACGGCGCCGCGCCGCCGGTAATGACGAGCGCTTTCACTGCTCCCGAGGATACTCCATTGTCTCCACTCGTGCAAAGCCACGGCGGCCAAGAAAACGCTAAACCCGTCAATTCTCCGGCCGAGATTCAGAACGAGGACTCGCGTCCGGTTCGCGCCCGGGATGCGAGGAATCGCACCGAGAACACGGATGTTCCGGTGAACGTTCTCAAGGAGGATCAGATGATCATCAATCACAATTTGAGCGCAATGTTTGCCCAGCGTGAGCAGAAGTTCAACGCGCAGGAGCTCGACGGCAACATTGAGAAGCTCTCTTCCGGAATGCGGATCAACCGTGCGGGCGACGACGCCGCCGGCCTCGCCGTCTCCGAGAAGATGCGCAGCCAGATCAGAGGCCTCAACCAGGCCGAACGAAACGCCGCCGACGGCGTCTCGATGATCCAGACTGCCGAGGGGTACCTGCAGGAGAGCTCGGACATCCTGCAGCGCATGCGTGAGCTCGCCGTTCAGGCCTCGAACGGGATCTACAGCTCGGAAGACCGGATGCAGATCCAGGTCGAGATCTCCCAGCTCGTCGACGAGGTCAACCGGATCGCTTCGCACGCGCAGTTCAACGGCATGAACCTGCTCACCGGACGTTTCGCCCGTGAGACGGGGACGAATGCCGTGACGGCGAGCATGTGGTTCCACATCGGCGCCAACATGGACCAGCGCGAACGGGTCTACGTGGGCACGATGACCGCGCAGGGACTGGGAATCCAGAGCGCCGCGGGACTGCCGCACAACGCAAGCTTCATCACCATGAGCAACCCGGACAGCGCGAACGCCTCGATCGGTGTGATCGACGCGGCGCTGCGGAAGGTGAACAAGCAACGGGCGGACCTCGGTGCGTACCAGAACCGCCTCGAGCACGCCCGACGCGGCCTCGCGGTCGGAGCCGAGAACATGCAGGCCAGCGAATCGCGCATCCGCGACACCGACATGGCCGACGAAACGGTGAGGTTCGTGACGAACCAGATCCTGCAACAGTCATCGACGGCGATGCTCGCGCAGGCGAACCAGACACCACAGTCGGTCCTGCAGCTTCTGCAGTAGTCTTCGCACAGACCCGGCCGCGCGGCTGGGTCTTTTTTTTCGCTTCTGCGATAATGCAGCCGTGAATCGGCCCCGCATCGCATCCATGAGCGCACGCCTCCCCGGCGCCGTCACGTCGTTCATGCGCGCGTTCCACGAGCGCGGCTTCGAGTGCTACCTCGTCGGCGGCGCGGTACGAAACCTGATCCTCGGACACAAGCCTTCAGACTTCGACTTCACGACCAACGCGACGCCAGAGCAGGTCATGCGCGCCTTTCGCCGAGTCATCCCCACCGGCGTCCAGCACGGCACGGTCACGGTGCTGCACAAGGGGCAGCGTTTCGAGGTAACCACCTACCGCACCGAATCCGACTATACCGACTCACGCCGTCCCGACCGCGTAGAGTTCGTCGGCGATATCCACGAGGACCTGCGGCGCCGTGACTTCACTATGAATGCCATGGCCTTCGACCCCGATCGGAGCGTCTTTCTCGACCCGCACGGCGGGGAGGATGACATCCGAAGGCGCATCGTGCGCGCCATCGGCGATCCCGCCGAGCGATTCCGTGAGGACGCGCTGCGGATGATGCGAGCGATTCGATTCGCGGCGCAGCTCGAGTTCGAAGTCGACGAGGAGACGCTGCGAGCGGTGAGCAGCGATGCCGACCGCATCCGCGCGGTCTCCGCCGAACGCGTGCGCGACGAGCTGACCAGGCTCCTCGCAAGCGAGCACCCGTCGTACGGGATGAGGCTCCTCCGCGACACGTCGCTTCTCTCGCGTATCCTTCCCGAGCTCGCCGAGGGCGTCGGCGTGGAACAACGAGGTAACCATCGGTTCGACGTCTTCGAGCACTCGATCCGTGCGTGCGACGCCGCACCCGCGGAGAACAGCGTAGTACGCCTCGCAGCCCTCCTCCACGACGTGGGAAAGCCGCGCGCGCTCGAAGAGGACGAGGAGGGAACGCGGCGCTTCCACGGGCACGAGAAGATCTCTGCGGATATGAGCGAGCAGCTGCTGCGCCGCCTGAGGTTTCCCAACCGAACGATCGCCGCCGTGACGCACCTCGTGCGCCACCATATGTTCAACTACACGCCCGAGTGGAGCGACGCCGCCGTTCGGCGGTTCATCGCCCGCGTGGGCGCAGACGCGGTACCGGACCTCATCGCGCTGCGCGCAGCCGACGGCCGGGCCGTCTCCGGAGAGAACGTCGATACCCGCGCACTCGGTCGGTTCGCCGAGCGAGTGCGCACCGAGCTGGAATCGCAGCGGGCCGTCACGGTCCGAGACCTCGCGGTCAGCGGGCACGACCTCATGGAAGCGGGAATTCCCCGTGGCCCGCTGCTCGGGGTCGTGCTCGACGCGCTGCTCGAGGCCGTGCTCGAAGACCCCTCGCAGAACACTCCGCAGAGACTCATCGAGATCGCGAAACGCTTCTACGACGAACGGCTCAGCGACGAGGGGACGTGAGCGCTGCCGGCGTCGGACACCGGCAGCGCTCACGATGAGCGCGAACGAGGTTTCCTGCGCCGCGGCTCCTTCGTCTGCGCACGGCCCGATGTCAGCGCCTCGTAGGCGATCGCCGCGGCGGCCTGCTCGGCCTGTTTCTTGTTCGACCCCTTGCCCGGACCGTAGGTGCGTCCCCCTACTTCGACCTCGATCCAGAAGAGCCGATCGTGGTCGGGGCCGGTCTTCTTCTTGAGGACGTAGCGGGGATAGGCCCGGAAGCTCTTCTGCGCGTGCTCCTGCAGGAGCGTTTTGTAGTCCTTCTCGTGTCGATTCTCGAGCACCTTGTCGATCTGGGGTACGAGCAAGGCGAGCACGAACCGACGCGCCTCCCGGAAACCGCTGTCGAGAAAGAACGCGCCGATGATCGCCTCGAGCGCGTCGGCGAGAATCGCCTTCTTTGCGCGACCGCCCGAGTACTCCTCGCCCTTGCCGATCAGGATGAAGTTGTCGACACGCAGGTTGCGCGCAATCCCGGAGAGACTCGCCTCGCTTACGACGAAGCTCTTGATCTTCGCGAGATCGCCCTCCGGACGCTCCGGCAGTTCCTGATAGAGGTACTCCGCCACGGCGAGGCCGAGAACAGAGTCACCGAGGAACTCCAGGCGCTCGTTGTTCCCGATTCCGCCGCCGCGCTCGTTCGCGTACGAACGGTGGCAGAACGCGAGGTTGAGCAACTCCGCGTTCTTGAACTTGATCCCGGCCTGGCGCTGAAAGAGCGCAAGCTCATCCTTACGCTCCGCATCGATCTCCGGGGCAATTGCTTCGCGTTTTCTGAAGAGACGCTTCTGAAGTCGTCGCATAAAAAGAGAACGCGCCTCCACCGTTGGAGAGCGCGTTCAGTATCCGCGAAGAGTCCGCTTACTTCTTCTGCGTCTTGATGAACTCAAGCGCGTCGCGAACGGTCTCGAACTCATTCGCCTTCTCATCGGGCACCTCGATGCCGAGCTCTTCCTCGATCGCATAGACGAGCTCGAACGTATCGAGGCTGTCGGCGCCGAGGTCCTGGCGGAACGACGAATCGAGCGTTATCTTGCTCTCGTCGATCTCGAGCTTCTCGGCGATCAGCTTCTTCATCTTGTCAAACAGTTCGTCTGCCATCGTACACCCCTTCGTTTATTCGAGTTCTTCCGGTTCGAAGACCTGTTTGCCGCGGTAAAAACCGCTCTTCATGTCTACGTGGTGACGCTTCACCGGCTCACCCGACTCCGGAGAGGTGATGAGTGTGGGAAGCTTGATTCGCGCGTTTATCTTCCGGCGTCGCCGGGTACGCGCTTTCGAGTGTCTCTTCTTCGGTAGAGCCATATCGTCCCTCGTCGTCGATGTCGGGCCAGTGAAGCCGCGGGTCTGCCAGAAGATAGCGTATGCCACGGGGGTTGTCAACATTCTATCCGCGCTGCGATCCGTGTCCGAGCCGTTCGTGCAGAGCCTCCGCGACGACGGGCGGGACCATGGTGGAGATGTCGCCACCGAGCCGCGCGAGCTCCTTGATCGAGGTCGAGCGCAGGACGAAGTACTGGGGATCGGTAGGCATGAAGATCGTCTCCACAGCCGGGTTCAGCCCCTTGTTGATCATCGACAGCTCGAACTCGTACCCGAAATCGGCGAGCGCTCGCACGCCTCGGATCATGATCCGGGCGCCCACCTTCTCGGCAAACTTCACGATGAGCTTGTCCCAGAGGTGCACCTGAACGTTGGAATACTCCTCTACCAGCGCGCGCATCATCTCGAACCGCTCGTCGGCGGTGAACGTGTACCCCTTGTTGGGGTTGACCGCGATCACCACGTCGATCTCGTCGTAGATTCTGCTCGCGCGCTCGAGCAGGTTGAGGTGCCCGTTCGTGGGCGGATCGAACGATCCGGGAAACAGCGCTCGCAGCATGGCACGACATCGTATCGGGCTCGCCGCCGGCGGTCAATCGGCCCGACGGGCGGCGACTGATGCTACTAGCGGGAGTTCACGAGCTCGCTGCTCAGCCGCTGGGCGAGCTTCTGGATCGCCTCGGCGACGTACTCGGAGTCGCGGATCTTTCTTTTCAGCTCGGCGATTCGCTTGGGATCGCTCTTCTTTGCAATTCTCACCATGCCCCACGCCCGGAAAACGCGTTCCGCAGGTGTTCCACGCTTCCCGACGCCACGAACAGCACGTCGAACCGGGGTTGGAGATCCGAGAGTTCCGGATGCTGGCTCAAGTACCAGAGAGAGGTCCGAAGAATGCGTCCCTGCTTCCGGCGGTCCAGGGCGTGTTCGAGCCCCGACCTGGGCATCCGTTCCCAGCTCTTCACCTCGCAAAAAGCGATGGTGCCACCTTCAACAGCTATAATATCGACCTCTCCGGACCTGGTTCTGAAGTTTCTTTCGAGGATTGTGTAGCCGCTCGTGCGAAGGTGCGCAACCGCGATGTCCTCGCCGCGCACTCCGCGCTCGTGCGTGCTCACTGGGATGTCTCAGCCTGCGGAATCGTTTCCCGACGCAAGATCCTTGGGATCCACTGCCCTCGCGATGAACAGGTCCTTCTGCTCGGCGAGGTTCACCACGTCGCCCTCGTCGCGCTGGTACTCGCGGCCGTTCTGGTCGATCATGATCTTCACCAGCGGGCGAAGCGGTGCCGAGCTGTTGACATCCACCACCCTGCCGATGCGACCGTCTTTCAGCAGCACGACGCTGCCGATCGGATAGATCCCCATCGTCCGGATGAACACCTTCAGGATGTCAGGGTCGAAACGACGGCCGTTGTCGCTGAGGATCGAGCGCATCGCCGCGTACCCGATCATCGAATTCCTGTACGGCCGTTTGCTCACCATCGCTTCAAAAGCATCCACGACGGCGATGATCCGTGCCATGGGCGCGATGTTCTTGCCCGACAGTTGCCGCGGGTACCCCTGCCCGTCCCAGCGCTCCTGGTGCTGCAGAGCCGCCACGCCGATCTCCTCGGCGAACTTCATCTCCTTGGTGATGATCCGGTACGAATAGAGGGGATGCGCCTGGATCGCCTGCAACTCGTCCGGGGTGAGCTCTCCCTTCTTGTTCCTCACCGACGCGGGCACGCGGATCATACCCACGTCGTGCAGGAGCGCGCCGGTGGCGAGCTGAATCGCCTTGTGCTGGACCATATTCAGGTTGCGGCCCACGAGCGTCGCGAGGACTGCGCAGTTAAGCGCGTTCTCAATGAAGCCGGACTCACCATGGAGGCCGTAGAGGATGAGCTGGATCACCTCGTTGCGGCGCTCATCGAGCAGCTTCAGCAGCCGATCGACGGTGTCGTCAACCTCCGCCGCCTTGACCGACGCATCCGCGCGCACGCGCTCGAAGACATCCTGCATTTCCGCGGCGAGCTTGCTGTACGCCTCGATCACCGCCTGCTGGTCGTTCGTGCTGAACGCCTGCTGCAGGAACGTGTTCTTCGTCGCCGACGGCAGCTCCTTCATGGGCTTGCCGTCGGTACGCACGACCCGCACGTCCCACTTCTGCAGCCGCTCGATGTCGCGCTTCTTGATTTCGACTTTCTCGGGTACGAGAAGATTCTCGTCGTCCACGTAGACCGGCTTGTCGAAGCGCAGGCCCGGTCGCAGGTCACTGACCTTGATGCTCTTCATCCCACACCTTTTTACCTGTACTCTCCGCCGCCGAGCGCCAGACGAATCCCAGGATCTCCGCAATCGCCTCGTAGAACGCCTCAGGGATGAACTCCCCGGGATCGGCGAGCACGAGTGCCTCCGCCACTTCCGGCGCGTCCACGACCGGGATCCCATGTTGACGCGCGAGCGCGTTCATCCGCTCGGCGAGCTCGCCCTTCCCTCGAGCCATCACCAAAGGCGCCGGCAATCGCGAGTCGTAGTGCAGTGCCACCGAGCTTCGCCGTGCCATTACGCCCTGCTGTCGATCGATTGTATTATATCCGCCGATTCCTCGGTTGAAAACCCGTCGTTGGAGTCTTTGGACATGAGCGTCAGATCGAAGTCGATGCCGATCCGCTGCAACCGCTCGGCGAGCTCGTCCCACGGGGGTCCTCCGCCGCCACCGCTCGGGGATGATTCGCCGGCTCGCTGCGGTGCCGCGAGCGCGTTCACCCGCAGCGATTCCCCGATCGGACGGATCCCGAATGTCCACCTCTGCCCACCGCTCCGCACGTCGAGCACCGCCTCGAGAAAACGCGCCGGCTCGTCCGCCGCGCCCGGCTCGGACGGATGGCGAAGCCGCATGCGCACCGAGGCGTGCAGATCCGCGCCCTCGGCGAACTCGATCGGAACGAGAATCCACGCGTCCTCGCGCCCGCTGCGATGATTCACCAGCTGAAGCACGTCGTCCGCGTGGTCGCCCGGGCGGAACGCCTCGCTGACCTCCACGCCCCCCTCCGGATGCTCGTTCGCCTCGGTCGGCAGCCCGGCCTGGTCGATCGGCTTGCCGCGATCGACCTCATCGTCGGAGGTCCCGCGCCGCCGGTCGCCGGACGAGCGCCTGTCCCGCCCGCCGGACTCCTCCTCTCGCCGTCCGTCATCGGTACCACCGCCCGCGCCCACGATCGAACGGTCCCACGCCTCCCGCGCATCGAGAAGCCCCTTGTCTTCGAGCACGGCGGCAAGCCGTGCCCGCTCGGCGACGCTGAGCCTGAGCGTCGAACGCACCCGCCTGAGGGCGAGCGCGAGGCGCTCGGCCTGCAGCGGCAATCCGCTTCGTACGAACGCGCGTACGACCGCTTCCGAGTCGCTGCCGGGCGGCAGCGAGTGCGCACGGGCGAGCGCGGTCGCGTCCAGCCGTTCGGCCGGGCGCTCGAGCGTCCGCAGCACGAGCGTGCGCCCGGTACTCACGACCTCAGCGCGGTACGTGCCGCCGGGACGAACGTCGCCCTGGACGCGCGCGTGGAGCACGCGCGTTCCTATGCGCACGAGCATCGCGTCTCCCCGTCGACCTTCGACGAGCAGACGCACGACTTGCCCGGCGCGCAGTGAGCGTGAGGAATCTGTCTGAGAACGTGAAGGGAATTGTCCGCTCGAAAAGGGGTCGACCTTCACGGTCGTCCCCCGTCGGAGACGGTACCCCGGAATGCGACGGGGCTCGGCCTACTTCGCGCTCGCCTGCTCACGGCGATCCTGCTTGCGCTGGATTCGCTCGGCAACCTTGGCGCGCTTACCCACGCGCTCGCGGATGTAGTAGAGCTTCGCGCGACGCACCTTTCCGCGGCGCACGACCTCGATCTTCTGGATCCGCGGCGAGTGCACTGGAAAGACGCGCTCGACGCCGACTCCGTACGACATCTTGCGCACGGTGAACGTCTGGCGCAGTCCGCCGTTCTTGCGCGCGATGACGAGGCCTTCGTAGACCTGGACGCGCTCGTTTCGGCCCTCGACGATCGAGAAGTGCACCTTCACCGTGTCGCCGATTCGGAAGTTGTCCCGGCCTTCCCGCTGCTGTGAGGCTTCAACCGCCTTGATCAGATCCATCGTGTCCTCCGTACCTCGTCTCGAGCTCGCGCATCTCCGCGGCGCTGACGCCCGACCGCGCGAGCAGGTCCGGCCGTACCTCGGCCGTCCGTGCAATCTGTTTCCATCGGCGCCACTCACGGATCCGTCCATGGTGACCCGAGCGCAGAATCTCCGGTACCGCACGCCCGCGGAATACCTCCGGGCGGGTGTAGTGCGGATACTCGAGCAACGACTCGTTGTGACTCTCCTCTTCGAGGGAGCCCGGAGTGATCACGCCCGAAACGAGTCGGTAGACCGCGTCTACGATCACGAGCGAGGCGATTTCCCCCGACGATACCACGTAATCGCCGATCGAGAGCTGGTCATGAACGTACATATCGACGATCCGCTGGTCAATGCCTTCGTAGCGACCGCAGATCATCACCAGCTCCGCCTCGCGCGACAGCTCGACTGCTGTCTGCTGCGTGAACAGGCGGCCCGCCGGGCTCGCGTAGACGACCCGTTTGCGTGCCGCGTCGACTGAATCGAGCGCCGATGCCAGAGGCTCCGGCTTCAGCACCATCCCGTACCCACCGCCGTACGGCGCGTCGTCCGCCGTTCGATGCCGGTCGGTCGCGAAATCGCGTACGTCGACGAGCTCGTACTCGATCAGGCCTCGCTCGACCGCCTTTCCCATGATGCTCGAGCCGAAGTAGCTCTCGAACATGTCGGGGAAAAGCGACAGGATCGTAAACCTCATGTGAAATCAACCTTCGATTTCACGTGAGGACCTCGTCGGTCACGAGCTCGAGCGTCCCGGCCTCGAGATCCACCGTGCCCACGAACTCTCGCTGGAACGGCACGAGCCGTTGCCCGCCGTCGGGCAGCTCGATGGCGAGCAGCACGGTCCGCCCGCCTTCGAGAACGTGCCGCACGACCCCGCGATCGGTGCCGCCGTGCTCCACGCGCAGTCCGATCAGGTCCGCGAAGTAGTACTCCCCTTCTCGAAGCGGCGCGGCGCGCTCTCGCGGGACGACGATCTCCCATCCGCGCCACCGTTTCGCCGCCTCGGGCGAATCGACGCCTTCGAGCTTCACCAGCACGGTCCGGTGCGCGATGCGCACCTCCTCGACGGCGAGCTCGTGTCGTCGTTCTCCGCGCACGAGCGTGATCGTCGACAACGAACGGAAGTGCTCCGTCTCGCCCGAAATCGACTCGACCTTGAGCTCGCCGCGCACGCCGTGAGCCGTTCGTACCCGGCCGATTACGAGCTCGTCGTTCATCGTCTCCCTAGTCGAGGATCTCGAGTACCACCCGCTTGCCGGTCCCCGTAGAGGCGGCCGCCAGGATCGTACGAATCGCCTTCGCGATCCGACCGTGCTTCCCGATCACCTTGCCGATATCGCCCGCGGCAACTTTCAGCTCGAGTATCGTCGAGTTCTCGCCTTCGATCATGTTGACTTCGACCTCATCGGGTTCGTCCACGAGGGCCTTCGCCACGTAGGCGACGAGTTCTTTTTCCATGCATCGCTCCTTTCTCCAGAATGCTCACAGAAGGCGCTGAACCTCACCGACAACCTCGGCGCAGCCGAACCCGGATCCGGCTGACGAGACCCAGCAGCCCCACCCGACTTCACGAGAGGGTGATGTTCTGGCTGTTCAGGAGCTTACGGACGGTGTTCGACGGTTGGGCGCCCTTACTGAGCCACTCCCTGACACGGTCCTCGTTGATCTGAAGCCGCTGTCCTTCCGGCGAGATCGGGTGGTAGAGTCCCACCTCTTCGAGCGCACGGCCGTCACGCGGCTTTCGCGAATCCATCACGACGATTCGGTAATAGGGGCGCATCTTCGCGCCAAATCTCTTCAGTCGAATGCGAACCATACGTCCTCCTGCTACCCGCCCAGCTGAGACATGACCTGGGCCTGGTACTTCTTGTTCCTCGTCATCTTCTTCATCATCAGCCGCATCTTCTCGAACTTCTTCAGCAGTCTGTTTACTTCGTAGACGCTCCTGCCGCTACCCTTCGCGATCCGCTTTCGCCGCGGCGGACCGATGATGCGGTGATTCCTGCGCTCACCGGGGGTCATCGACAGGATGATCGCCTCTTCGTGCTTGATCTCCTTCTCGTCGATGTCGTCCTCCGACACCTGCCCCTTCATGCCGGGGATCATGTCCAGGATCGACTCCAGGCTTCCCATCTTCCTGACCCGCTGGAACTGGGCCAGGTAGTCCTCCAGCGTGAAGTTGGCGCTGGCCATCTTCTCCTGGAGCGCGAGGGCTTCTTCCTCGTCTATCGTTTCCTGGGCCTTCTCTACCAGCGAGACAACGTCGCCCATCCCGAGGATGCGCGAGGCAATGCGGTCCGGGTAGAACGGCTCCAGGTCCTCGGCCTTCTCTCCGACGCCGATGTACTTGATCGGCTTCTTCGTGATGCTCTTCAGACTCAGCGCCGCCCCGCCGCGGGTGTCCGAGTCGAACTTGGTCAGGATTACTCCCGACAGGTCCACGGCCTCGTCGAACGCCTTCGCCACGTCCACGGCGGCCTGACCGGTCATGCTGTCCGCGACGAGCAGCGTCTCCTGAGGATCCGCGGCCTTACGGATCCGGACGATCTCGTCCATGAGCGCTTCGTCGACCTGCATGCGGCCCGACGTGTCGACGATGACGGTGTTGTACAGCTCACGCTTGGCGTGCGCGAGCCCGTGCTTCACGACCTTGACGGGATCCTTCGCACCGTCCTCGCTGTAGACCTCAACGCCCACCTGACCGCCCAGCGTGACGAGCTGGTCGACGGCGGCCGGACGCACGAGGTCGGCGGCCACGAGCAGCGGCCTGCGCCCTTCCTTCTCGAGCCGCTTCGCGAGCTTCGCTGCGGTCGTCGTCTTTCCCGATCCCTGCAGCCCGAGCAGAAGGATCACGCTCTGCGTATCCGGGCCCTTGAGCTCGAGCTCCTGGCGCTCGTCGCCGAGGAACTGCACGAGCCGGTCGTGGACCACCTTTACGAACTGCTGGCCGGGTGAGACCGACTTCAGCACCGCCTCGCCGGTCGCCTCCTCGAGCGTTCGGTTCACGAAACGCCGCACGACCCGCACGTGAACGTCCGCCTCGAGCAGCGCTACCTTGATCTCCTCCACCGCGTCCTGGACGTTCTTCTCGCTGATAGATCCGCGTCCGGAGAGGTGGCGTGCGATCTGGCTCAATTTGTCGGATAGTCGTTCCAGCATGCTACAGGCCTTGAGGGCTAAGGCACATATATAGCGATACGGCAGGCCCACTGTCAACCAAAGCGGACAGGAAGTAGTTATCGCACTTCAAAATAATGCCGTCGCAGGTGCTCGAGCCGCGATCTGCTCGCCTCCCACTGCGCCGACAGCGGGCGTTCGTCG
The DNA here is from genome assembly GCA_964625715.1 of uncultured Spirochaetaceae bacterium. GTDB lineage: Bacteria > Spirochaetota > Spirochaetia > DSM-27196 > SLST01 > SLST01. The sequence goes on along the minus strand of CAZVEF010000003.1, from coordinate 16,692 downwards.
ACGATGACGCGGTACAGTCGCGCCGCTGCGCGGAGATCGCGTTCCGGCCCTGGCGCTTCGAGGAAGCGCGCCAGCTCGAAGAGTCGGTCGTCACCGAGCGTCATCACCCTCCGTTCGGCGGCCGATCCCTCGCGCGCACCGGCGAGCGCGCGCGCGTAGAGCGGCAGGGCGTCTTCGCGCTGTTCGTCCGACTCGAGCAGCGAGGCGGCGCGCAGCACGTCTGCCGCCGAAGCCTCTCCGGCGGCTTCGAGCTGCTCGACCGCCCGGAGCGCCTCCTCGGCGGCCTCGGAGGCGAGCGCGAGCTCGTAGAGCTCACGCCGTGCGCGCGGGGCGAGCCGACTGCCCGAGGAAGCCACGTCGCTCCAGAACGCCCGCACGACCGGCGCGGGCGTATCGGGCGTGATCGCCGCCGCGAGCACGTCGAGCTGGTCTTCGTCGAGCGAGTCGATGAGCGCGCCTCGCCGGTCGCCGGCGTCGGCGTACGCGCGCAGCGCGCCCGCCGAGTCGTCCGAGGAGAGCAGCGCCGCGATGCGTTCCTCGGACGACGGTGCCGTCTCCTCCCGCTCGTCGGGCACAGCTCCGCGGACGGAGTCCGGCAACGCCTCCGCCGTTGCGGCCGACCCGCCGGCCTCGTCGGATCGTACGGCGCCGGCGAACGAATCGGCGGTTCGCTCCCCGGCAGCGTCGGCCTCGTCATGGCCGTCGACGGCGAGGTCGGCGACGCGGACCTCGCCGTCGGCCGTGCCCGGGACCGCGTCGACGCCGAGCCGCTCGTTCACCAGGCGTCCGCTCTGCGAGTCCTGCTGCTGAAACCAGAGCCCGTACGAGCCGGGCCCGGCCACGCGAAACCGAAAGGCCTCGCCATCGTCCTCGCCCCGCTTGTCGATGAACGTCACCTCGCCGTCGCCGTACTCCCGCCCGACGTAGAGCCACCCCTTTCCCGGCAGCACCACCACGATCTCCCCGTCCGCGCCGACCCGGACGCTCCGCTCGTTCCACGTCGGTCCGGGCGCCGCGGCCGGCTCGCGCGGTCGCGCCGGTTCGCGCGC
>CAZVEF010000003.1:4182-15543 GCA_964625715.1 uncultured Spirochaetaceae bacterium | reverse complement strand
TCCACGTCGGTCCGGGCGCCGCGGCCGGCTCGCGCGGTCGCGCCGGTTCGCGCGCGGCCGGTTCGATCGGCTCGGCCGGTTCGCCCGCAGCCGGTTCGCCCGCAGCCGGTTCGGTCGGCTCGGCCGGTCCCGTCGGCTCGGCCGGTTCGCGCGGTTCGCCCGCTGCCGGCTCGGCCGGTTCGCGCGGTCGCGGGCTCGCCGAGCCCTCCGAGGGTGCGGCCCGGCGCTGCTCGGGTGCGGCAGCGGGCTCCGACCGGTCGCCGGCCGGCGCGTCGGCGGCGAGCCTCTCGGCCGGCGCGGTGGATGAGTCGGCCGCAGGCGCCTCGGCGGGCTTCGCGGGCGTCTCGGTGCCATCGCTCGCACCGGCCGACTCGCGGAGAAGCGGTTCGGCAAGAAACGCGACCGGAGGTCGGCCGGGTGCGGCCTCCTCGCGCGCCGGCTGACGGTCGGAGGCGGCGTCCTCGTTCTCGTCGTCGACGGGGGACTTCGCGGCAGCGGGGGACTGCGCGGCAGCGGGGGGCTGCGCGGCTGCGGGGGGCTGCGCGGCTGCGGGGGACTGCGCGGCAGCGGGGGGCTGCGCGGCAGCGGGGGTATCGACGGCGCGCGGGTCGGGCGGACGAGGCACCCGCGGGGATGCGACTTCGCGCGCCCCCGGCAGCGCGTCGGCCGGGAGGGCCTCCCGACGGGCGATCGAGTCGTCCATATAGACGTCCGGCTCGTCGAGCGACGCGACATCGCGGTCGACCGGCCGCTCCGCGTGGACGGCCGGCGGGTCGCGGCGCTCGAGCGCGGTCTCGGGACGAGCCGGCGAGGCCGGTGACGACGACGAAACGATCCCGCCGTCCTCATCCGGGTCGCCGTCGGCGACGGAATCGCTCGGCAGAGCGCTCGCGGCCCGGTTCGTCCCGTCCGGCGCGGTGGCGCATCCGGCGGCGAGAAGCAGCGCGAGCGTCAGAACTGCGAGTGCGTGTATGGTCGTCGATCGGCAGGCTCGATTCATATCCCTCCCGGAGAACCGAATCCGACGCTACGGGACCTCCTCGAACAGGCGCCGCATCTGTTCTTCAACGCGCCGGTCGAGCACGTCGAGCCCGATTGCCTCGGGGTCGAGCCAGTACTCGTCGAGCTGCTCGTCGGTCCACGCCTCGCGACGCGGACGGTACGGCGTCCACTCGAGCTCCCCGGCGTCGGCGAAGTCGTCCGGCAGTACGAGCCGGTCGATCGTCGCCCAACCCTCCCGGTCCGGAGGCGGTGGCTCGTCTAGAGTATCGGCAGTTCGCCCGGGAAGCATCACCGCGAGGATGACGACGACGGCGAGGAGCGAGATGGCGATCGTGGCGACGACAACGTGAATCGGCGTGATCTCGAATCGTCCGATCCTAAGACGCATGCACCTCTTCCCGGCCGCCGATGCGGATCGCGACGACCTTGGAGACACCGTTCTCCTCCATCGTCACGCCGAGCAGCGTCGAAGCCGCCGCGACCGTCTTCTTGTTGTGCGTGATCACGATGAACTGGCTCGACTTCCCGAACTCCATGAGCATGTTCGTGAATCGGCCCACGTTGCTCTCGTCGAGCGCCGCGTCGATCTCATCGAGCAGGCAGAACGGAGAGGGACGCACCATGTACGTCGCGAACAGCAGCCCCACGGCCGTCAGGCTGCGCTCCCCTCCGGAGAGCAGCGCGATGTTCTCCAGCTTCTTGCCCGGCGGCTGCGCGAGGATTTCGATGCCGCTCTCCAGCACGTCGTCCGGCTCGGTCAGCCGAAGCTCGGCCCGCCCACCGCCGAAAAGCCGCCGGAACATCACGTGGAAGTTCTTCTTCACCGCCTCGTAGGTCTCGGTGAACAGCGTCGTGCTCTCGCTCTGGATCTCGCGAGTCACGCGCTCGAGATCCTCCCGCGCCTCACGCAGATCGCCGAGCTGCGAGGAGAGGAACTCGTAGCGCTCCTTGACCTCCTCGAACTCCTCGGGCGCGGCGAGGTTCACCGCGCCGAGCGAACGTTCCTCCTCGCGAAGCCGAGCGAGCTCAACGCGCATATCCGCCGCGGAGCCGGTGATCTCGAGCATCCGCGGCTCGTGCTCGGTGAGCTCCTGGTTGAAGCGCTCGCGGAAGTTGTCGTAGAGGTTACGAATCTCCGCGCTTATCTCCGCGGAGCCCATCTGCAGCTTCTCGAGCTGATTCTGCGTCTTGCCGAGCTCCTCCATCCGTCGCTTCAGCCCGCGCTCCTTGTCGACGAGCTGCTTGTTGCGCTCCGAGATGGACGATTCGAGCTTCTTCTGCTCGGCCTGCATCTTCTGCTCGCGCTTCTCGAGCTCCTCGAGCTCGGCGGAAAGCGAGGTAATGCGCGCGCTCGTCTCCTCAAGCCGCTTGCGGCTCGTCTCCAGCTCGCTTCGGTGCTGCTCGAGTTGTCGTTCCTGATCGCCGATCGAGCCCCGCCGCTCGGCAAGGCTCTCCTCCATCGCGGTCACCTGCGTCGTCATTCTCACGCGGTTCATCCGCAATTCCTCGAGCGTCGTCCGGTACTCCCCGATCTTCGCGCCGAGCTCGGTGTTCTCGCCCGTCAGGCGGCCGATCTCGGCCCTCGCGGTTCGGACGGCCTCGCGCGAGGCGGTCATCGCGGCGTCGACCTCGCGCTTGCGGGTGATGATGCCTTCGGGGGCGAGGAACTCGTCGAGGAAGGCGGGGACGCTCGTCGCGAAGGCGTCGACCGCCTGCGCCACGGCATCGGCCTGCTCGGCGACCTCTTCGATGAGCCCGGCGGCCGCCAGAACGGCCCGCTGCTCGGCGCCGGCGGCGCGAGCGTCGCCGAACTGCGCGGCCCGGGAAGCGATGCGCCGCCGCAACTCTTCGAGCTGCGCGCGAACCTGCGCCTCGTGCTGCTTGCGGGCGCCCTGCGAGTACCCGGATTTCGCGAGCCCCTCGTCGAGTTGCTGGACGATATCGTCGGTGAGCTCGCGGAGACGGTCTTCCAGGTCGACCTGAGCGGTCTCCTCGTTCGCGATGACCTGCTCGTTGCCTCCGATCGCCTTGCGGTTCTCCGCGATGCGGCCCTCCGCGTGGGTGATGTGCTCCCGAAAGGAGGCAATGTTGGCATCGACGTCCGCGATTCGATCGGTGTGCTCGCGGATCGATTCCTCGAGCGATGCGACCTCCTTGCGCAGCGCGTCGATCTTGCCGGTGAGCGCCTGCTGCCGGTCCTCGTCCCCGCGGATCTTCTCCTCGAGCTCGCCGACGCGCTCGGAGTGGATGTGGATCTGGTTGGCGCGGTCGTTCTTCTCGAGCTCGACGCCGTAGAGGCGCTTCTGGTGCTCGATGAGCTCGGACTCCATCGTGTTGACGACGTCGAGGTTCTCTTCGAGCTGTTCGTTCATCGAGTCGATTTCGGCCTTCAGCCGATCGCGCTGCGCGGTCTTCGTCTCGAGCTGCTCGCTGCGCCGGTCGCGCTCCTCGACCTGCGTCTTCAGCTTCAGAAGCGTCATGTCGAGCTCGGTGTCGAAGGCGCGGCTTCGAAGCTCGCGATAGGCGAGCGTCTTCTCGGCCTGCTTGCGCAGGCTCTCGTAGCTGCGCGAGACCTCGCCGAGGATCCCCTCGACCTGCCGCATGTTCTCTTCGGTGCGCTCGAGCTTCCGCTCGGCCTCGCGGCCGCGCATCTTGTACTTCGTGATACCGGCGGCCTCCTCGAAGATCAGTCGCCGTTCGTCGGGCTTGTTGGAGAGGACCTGGTCGATCTTGCCCTGCTCCATGATGCTGTACGCGGTCTTGCCGATACCGGTATCGTAGAAGAGCTCGCGCAGCTCCTTCAGCTTCACCGGCGTGCCGTTGAGGTAATACTCGCTCTCGCCGCTGCGGAACAGCCGGCGACGCACCGAGATCTCCGCGGTGTCGATGGGGAGGATCCCCTCCTCGTTCACCATCGTTAGGGTCACTTCGGCGACGTTGAGCGCCTTGCGGTCCTCGGTGCCGTTGAAGATCACGTCTTCCATGCGCTCGGCGCGCAGGCTCTTCGTCGCCTGCTCGCCGAGCACCCACTTGATCGCGTCTACGACGTTGCTCTTGCCGCACCCGTTGGGACCGAGCAGCGCGGAGATTCCGTCGGTGAACTCGATCCTCGCCCGCTCGGCAAACGACTTGAATCCAAATAGCTCAATGCTCTTGAGGAACACGCCCACTCCCAGTTCGTGATGATCTGTACTCTAGTTCAAGGGATGGCAAAGGTCAACAAAGATCGCCCGGGACCGCGCGACTCCAGCGCGCCCTCAGTCGTACGCGGCGATGATACGCTCGTACTCCCCGGCGGCCCAGTCGACGATCTCCTCCCAGCTCCGGTAGATCGAGTCCGCAGCGCCCCGTCCCGCTCGCTCGACGAGCTCCCGGTTCCTCATCAGCCGCGCGAGCGCGTCGGCCATCGCATCCGGATCGTTCGCCACGACGAACCCGGTCTCGCCGTCGCAGACGACCTCGGCCGCGCTCGAGCCCTCGGCGACGACCGTCGGCACCCCGAACGCGGCGGCTTCGCGCATCACCAGCGGGGCGTTGTCGTAGACGCTCGGAAAGAGAAAGAGATCCGCGCGCGCGTAGAGCGCCTTCATCGTCTCGCGGTCGACGATTTTGCCGAGAAAACGCGTCTGCTCGGCGATGCCGACCTGGCGGACCATCGAGGCCATGTCGGCTGCCGCGTACCCCTCTCCCGCGAAGGCGAGGAGAAACGCTGCCGGAAGGTCGTCCCGTTCGGCGAGCCGTCCGATGCCGCGGATGATGAGCTCGACGTTCTTCTCCCACCGGTGCTGCCCGACGAAGAGAAACACGAACGCGTTCTCCTCGGCGCCGATCAACCCGCCCCCCTCGCGGCGATAGCGGCGGCGTTCGGCGTCCGTCGGACGTGCCAGATCGCTGCCGTTGGGAGCGACGGTTATCTCGCCCTCGTAGCCGTACTCCCACAGCGTCTCGCGCGTCGCTTCGCTCGGCGTCCAGACCGCGTGGCAGCCGTCGTAGAAGCGCACGATGCGCTTCACGATGATCTCGGTCAGCCGTTCCCACCGCGAGAAGCGCCTGATGTCGTCTCGGTACTTCGTATGAAAGGTCGTCACGTGGGGAACATCGTGCTCTTCGGCGGTACGGCGTGCCATCCGTCCGGCGACGAACGGACTGTGACTGTGCACGAGGTCGAATCCGGTCCACGCGAGCAGCTTACCCACCTCCGGGCTCGCCCAGGGGATACCCAGACGATAGGGCGGCATAACGGGAATAGGCAGCGACGGGTACCGGACGACGGTGAACGGGTCGTCGTCCTCGTAGCCCGGCACGTGCGGCACGATCGCGTACGCGGTACCGTACTTGGCGTCGAGCCACCGCGTGTAATTCTCCACGCAGAGTCCGACACCGTCCATGATCGGCTTGAACGAGTCGTTGAACTGCCCGACGATCATACCGGATGCCATTGCCTGTCGCACCTGTCTCCCTCGACGCCCACGCTACCGCTGCACCTGCACGGGCGGAGCGATCAGACGTCGTTTGTCGATGACGCCGGCCAGCGTCCGGGGCAACCGGACGTGGAACGCATATTCGGTCGGTTGCTGAGGTTCGTCGAGCGTCTGCAGCGACTCGCGCAGATGCCGCTCCAGCCACGACGGGTCACGGTCCGGGTCCGACGGCGCGACGTGCGCGGTGATGCGCGGTCCCGCGTCGCACTCGTCCACGGTGACGCACGTCTCGAGGACCTCCGCGTGCTCGCTGAGAACGAGCTCGGTCAGCCCGGGGTGGATCTCCTCGCCGTCGACCACGCAAACGCGATCGGCACGCTCGACAAAGTACAAGAAGCCGTCCCTGTCCATGCGCCCGAGATCGCCGGTTCTCAGCCAGACCCGCCCCTCTTCGTCCGGGTGCAGCGAGCGTCTGGTCGCCTCCTCGTCGCGCCAGTACCCGTCCATTACCGTTGGTCCCGAGACGAGGATCTCCCCGATGCGATCGGGTTCGAGCCACACCGGCGGCTCGCTCTCCGGGTCGAACGGATGGTGCACCGGTACCGCTATGGCGATGAAGGTATCTGGATAGGGAACCCCGACGCTCCCGGGACGTTCCTCGCTGTCGGGCATCGTCGCGCACGCGGTGACCGTCTCGGTGAGCCCGTATCCCTCGCGAATAGAAATCGCGCCGCCGCGACGACGTACGATCGTCGCGAAGCGCTCGCGAACCCACCTGGGCAGACGGTCGCCCCCGCAGAAGGCACCCATGAGCGAGCGCAGACGCGTGCGCCCGAAGACGCGATCTCTGACGAGTCCGACGTAGGTCGCGGGCACGCCGATCAGGTACTCCGGATGGGTGCGCCTGATCGTCCGCGCAAGCGACCGGGGCGTGCTGTGCGGCAGGAGAACGCTCGTGGCGCCGGCGGCGACCGAGGCGTGAGCCGCCACCGCAACACCGAACCCGTGCGCGAACGGTATCGCGCAGAGCAGCCTCTGCCCGGCGAGCAAGGGGCCCTGCACCTGCATTTGAAGCGCGACTGCCGTCAGCTGCCGGTCGGAATGCATGACGCCGCGCGGGGTCGCCGTGGTGCCGCCGGTGTAGAGAACGATCGCCAGATCATCGGGCGAATGCAGCTCGCGGTGTGGCGGGAGATCCACGCCCTCACCGCCGCGCAGCACACCCTCCCAGGTCGCAACCCGGGGCGCCGCAGGATCGGTCGCGCGACCGGCCGACAGTACGGGCGCGGTGCGCAGTCCGCCTCTGTCGACGTTGAAGCGCTGGCGCATCAGCTCCAGCGCCCGCAACCGCGGGCGTCGACCGAACTCGTCGAGCGAACACACGACCACGTCGCGCGCCGAGCGGCCCGCCTCGAGCGCCTGGAGACCGTCCAGGTGTTCCCGGCTCACCACGATACACGCCGGCTCGAGATCGTCGAGCACAGACGCCACTTCGGCGGCCGGAGACTCCGGGTGGACGAGCGAAACCGGCGCACCGAGCCGGTTCGCCGCGTAGAGCACGATGGGCACGTGCGGGGTATTCGGCATGATCGCAGCGACCCGTTCGCCGGCTTGCAGCCCGACCGAGCGCAGTCCCCGCGCGAGAGCCGCTACGAGTTCGTGAAGATCGCCGTACGAGAGGCGCTCACCGAGGTACTCGAACGCTTCGTAGTCGCGGTACTCGCGCACCGAGTCCTCGAAGAGCTCGAAGAGCGTCGCATCGGGGTACTGAATGGTGGCGGGCATGTCGCCGTAGAACGGCAACCACGGTTGATCGGGCATGTACCTCCGTGCGACGACTATACTACCGGCCGCAGGCGGTGTAAAGAATCGCGAGCCTGACGAACCCCGCCGGCGCGTGCTACGATGCGACGATGCTGATATGCGGCGTTGACGAGGCAGGTCGAGGTCCGCTCGCGGGGCCGGTGAGCGCCGCGGCGGTTATCCTGCCGCGCGGCTACCCGGTCGAAGAGCTGCGCGACTCCAAACGGCTGACCGCCGGGCGACGGGAACACCTGTTCGACGCTATCACCGCGGACGCGCTCGCGTGGGGCATCGGCTGGGCGAGTCACGTTGAGATCGACACGATCAACATCCTTCGCGCGTCGCACCTCGCGATGCGACGCGCGGTGGCGGCGCTCACCGTCCGGCCCGAGGGCGCGATTGTGGACGGATCGGTCCTGCCGGAGCTGGGCGTCCCTGCCGAGGCGATCGTCAAGGCCGACGCGACCGTACCGGCGGTCATGGCCGCGAGCATCCTCGCGAAGGTCGCCCGCGACCGCTGGATGGAGGCGTACGCGCGCATCGATCCGCGCTACGGGTTCAACGCGCACAAAGGCTACCCCACGCCCCGCCACCGCGAAGTCCTCGCCGCGCTCGGGCCGTCGGCGATCCATCGCCGGAGCTTCAACGCGACCTGCTCGCGCGACGGGAAGAGTCGCCGCCCCGCTCACGGTTGCGCTCGTCGATGAAATCGAAAACCCGCTCCATCCCCCGGCGAAGCTCGCCGAGGTCCTCCTCGAAGAACATCACCTGGCGCCGCTCGAAGTCGCTCTCCCCGTGCTTCTTGCTCTCTACGATCGTGAGGTAGAGGTCCCCGAGCCGGTTTTCTTTCACATTGAGGAAGTACGTGCGTTCTTCGTTCTCGCTCGGCACGCGCCACGAGAAGACTTCACCGCGTTGTCCCATCAGTGGAACGTACCAGAGAAACCGGGCCCGGTCAAAAGCGCCGGTACGACGCGTCCGGGCGCCACCGCGCGCGGTGGCGCCGCGCGCGGCTTCCATTGACAACCCCGTCGCGAATTGATATCTCTACCACCATGCGACCGTCGTATAATGGCTATTACCTCAGCCTTCCAAGCTGATGATGTCGGTTCGATTCCGATCGGTCGCTCGCTCGGGGTCCTATGAGTGGTGATAGGCTTCCCACAGATTCATCCGGCACCCCGCTCCCCGCCTCTCTCGAAGGCTACTTGCTCGTGTCGGAAACGGAGCTCATCGATCCGAACTTCCACCGAACCGTCGTGCTGCTCGTCAACCACAACGAGGAAGGCGCGTTCGGTCTCGTCGTGAACCGCCCCGCCGACATCACACTCGGCGATATCATCGAGGAGTTCGAGGATCAACCGCTCGGCGACCTCGCCGCCTTCGTGGGAGGACCGGTCGAACAGCACTACTTGTTCACGCTTCACTCGGGCCTGCCGGAGCGTGCGCAGAGCCGGTACGCGCTGCGTCCTGCCGACGGCATCGTCTTCGAGCCGGTGTTTCACGCGATGGAGGGATACCTGCGCACCGAGTGGCCGGAGCTCGACGAGCCCGATCGACCCTCGATCAGTTTCTACCTCGGCTACGCCGGGTGGGGTCCGGGGCAGCTGGAAAGCGAGCTCGAGCAGAACGCGTGGCTCGTGATCCCGGCCACACCACAGATCGTCTTTCACCCCGAGCCGGCGGAAGGATGGAACGCCGCGCTGACGCGCAAGGGCGGGCTCTATCAGATCATCGCCCGGACCGGCTTCAAGCCGTCGATCAACTGATTCGGACGACTCGCTGGCGTCGCCGGGCGGCGCGTCAGGACGACGGCTCACCGAGCTCGAGCCGGTAGTGCTTGGCGATCGGCTCCCTGATATCCCAGACGCACTCGAGCCCCGCAGGGAGCGTCACCAGATCGCCCGCCTCGACCTCTACGTTGCCGTCTTCGGTCTCGATGCGCGCGAGCCCCGACACCAGATAGCACGTCTCGGTCGTATCGTAGTGCCACGCATAGCGTGAGACCCCTCGCCGGGAAACCGGCCAGGCGAGGATCCCGCGCTCGTTCGCTTCGTCGGGGGACATGGTTTCGACTACGATCAGCATGCGTACCTCGGCATAGTAGCACGGGAGCCCGAGCCTAGTGCACCATCACCGGTTCGCCGAGGAATCGAGGCCGGGTACCGAGTACCCGCACGTCGAGCACCGCGAGCGTTCGTGCGAGCTGCTCGCGAAGGTGCATGCGGGCACTGGTGTACCCGGCAACGTCCGCGGCGGCGAACGCCACCGCGTCGATCGAGAATTCGCGCGCGATGTAGAGTGCCCGTCGCGTGTGAAAATCCTGCGAAATCACGGTGAGGCGGTTCTGCCCGAACACTTCGGCGGCGCGAACGACCGAATCGAGCGTCCGAAAACCGGCGAAGTCGAGCACGATCGCCGACTCGGGCACGCCCGCGGCGAGCAGTGCCCGCTTCATCTGCGCCGGCTCATTGTAGCTGCGGTGCTCGTTGTCGCCGCTGGCGAGGATGTATTCGATTCGCCCGGCGCGCAGCAGATCGACCGCGGCGCGGATTCTGTACTCGAAGAAGGGGTTGAGGCGCCCGTTCGTCATGTATGGCGACGTTCCGAGCAGCAGCCCCACCCGATTCGCCGGAACGGTCTCCACGGTTCGATACACTCTACCTTCACTGGCACGAGCGACATGCACGTTCGCGAAGATCACGAGTACGAGGACGGCGAGGGTACCGTGGATGATGAGAAAGGCGATGAAACGTAGTGGTCGCATGGTCACAACCGGCCGCCTCGCCGGCGGCCGATTGGCAATTCTACTCGCTCTCGGCCGTCCCGCTGAGGCGAGCGAGCACGTCGCGCGCACGATCACGCACCATCGAGATGTAGCGATAGTTGGTGCTGATGTCGATGATGAGCCCGACCGTGTCCTGCAGTTGATCGGGATCCTCGAACTCCATCCCCTCCTCGAAGAGCCTCTGCAGCGCGAGCAGCGTCGCCAGCGCGAGGTTGTTGTCGGGAGAGATCTTCGCGTTCTCGCGCGTGAGCGTGTACACGATGTGTTCGCCGACCATGTCCGCGTTCTCCTGCGGGCCGATCTTGCCGAGCGCGTAGACCGCCTCCGCGAGGACCATGGGCTCCGGATCCTCACGGACCATCGTCAACAGGACGTTCTGGGCCCGCGAACCGCCGACGTCACCGAGGAGTGCCGCCGCCTCCTTGCGGACGAACGGATAGTTGTTGATGACACGGCCTGCCTGGCGTACCTGGTTACTCGTCCCCTCGGTGGCGAGCAGCGTGATGATGTCGAACGTTTCGGGGGCTTCCTCAAGGTCACCCGATTCGTACATCTCGCGCACCGTCTCGAGGGCGGTGAGCTTGCTCTCGCGATCGGACGACCTGGCCTGGCTCGCGAGGATCTGCATCTCGATCTGCTGACGAAGGAAGACATCCTCGATGGTAGAAGGCCTGTCCGAATCGGCGGCCTGCTGAGCAAACGCCGCTGCGCCGAACAGGACGAGCAGCGCCAAACCGGTTGCAAAGCTCTTCTTCATCTCATACTCCTCTTCGCTCGGACATCCCGAGCGTCTCAGCCGCCGTCGGCCGAATCATCCGCCCCGTCGCTCTGCGACGGGGGTGTGTGCAAGGTATCGATCTTCCACTCGTCGTCGACCTTTCGCAGGAGGTAGAGAATGACCCGCTCCCCCCGATACTCGGTGACCGCTTCTACTAGAGTGTCGGAATAAAAGATCAGATCATCGAGTCGCGCGTGCGCACGGGACGGCACGACGACGGCCTCGAAATAGTCCCGCAGGCTGCGCAACCGGATGCTGCTCTCCGCGAGAATCGGCTGGCGGGAAAGCTCTGCGAGCACCTGCGGGTGCGAATAATAGTCGATGTACCGATCGGTGAGGTAGGTCTTCCACCGCTCGAACTCGCCGCGATAGATGATCCGGTTGAGCTCGGTGATGAGCGCTTCCACTTCCGCGAAGGCCTCGTCGTAGAGGTCTTCGGTCACCTCGATAGGCTCGGTCGCCGGCGGCTCCTCGTCGTCTGTGGGTTCACCCTCCGGTTCCGGTTCGGGTGTCGGTTCGGGTTCCGGTTCCGGTTCCGGCTCGGGTGCAGGCTCGGGCGGTGGATCGAC
>CAZVEF010000003.1:0-4082 GCA_964625715.1 uncultured Spirochaetaceae bacterium | reverse complement strand
GGCTCGGGCGGTGGATCGACGGCGACGGGCTGTTCGGGCGGTGTCGCGCAACCGGCGAGAACGATGAACCCTGTGAGGAGCACGAGTAGCGTGCGACGCCCGATCATGGTGGCGTTATTGTATCGACGTGCGAGCGCTCGTGTCAAACGAAGAAATCCACGAAACGGGGAATAGCCCAATTTCAACCGCGCGGGGTATACTATGGTGGCATGTCATCGAGCGCGGATGCACTCAGGATTCTCCAGTCGCTGGTGAAACGGACTCGAAACGCGCACGTGAGCTTCGACTCGCTCATCTCGTACGCGGAGAAGTACCTCGCGAGGGCAGCGGACGACGACCCTTCGCTCGAGGATTTTGCCGACAATCCCGCGAACTTCATGACCGCCTATCTCGTCGAGCTCGAGAAGGACGGTACCGTCTCGTTGCGCTATGACGACGGAGAGATCGCGAGCGTCTTCTATCCGCGCTACTACTCGGTCGTGCTGCGGACCGTCTACGAGCGCGTGGAAGAGAGTCCGGACCGCCCCTTCCCCACCGAGGATTCGCTGCCGCTACCGGTACCGCCGGATCTGATCCAGCCGGTCGACGTCAAGAACGACTTCGTCCGCTGGGTCTCTCGTGCCGAGTCGTCCGACACGCCGCAGATCCTGCGATTGATGTACCCGGAGGGCATTCACTCGATGCTCGTGAGCACCGATCAGCTCGTCCACGCGCTGCCCAAACTCGCGGTGCAGAAGGTGCGCGGCTACCTGCGCAGCGAACGCAACGCCGGCTACATGCGCAGCAAGCTCGCCTCGATCTTCCGACAGCGCGAGATGGCGATGAAGGACATGCTCTCGAGCATCCTGACCACGCCCGACCAGGCGCTGAAGACGATCTTCAACCCGACGGACTTCACCTTTCACTTCTGGACGCAGCTCTCGAGCACGATCATCAAGGAGTATGCCCCGAAGAAGGATAAGCTCGCCGAGGAACACGGCTACTGCCAGGCGGCGTACCTGCTCGGCTACTACAACGTCCATCACCGCGGCGTCCAGCAGCGCACCCGGGAGCGTGAGACCGCGCTCCGCCAGCTCGAGAATAACCTGCGCAGGCCGCCCTACGCGTATACCATCAGCGACATCCACGGGTTCAGCGATCCGCGAGGCGTTCCGCTCACGAAGAAATGCACGCTCGACGACGTCAACTCCTACATCGCGGAACAGATCAAACCGCCGGACGACCAGTCGCTGCCCCGCATGATCCGTGTGCGCTCCCACGACGGCAAGGAGTACTACCTCTACCGCGACTACGTCCTGAACGTGACCGTCGAGCACGTGTTTTCAGCCCGCAAAGAGATGCGCGACCACTACGTCGACACGTGGAAGGCCTCGCTCCAGGCGAATCGTCGGCTCCCGGAGATGACCGACGACGTGGCGTTCGAACAGAGCGTCGAGACGAGGCTGCGCGAAGAGCATCCGCTCCTGCACACGCTGCTGAACTACAATCTCCTCTACCTCTCGCGCCAGGAGGTGAACATCCCGAAGGACCTCTCGGCGGAGCTCGACGAGCTCTTCCACCCGAAGGAACCACGGCTGCACCCGCTTCCCCGGATCCTCAACCTCGACCGCAAGAAGCTCCTCACCGACGCGAAACTCCTGCTCCCGTTCTGGCAGGCGGTCCCGATTATCAGCTCGCTCGTCGCCTTCCTCAAGCGCGTGTTCCTCGGGACGCCGGAGGAGGAGAAGATCGAACGACGCACCCGCCGCGGAGCACGCCGGTCCCGCTCGACGCCGAACGAACCGCCGGCAACGACGACCGTTACCTACGGTGCACAAGCCGCCGGCGCGTCGGCGGGAGCGGCAGCCGGCGGATCGGCCGGGCCGCAGCCGGCCGCGTCGAACGCCTCGCGCCGGGCACAGGTGGCGCGCTTCAAGGACGCGGTACGCGACCTGCAGAAACGCTACGTCCTTCCAGGCTCGACCCCCGAGCGCACGCTCGAGGAACTCGCCGAGCGCTGGAATCCGCTGCTCGATCCGGTCGCCAAGCAGAACCTCGTCGAAGACGTCAACAGCCTCGCCCGTGACTTCCTCCGCCGCATGAAGGTGAGCTTCCGTCTCGTTCCACCCACCCCCGAGCGCGTGGATGAATGGGCCGACCGGCTCTGCGCGAACGAGGCGTTCAACCAGATCCGTCGACGGCAGGATCTCAAAGCGTATATAAAACTATACGTGTTGACAGTTCTTGGGAAGTAATGCTGCGGGACGGGACGCCGGCCGCGCCTATCGGCCGCGCCTACCGGCCGCCGGTGAGCACCTCGCGTAACTCGAGCTCTCCCATGAAGCTCAGCTCCTCGACGCAGCGATTGAACAACCGCATGCACATGACCGCGTCGTCGCACGCGCGGTGCGCCCGGTTCGGCGGCAGACCGAGCTCTCCAGCGAGGTTCTGCAGCCCGTAGCTCTTTCGCCGTGGAAACGCCTTCATCGCGAGCACCTGCGTGTCGATGATCGTGTTTCCTATGTCCTCCTGTCCGAGTCGCTGCACCGCTGCGCGGAGGAACCCCAGGTCGAACGGCGCGTTGTGCGCCATGAGCACCGCGTCCTCGAGAAAGCCGATGAACTCCGGTAGCACGTCGGCGACCGGCGCCTCGCCGGCGACGTCGGCGTCCGAGATGCCGCTCACCGCCGCCGCATCGGCGCTTATGGGGATGCCCGGATTCGCGAGCCGCTCGAACCGGTCGATTTCCTCGCCTGCCCGGAACCTCACCGCGCCGAACTCGACGATCCGGTCACTCGCCGGATACAGCCCCGTCGTCTCGAAATCGAACGCGACGAAGGTCACCGAGGAGACCGGTGTCGTGGGATCTGCCGTCATCTCGCCTCCTACCGTTTGACACGCCGTGCAGGACGTTTCAGCATGCCTCCATGGCTGTCTCTGTCACCCGCATCCAGGACGAGTACGATCTCTCGCTGGACGACGTTCGCTGGTACCTCTCGACGCTCGTCACCGAGAGCCTGCTCTCGCAGCGCGAGAGCCCGCAGGAGATCACGCGCCGAATCTGGTCGGGCGCGCTCGAATCGCAGCTCTACAATATGGAGGAACGGTTCCTCCGCGACCTGCAGGACGAGCTCGACCGCGGACTCATCGACGAGCAGAAGGTACGCGAGCACTTCGAGCGTGCCCGCGCGCTCTCCTACCGGCGCCGATCGGAATCGTGACCGCAGACCTCGCGGCGCAGATCCGGCTCAGCCGCCCGCCGCGGCGATCTGCTCCTCCACCCACGCCTCGATTCGATCCAGCTCCGCTCGGACCGACGCGCGCGCCTCGCCGAGCGGTGTCGACGGCTGCGAAGAAACCGACGCGTAGAACTTGATCTTCGGCTCGGTGCCCGACGGCCGCGCGCTCACGACCGTCTCGTCCTCGAGCACGAACTGGAGCACGTTCGAAACCGGGAGGTCGATGTCGTTGCGAACCTCTCCGCTGCGGCGGTCGGTCGTCGTTCGCTCCTGGTAGTCGCGTATCTCGACGACCGGTACCTCTGCAATGGACTCCGGCGGCGCGGAACGCAGCCGCCGCATCACTCCGGCCATCGTCTCGTGCCCGCTCTGGCCGCGGAAATAGCGCGAGATCTGGATCTCCTCGTAGTACCCGAAGAGGTCGTAGAGCTCGTTCAGACGATCGAGGACCGTCTTTCCCTCGGCTACGTGGTGCAGCGCCATCTCTGCGGTCAGCACGGCCGCGGTGATCGCGTCCTTGTCGCGTACCTCCGTACCGATGAGGTAGCCGTAGCTCTCCTCGTCGCCCATCACGTACGTGCCTTCGTCCGGATGCGCGTCGAGGTGGCGCATGATCGTCGCGATGTGCTTGAACCCGGTCAGCGTGTCGTAGACGCGCGCACCGTAGTACTCGGCGACCTTGCGCTGCATCTCGGTCGTCACCACGGTCTTCACGAACACCGGCTTCGCCGGAAGCGTTCCCTGCCGCTGCCGGGTGCCGAAGATGTAGTCGACGAGCAGCACCCCGAGCTGGTTGCCGGTCAGAAGCTCGTAGTCGTCCGGCCCGGGCACCGCGATGCCGAGCCGATCGGAGTCGGGGTCGGT
>CAZVEF010000002.1:50758-91030 GCA_964625715.1 uncultured Spirochaetaceae bacterium | reverse complement strand
GTCTTGACGACGACGGCGTCGGTGTCGCGGTCAACGAGTACAACGAGGATCTCGTGTCACCGTACATGGACCGGATCGACGAGCTGAAGCAGCAGGTGATCGACGGCGAGATCACGGTTCCCGACAGCGACACCAAGGTCGCTGACTGGGCTGACGAGACGTTTTAGGGCGACGTACGCCGAGCGGGGGCCTTCGCAGGCTCCCGCTTTTTTTTGATCAGGGGGGGATTGTGTCGCTTCTGAAGATGGAAGAGATCACGAAGGTCTTTCCCGGGGTGGTTGCCAACGACCACGTCTCGTTCGACCTCGAGGCGGGCGAGGTCCACGCGCTCGTGGGCGAAAACGGCGCCGGCAAGACCACGTTGATGAAGATCCTCTACGGCCTCTACGGTCCCGACGAGGGGAGGGTCCTGATCAACGACGAACCGGTGAACATCCGCAACCCGCGCGACGCGATCGCGAAGGGCGTGGGCATGGTACACCAGCACTTCACGCTGGTACCGGTCTTCAGCGTGCTCGACAACGTGATCCTCGGCTCCGAGCGGGAGGCCGGCGGCGCGCGCACCGAACCGGACGATGGCGGGTTTCTGCCTCGCTTCGCCCGGAGGCTCTACCTGGACAAGCGACAACCGCGGCGGCACCTGCGCGGGCTCATGCAACGCAACAGGCTGGAGGTCGATCTGGATCGGCCGGTCGGCGAGCTCGCGGTGGGTATTCAGCAGCGCGTCGAAATACTGAAGATCCTCTACCGCGGTGCGAGAGTTCTCGTCTTCGACGAACCCACCGCGGTCCTCTCCCCGCAGGAGATAGACGGGCTCTACGAGAGCTTCCGCCAGTTGACCGATCAGGGCAAGGGTGTGGTCTTCATCAGCCACAAGCTCGACGAGGTGCTCAAGGTGGCCGACCGGATCACCGTTATTCGCCGCGGAAAGGTCGTCGAGACGATGCCGCGCAAAGGAGCGACCAAGGAGAAGATCGCGGAGCTCATGGTAGGCAAACCGGTGATGCTCGACGTGCAGAATCCGCCGGCCGAACCGGGCGAAGCGGTGCTCGAGGTCGACGACCTCTCCGCGGTCGACGAGCGCGGCACCAAGGTGCTCTCGCACGTGAGCCTGCGGGTCCGCCGTGGCGAAATCGTCGGGATCGCCGGGGTCGAGGGTAACGGGCAGAGCGAGCTCGTCTACCAGATCACCGAGAGCCGCGCGGCCACCGGCGGCGATATACGCCTCCAGGGCGAGAGCATCATCGGGTGGGACGTGCGTACCCGCCGCGAGGCGGGCATCGCGCATATTCCGGAGGATCGGCAGCGACAGGGGCTGTTGATGCCGTTCTCCCTCGCCGACAACCTCGTTCTCGGGCGACACCACCGACCGCCCTACGTCAACAGGATGGGGTTTCGCGACACCGGCGCGATCCGGTCGTTCGCCCGCGAGGCGATCGATGCCTACGACGTGCGCACCCCCGACGAGATGACCGCGGCACACGCGCTCTCCGGTGGCAACCAGCAGAAGGTGATTATCGCGCGCGAAATGGCCGGCAACCCCGCGCTGCTCGTCGCGAGTCAGCCGACGCGGGGGGTCGACATCGGCGCGACCGAGTTCATCTACCGGCAGATCATCGCGGCAAAGGAAGATGGACGGGCGGTCCTGCTCGTGTCTGCCGACCTCGACGAGGCGCTCGCGCTCGCCGACCGCATCCTCGTCATGTACAAGGGGCGCATCGTCTACGAGGTGTCGCGCGAAGATGCGGTCAAGGAAGAGATCGGCTACTACATGACCGGGGAGGCGGACCATGAAGCTGTCGACGCGTAGCCGAGACCGGCTTCTGGGGCTGCTCGCACCGGTCATAGGATTCATCGCGGCGATCGTCATCCTGTTGGTGATCGTGGTGCTGGTCGGCGAAAGCCCGACTCGGGCGATCAATGCGATTCTTCGGTTCACCACCGGTACCTCCTCCCGTCTCGCGTCGGTACTGAGCCAGGCGATTCCGCTCTACCTTGCGGGCATCGCGGTGGCGTTCGCCTTCCAGGCCGGGGTTTTCAACATCGGCGCCGAGGGTCAGTACTTCTTCGGTGGCTTCATCGGCGCGCTTGCCGGCATCTATCTGAACCTCCCGCCCTTCCTTCACATCCCGCTCGTCGTGCTCGCGAGCATGGTCGGAGGCGCGATGTGGGCGGCAATTCCTGCCGTGCTGAAGGTCACTCGTGGCGTCCACGAGGTCATTACGACGATCATGTTCAACAACATCGCGATCCTCCTGTTGAACTACCTGGTCAACCGTCCGTTCTCCGGGATGGAGGAGGGCGCAAGCCTCGAGCCGCAGACCGAGGAGATCGCGGAAACCGCGCTGTTCGGACGAATGAACTCGTGGTTCCGCGCGATCGGGTGGGACGTCCAGGACCACGTCTACCTGGACTACAGCCTGATCGTCGCCCTCATCATGGGCATCCTCGTCTGGCAGATCCTCTATCGCCATCGGTTCGGATTCGAGGTTCGCGCCGTCGGTGAGGCGCCGGACGTCGCGGAGTACTCGGGTATGGGCGTGAAGCGCGTCCAGCTCATCGCCTTCCTCATCAGCGGCGGGCTCGCGGGACTCGTGGGACTCCAGGAGATCTTCGCGATCCGCGGGTTCTACACTTACCAGATAGCGAGCGGCGTCGGCTTCGACGGGATTGCGATCGCACTCATCGGCCGCAACAATCCGCTCGGCGTCGTGTTCGCGGCGCTGCTGTTCAGCTTTCTCGATCAGGCCGGGTACGGGTTGCAGCTCTACACCTCGGTGCCGAACTCGGTCAGCTACGTGATCCAGGGGCTGATGATCATCATCATCGTCGTGAGCAACGAGCTCATAACACGCTACGCACGGAATCTGCGTCGAAAGGAGCTTGCCTGATGGAAATCGTGCTCGGCTTTCTGCTGCGGGGCCTGCAGGTTTCCGCGCCCATCGCCTTCGCCTCGCTTGGAGGCCTGTTCTCCGAACGCAGCGGCGTCGTGAACATCGGGCTCGAGGGCACCATGCTCATGTCGACCTTCGCAGTGGTGTGGGGTTCGCTCCTGTTCGAAAGCTACCTCGGCGGCCTGCTCTTCGCGTTGATCGCCGGCATGCTCATGGCCTCGATTCACGCGGTCGTGACTGTGACGTACAAGGTTGACCATATCGTTTCCGGCGTGGCGATCAACGTGCTCGCGCTCGGATTCACGCGCTTCCTCTCGCAGAACATCTTCGGGCAGGAGACGCAGTCGCCGTTCAACCCCTATCTCCCCCCGCGAACACTGGGAATCAACAGCATGGCGTTCGTGCTGCTCATCGTCACCGCGCTCGTCTGGTTCGTGCTGTTCAAGACGAAGCTCGGACTCAGGCTGCGCTCGGTAGGCGAGAATCCGGAGGCGGCCGATACGCTCGGCATCAACGTCACGCTGATGCGCTACTTCGGCGTCATCCTCTCCGGGGTGATGTGCGGACTCGCGGCGACGACGCTCTACCCGGCACAGTGGGTGACCGGAATGACCGGTGGCCGCGGGTACATCGCGCTCGCCGCGATGATCTTCGGGCGGTGGCACCCGATCGGTGCGGTCGCAGCGAGCCTCCTCTTCGGCTACGCGGAAACGTTCCGGATCATGTTCGAAACGCGGATCCCGGTCGCCGGGCAGTTCGTCCAGATGCTTCCCTACGTCCTCGCGGTGGTCGTCCTGGCCGGCGTCGTCGGGCGAGCGGTAGGTCCTGCCGCCGCCGGCAAGCCGTACAACAAGGACAGGGAGTAGGTGAACGAGCTCCTCTGGCTCGGGATGCTGGCGATCAACTTCGCCGGCATCCTGCTCGTCTATCGTATCTTCGGCAGGCTCGGGCTCTACATCTGGATACCGATCGCGGTGATCGTTGCGAACATCCAGGTGATCAAATACGTCGAGCTCTTCGGCCTGACTGCCACGCTCGGCAACATCGTCTACGCGACGTCGTTTCTCGTGACCGACATCCTTTCGGAGAACCATGGCAGACGGCACGCGAACCGAGCGATCGCGGTGGGTTTCGTCGCGCTGGTCGCCACGGTCGTGCTCATGAACGTCGCGCTGCTTTTCGAGCCCGACGCGGCCGACGAATCGCAGGAGCACCTCGTCGCGATCTTCACGCTCCTGCCGCGCATCACGGTCGCGAGCCTGCTCGCCTACGCGGTGAGCCAGTACCACGACGTGTGGGCGTACCACCTGTGGAAGAGGCGTATCCCGGCACGTCGACACATCTGGATTCGCAACAACTTGAGCACGCTCGTGAGCCAGCTCATAGACAGCGTCGTCTTCACGCTCGCCGCGTTTCTCGGGCGCGTGCCGGGGCCCGTCCTCGTGGAAATCGTCGTCACGACGTACGTCCTCAAGGCGATCGTCGCCATTGCCGACACGCCGCTCGTCTATCTCGCGAGCCGATGGCGCTCGCGCGGTCTGATTCCGGGCGTCCGGGGCGACGACGCACCTGACGCGTGCCGGTAGGCATCTCGGTGCGGGCGTGGTACGCTTGAGCGACCGATAACCCGGAGGTTTCAGTGCTTTCTCAGTTCATCGAGGCCGGCGAAGCCGGCCGACCGGTATTCGTTCCCGATATCCGCAGGGCCCTCACCGCCGAGCGTGCGACCGCCGTGGAGGCGGTGCTCGTCCTGCCCGACGGCGCAGCGGTTCGCGAGTTCTCGATTCCACTCCCGGACGCCGGATCGCTCTCGGAGGCGGAGGCCGGACTCGCCGTCGCCTACGTGCGGGCGGAAATCTACAACCATCTCGCGACGCTCGGCGGCTACTCGCTCTCGCTGTACCTGGACACCTCGAGCGCCGCGCTGGTCACGATCGTGAACGCGGCGGTCGCAGCGTTCGAGATCGACCGGCCCCGAAGCGAGCGGACCGCCTACGGACGAATCGTGAACATGCTCGACCGCATGAACGACGCGCTCCACCCCGACGAATCGGCGGAGTCGCGACGGTTCGTGATCGAGACGGCCGACATCTCCGAGCGCCCCGAACCGGTGGAGTCCGTCGAGTTCCGGGCGCAGCCGGACGACACCTTCGCCGCGGTCACGCGCGGGCTCGAAGGGACGATGATCTGCGGGCTCGACGTGGGCGGGACCGACATCAAAGGCGTCGTCACCGTCGACGGCCGGCTCGTCGCGGTCAAGGAGTACGACTGGAATCCGGCGAGCTACGGCGAGTTCGAGCGCGTGACCGGTCCCATCGTGACGATCGTTCGCCTGCTGCGCGCACGCGGCGCGCTGGACACCGACGCCGGCCGGTCGCACCCGGACGGCGCGGCGCTTCTCGCCGAAGTCACCGCGGCGCTCGATGCGGCGGCGAGCACCGCGGCGATGCTCGCCGCCGCCGCGCGGGTGGAGGACGCGCTGGGCGCGGAGATGCCCGGTTACGACGCGGTGGGGATGTGCTTCCCCGACGTCGTGGTGCGCAACCGTATCGTCGGGGGTGAGGTCCCGAAAACGCTCGGCATGCGCCGAAACACCGAGCGCGACTTCGAAGAGCAGTTCGCCCGGCTGACCGCGCTCGACCGCGAGCTGCAGGAGCTCTGCCGGGAGGACGGGGTGGTCATGAACACGAACGACGGCCCGATGGCGGCGTTCACCGCGGCGGTCGAGATCGCCGCCTCGCCGACCCCCGAGATCGGCCGCAACGGTGTGTTCGCGCACACGCTCGGCACCGACCTGGGTACGGGTCTCGCCCTCGCCGACGCGACGATTCCGGAAATCCCGCTCGAGATCTATAACCTGATCCTCGACCTCGGCAGCACGCCGGCGCGCCGGCTGCCGCCGGAGGATCTGCGCAGTGTCGCGAACGCGAATACCGGCATTCCCGGCACCCCGCAGCGGCTCGCGAGTCAGGCCGCGGCGTTCCGGCTCGCCGACGAGGTGCTCGGCGAAACGCGACCGGAGCTCCTTGCGGCCTTTGCGGAGATGGGCTTCGTCGAGGAACAGGAGGGTCCGAAGGGTAGGCTGCGGTTCGTCCCGGAGGTGCCGGTCGATCGGCGCAAGCCGTATCTGGCGCACCTGATGTCGCTCGTCGACAGCGTCCCCGAGGTCGGCGAGGTGTTCCGTCGGATCGGCGAGTACATGGCCGTCGTCTACCGCGAGAGCGAATACATCCTGCGCACCGGGCTCACGCAGCGCTTCCTTTTCGGCCGATTCGTGAAGGTCGCGCGGTGCTTCGATCTCATGCAGGAAGGCGCATCGCGGAGAGAGCCGGATCTCGAGTTCGTCGCCGCGGACAGCAACATGGCGTACACGCCGCTCATGAAAGCGCTCGACGCCGAGCCGGACTACACCGTCGCCCAGTTCGGCCAGGCGGTGGGCGCGGTCTACTTCGGGAACCTGGGGCTGCTCACGGCGACCGGTGCTGCTGAAGCGTAACCGAAGGCCGCCGACGCTGTGGGATCGGCCGCACACTTCGCGCGCGTGCCGCCGGTGATGCTACTCTTTCCAGGGGAAGATCATGCCGCGCAGCGTCCGCTTGCCCACGCGCTCGCGTTCGTCGATGAGGAGCGCGTCCCAGGGGATCTGCCGCCGGTTGGCGTCCGGGTGCTCCTCGAGATAGTCGTACTTGAGCACGCGAAGCTTGAGCGCCACCTGGTGCCAGATCAGCAGCCCTGCGATCCCCGGGATCAGGAGCGCGGTGAAGACCGATCCCACGATGACGAGTACGCTTCCGATTCCGGTGACGATCGCGAAGAACGTGTTGTCGAAGAAGATGATGAAACTCTTGCGGATCACCTTCCCGATCCTGGTGTCGAGCTGCGCCCGCACGGGAAGGTAGAACTGGCTCGCGAGCGTCCAGATCACGAGAGCCCAGAAGAGGAAGACGATCGCGGCGAGGCCGAGGAGGTTCCCCATGTTCGCGTACACGGGGAAGCCGACTACGACGATCAGGACGACGGCGGCCCAGATGAGGCCCAGCACGAGGCTCGATTTCCACGTGTCTTTCAGGTACCCGAGTACCTTCCCGAACTCGGGGCGCTCGTAGTTCGCGATGTCGCGGGCGGCCATGGATATCGTGCCGGCGTAGACGAACGCGATCAGCCCGCCGATTACCTGCGAAGCAAGGGCGGCGGATACGCTCAGATCGACGAGTACCGACGGCAGCAGGAGCGGGATCGTCAGCAGGACGATGAACCCGAGGTTCATCAGCACGACCGACAGGAAGTGGTCCCACATGTCGAAGAAGGCCTTCTTCACCATGAACATCAGCATGCCCGTGAGTATATAGATAAGGCGGCGCTATTGTCAGCGGGAGGAGGCTTCTGTAGAGTTGAGGTGGATGAAACGCAAGGCGCCTACCCGGAGGACCACCTCACACCCCTTCTCGCTGCTCGTCAAGCCGGCGAGCGCAGACTGCAACCTCGCGTGCGAGTATTGCTTCTACCTCAAGAAGGCGGGGCTCTACCCCGAACAGAATGTGCACCGCATGAGCGACGAGGTGCTCGAGCGGCTGGTGCGCAGCTACATGGAAACCGACCAGCCGGTCTACTCCTTTGGATGGCAGGGTGGCGAACCCACGCTCATGGGGGCCGATTTCTTCCGCAGGGTGACCGACTATCAGCAGCGTTACGGGAAGCCCGGGGCACGCGTTGCGAACGGGCTCCAGACGAACGCCACGCTCGTCGACGACGAGCTCGCCGGACACCTCGGGGAGTACCAGTTTCTCGTGGGGGTAAGCATCGACGGGCCGGCGAAGCTGCACGATACGTACCGCCGCACGCGCGCGGACACGCCGAGTCATCGCCTCGTGATGCGGGGGGTCGAACGGCTTCATCGCCACAGTGTCGAGGTGAACGTCCTCGTCCTCGTCAGCCAGGCGAACGTTCGCCACGCCGGGGAGGTGTACCGCTACTTGAAGGCCGAAGGCTTCAACTATATGCAGTTCATCCCGTGCGTCGAGTTCATGCCGGACGGCAGCATATCCGACTTCTCGATCACCGGACCCGAGTGGGGCGCCTTCCTGAAGGTGATCTACGACGAGTGGTACCCCAACGATGCACGCACCGTTTCCATCCGCCATCACGACGCGCTCGTGGCGTTCTTCTTCGACGGCAGCCGTCATATGTGCACGATGGGAGGCAAGTGCGACGCGTACTTCGTCGTCGAGCACAACGGGGATATCTACCCCTGTGACTTTTTCGTCGAGCCGGAACTGAAAGTGGGAAACATCACAACCGACGACTGGGCGACGCTCGAACGCCGCCCGGTGCGCAACAAGTTCGCCGTGCGGAAGGCGAGCTGGAGCGAGGCGTGCACCTCCTGCCCGCACCTGCCGTACTGCTCGGGCGACTGCATCAAGCACCGCGAGCACGCCCCTGACGGCGACGGAAGCTGGCTGTGTGCCGGCTGGCGGGCATTCTACGACTACGCGGTGCCGGGGCTGCGCGAGCTCGCAGCGGACATCGGCCGCGAGCGCGGCTCGCTCGGCCCCCTCTGGGATCCGATGGCGTGGGACCCCGACGCTCCGTGCTACTGCGGAAGCGGCAAGAAGGCGCGAAACTGTCACCTGAGGGTGCGCTTCGTCCGTCAGAGCGCCTGATCAGTTCGTGGCGTCGCGCGTGAACCAGTCGACAACCGCTCCGGCGACCGTATCGCGATCGACGTGCTCGGCGAGCTGGTGATTGCTGCGTTCCACCACGACCGGCTCGAACCGGCGGGCGTGCGAGCGCGATTCGATGAGCTTCACGACCGACTGCGGGACTGCCGGATCGGCGGTAGAGACCACGACGAGGGTTTCGGCGGTTAGCCGGGGAAGAATGCGTCGGCCGACGCGCTGGAGTTTCAGAAGCTCTGCGGCCATTCGTGTGTAGTTGTACGTCGAGTACTCTCGTGCAAGCGCGACCGCTCGCGGGTCGGTCTCCTGCTCCTCCCGCCAATCGCCCCGGATCCTGGGTACGATACGGGTCACGAACGGAGCGAGGAGAATCAGCCGATTTCGACTCGTGAACGCCGGTGCGAGCAGAGCGACGCGCTCGATGCCGAAGTGCGCGGCGAGCATCGAGGCGAGCAACGCCCCCATGGACGTGCCGACGACGAAGACGCGTTCGTGGCGGTCGCAGAGGTCGAGGTACTCGTCTACGGCGCAGCGGACCCAATCCTCCGCCCGGGTCTGCAGCATGTCCCTTACGTTGGTCCCGTGACCGGGGAGCCGGGGAACCGATACGGTGAACCCTGCGTCGTTGAGGCGCCCGGCGAGATAGGCGAGTCTGCCGGGCCAGCCGGTCCATCCGTGCAGCACGAGCACCGCGGTCGAGCCGCCGCGAAGCTCGATCCTGCGGCCGAGCTCCTGTACCCTCGTGTCTCGCGGAATTCTCCGGTAACGCATGGGCCATGCTCGTACGCTGCGTCGTTGTTGTCAACAGAGAGCGCGCGTGACACAATGCGGCCGATGCACGTCGGTATCCTTGCGAGTCCGGATCGAGGCGCCGAGGTGAAGGCGGTTATGCGCACGCTTCGCCGGCACGCGATCGACACGAAGGGCGTCTCGGTTTCGGGTGCCTGGACGAGGTACTCGGGCGAGTATCTCGACGAGGTGCTCGCTCGATCGACCCATCTGCTGCTCTTTCCCGACGGAACCGACACACCGGACTGGGTGATGTACGCGCTCGGCTACGCTGTTGGCCGCTCACTCCCGTCTGCGGTGGTCGGTGCGCAGGAGATTCCGCCTGCGTTGGAGAAGGCCGAGCGCATCGACCTCGAGGACGTCGAGAACTACGTGATTGCCGAGCGCAGCGGCTGGCAACGTCGCCACCGCGTGGAGCTCGCGCTCCGACGGCTCGGCGGCCGGGAACGGGATCCGGACGCCTTCTACCACGCGGCGCTCGCCGCAGATCGCCGGACCGTCGACGACTACCTCGCGGCCGGACGACCGGCGGACACCCGATCGTCGGAAGGCGTGCCGGTGCTCGTCGGTGCGGTGCGCGGACGGTGCATCGAGATCGTGCAGCATCTCCTGGGGCACGGAGCGGACCCGAACGCAACGTGCGGCAGCGACGGCGCGAGCCCTCTGTGCGAGGCGGCGTCGCTGGGGACCGAAACGATCCTCGGTGTCCTTCTCGTGCACGGAGCCGATCCGAACCGGGTGACGGCAAACGGACAGACGGCGCTGATGCTCGCCGCGTCGCAGGGGCACGCCGACATCGTAGCCCGCCTGCTCTCTGCAGGCGCCGACACATCGCGCCGCGACTCTCTCGGCATGACCGCGGCGGAGTACGCGCGGCTGTTCGGCTGGCAGGAGGTTGTGGAGTCTTTGGAGGGAGTCAATCGTTCTTGACGCCACGATGGGCGCCGGTTATGTTTCACTCGTATGGTAAAGCGGAGTGAGCCGATTCACATCTTTCACCTGTACCGTAAGGACGGAACCGCGGTCTTCCTCCATCCGTTTCGAGAGACCGACAAGCTCTACACGCTGCTCGAGAAGTCCGAGCTCAAGGGCCACTACGGGAACGAACCGCGGATCGAATCGCTCACGCTCTTCCGTAACGAGCTCTACCGGCTCATCGAGCAGGAGGTTCGCGCGTGGGTGGCCGACGCGCGGTTCATCCCGCGGTTCCTCATATCCGCAGCGATCTTCCTCGTCGTCTACTTCCTGCTCTCGTTTGCCGTTCGCGACCCGTTGCCCGTAATCGACGAGATTGCGTTCGCGCTCGGCGGATCGATTGTCGCCTACATCCTGCTCGGGCGCAAGGATATGCAGTCGGAGGCTGCGCTGAAGCGTCGGATCGCGCTGCGAACGAAGGTGGATGCGATCGTCTTCACCGAGAACGAGTTCGTCAAGCGGATCGAGAACGAGCTCATCGCGCGTGAAGGCCAGAAGGCCGAGCGGCTGCTCGAGGAGCTCGTTCGTCCCGACAGCGACCTGGTCGTCGATGGCCACGAGACGGAAGCCTCGCAGATGGTCGGCTATCTCGAAGAGATGTTCCGGGCAAACGAGTTCAAGAAGACCGAAAAGCGATTGAAGCGTCTGCGGCAAGAAGGCGATCAGGACAACGGTAGCATCAGGAAGTGGCTCGAATCCCGGAAGGTGGATATTCCCTTGCTCTCGGTCTACATGGAGCTCAAACGCAAGACGAAGACCGGGGCCTGAAGCGGCTCACTCTTCCGGCTCGCCCTCGAGCGATTCGCCGATGCTTTCGAGGTCGATCGACCTCAGGTCTCGCTGCAACTGCTGCGTGTCGAGGCTGATGCCCAGCAGCTCCGCCGCCGGTGTGAATCTCGGGTCGAGCTCAAGAGCCTTTCGGGAGTACTCGATCGCCGTCTCCGTCTCTCCGAGCGCCGACGCCTGCCACGCCTCGAGGTAGTAGCGGTCGACGAGGTCGCGCAGCGCACCGCGCCCTTCGTCGCCGAAGTTCAGCCGAGCCTGAACGCTGAACCGGTCGATGTTCGTGAATTGCGTCGCGAGGTCGAGGTTGTAGTTCACGACGACGCTTATGTCGGCGAGGTCGAGCGTGGCACCCATGGAGAAACGCGAGCCGCCCCAGCGCAGAAGCATCCCCGTCTGCGCCGCGAAAAACCGCGTGATCCGGGCCGAGACGCCTATGGCACCACCGACCGACGGCGCCGGGACGCCGGGCGCAAGCGATACGGGGACGATTACGTCGGTCGCCACGGTGACCGGCCTCACAGGCGAGTAGGCGATGCCGGAGGTTACCTGGGAGGGCAGCGGCTCGCCGCGAACCGGCGGGCCGAAGTTGCGCGCCGCCACGCCCACGGCAAAATTCGGACTGCGCGAGGAGAATCGCTTCGCGAAATCGAACCGCGAGAGCACACCCACGTCACCCGCGATGCCCACGACCGACTGGTCGGCGGCGATCTGGGGCGCAACGTAGCGGTAGGCGGTCTTCACGGTAGCGCCTACCGCTACGCCGGGAAACTCGTACGATCGAGCGAAGTTGTACGACACGTTCAACCCAACGGTGCCCTCGCTGTATCTGCCGCCGGCTACCTGCTGAGACAGCGCGTCGTAGGGGGTGAAGGGGACGTGGAGAAACTTGCCGCCGGCGGCACTGCCGAAATCGTTGATACGGCGCGTATACAGCACGCCCTCGAGCGACGTGTCGGCGATCCAGTTATTGTGGACGAAGGTCAGCTCGGTGAACTCGAGCGTTGCGCTTGCCGCGGGGTTGGCGTCGAAGAAGCTCGCGTCGCGAGCGACGGCGGTGTACGCCTGGCCCATGCCCTCGAACTGTCCGCCGGTGGGGATGATGAGCGTCGGGAAGATAGCGAGACCGGTGTTGACGAGGCGGTCCTCGCTGCCCTCACCGATTGTCGAGTAGATGTCGGAAAACTCGAGCGCGTACGCCGGCACGAGGGGGCAGAGGAGCGCAATCGAGACCAGGAGCCACCTGAAGCGCCTCATCGTCCTTAGATTATACTTCTGCCGACGTGCATTATCCATCGATCTACCCGCCTCTTTGATCATCGGAGCTTCCGCGCCCGGCCTGAGCTGCACGCCGCGGTGGTTTTTGTCGATACCTGTAGTAGTATCATTCGCAGAGGAGATGCCCTGCTCACAGTAGTGCGAGGCGCTCACAGGCCGCGTCTGGCGGTCCTCCTTCTTCTCGCCGTCGCGTCAACCGCCTACGCAGGGGGACAGGGTGAGGGCCGTGCCGACGAGCTCGATGCGCTCGCGCGGGAGGCGGGCATTCCGAGCGGCCTCGAACCGACCGAGTTGATCGAAACTGCACGCGAGCTGGTGGAGGAGAAGCGGTACGACGAAGCGGTACCGTACCTCACGATCGCGGCTCGCCGTGACGAGGAGCTGCTTCCGGCGGCGGAGGAGGTGTTCGAGGCGATTCGCGAGGCACGGATCGCCTACGAGGCGAAGGGTCGCGAAGTCGAGGCGCGCCTGCGGGAGCTCATCGCCGGCGACATCCCCGCCGAAGAGGTCGTTCCCACGGCGTTTCGCACGCTTCGCCTGATCGGCGAGATGAACGAGATCTTCCCGTTTCCGAATCCCGAGGACGCCCAGCTTATCGCGGAGCTCGAGAGCCGCGTCCTGCTCACGATCGATCGCCGGCGCTTCCAGGCGCTCATGGACGCCGCGCACGTGCGTCTCGAAGAGGACGACACGATCGGCGCACTCGATATCTACGTCAACGGTCTCGGCGAATACGGATTCGAAGTCGCGTCGGTTGCCGACGCCGACACCGGGGCGCAGGAGGACGCCGTCGCCGAGGGGCAGGAGCGCATCGAGGCGCTGCTCGAGACCGACGGGCTGGCGATCCAGATCGGGAGCTTCGACCCGGATCGGTACGAGCTGACCGGCGAGCGTTTCGCGGCCGCCCGCGAGACAATTCGCTCGCAGACGGTCGGACCCACAGCCGAGGACGAACCGGCGTTCGTCGACATCGCAACACCCGCGCAGGAGCAGGCGAGGACGATGACCGAATCGTTCGGCACCGGCGACTTCGACGATGCGCGCGCCCAGATCAGCGACTACCTTCCGCTGCTCGACGAGGTCACCGCCGCCTACCGCACCGTCCGCGGGGCGAGCGAGGTCGTCGCGCAACAGGAGCAGATCAACGCGGAGCGAGCGGTCGAGGACGAAGAGTACCGCTACAACTGGCATATACGCTTCGTGAACGACATCGTCCTCGGGCGCCCGGTCGACGACGGTACCGACGAACGTCGCGAGGAGGGGATTCTCCAGGCGGTCGAATCGGTGTGGGACACCGTTGCCAACGGCCCGGTCGACGCCACGAGGCAGTACGGGGCCTCGCGGTACGCCGACGCGATCACCTCCGCCGGCGCCTTTCGGTGGGGCGAGGTGAGGTCGCCGGGCGACGACGATGAGGTGGAGGCGCACGTAGCCTCGCTCGCCGAAGGACTCGAGACGGTCTCGGTCTCCTACCGGACGACGTTGGAGATTCTGAACGTCTCCCGATCGCTCGAGCTGAGCCTGCCTCCGCAGGAACCGTCTTCGCCGGCCGCGGCGTTCGAGAGGTTCATCGAGGAGCTGGCTCGTGCCGAGCTCGGCGACCTCGCGCCTCCGCTCGTCGAAGCGGCCGCACGCGCGGCGTCTGCCGAGGAGCTCGGCGCCGTCGCCGCCACGACCGCCGCGGCGTACGACGAGGCAACGCCGCTCGCCTCGAGTACGACGACTGCACCGCTCGAAGCCCAGCGAGGCGAGCTGCGCGACCGTCTCGACGACCTGTACGCGCAGAACGACCGCTGGCGCGGCGTTCTCGAGGCGCTGGACGAGGCAGACGACGCGCTCGGAGGCACTGCCGGCGCGGCGTCTGCCGCAGAGCACGGCCCCTACATCGAGGAGCGCATCGCTCAGGTGCGCTCCTACGAGCTCGCCGTGGTACGACGCGTCGCCGAGATCGAGACGGCCGAACAGGAAGACCGGCTCGAGGACTACCGGTCGGCGGTCGACGCCGCCGAGCGTGACCTCGAGGCCACCGATCCCGTCTCCGACGCCCCCCGCCCTCGGTCTGATTCGGCGCGCGACCGGTTGCGTCCGCTCGTGGGAACGGTCGCCGGCACGCGGGTCACGTCGACGGCGAACGGCGATCTTCGCGAGCTGCGCGTGGACGCCGAAGCGGTGGCCGAGCGTCTGCGCAACGACGAGGAGTACGTAACCGCGGACGAGGAGGTTCAGGACGCGATCGAGCGCGCCGACGCTGTTGCCGCCGCCGTGGGCGCGGCGAACGCCGGGCTGCTCGGGCGGGCGCGCGAGCTCCTCGAGGACGCGCTGGGGCGGATCGCCGAAGCGGAGGAGCTCGAGGAACGCGCGCTCGATCGCGTGGACGAGATATCCGCGCTCATCGACGAGGCACAATCGCTCAACGACGAGGGGAACGCGCGCGAGGCGAGCCTGCGACTCGACGAGGCATCGGACTTCCTGAGCTCGGCGCGCGACGACGATGCGAGCGATCTGTTCGCCGAGAGTCTCGAGAACTGGCACCGTCCGCAGCTGGAGGCTCGCTGGGAGGAGATCAGCGGCGAGATCACCGCGCGGTTGAACGACGCACGACGCGATATCGTACTGACTCGCGTGGACCTCCTCGTCGAGCAGGCCGCCCCGCTCATCGACCCGCCGGCCGGCGAGGAGCCTCGACCGGATGAGGCGATTGCCGTCCTCGAGGAGGCCGAAGCGCTCTGGTCGACGGTCTACCCGCTTGTCCAGAACCCCTCGATCACACCGCTGTTGCGCCGCGCGCGGATTCTCGAGTCGCAGCAGCAGCAGGATCTCACCGAGGACATCCCGGGGTTCGAACGGCTGAGCCAGATCCTCAACACGGCGCGCAGCGCGTTCGACGAGGAGGACTACTCGACCGCCCGACAGGCGCTCGACTTCTTCCTCGTCGAACAGCCGCTGAACGCCGAGGCCCGCCTGCTCGACATCCGGCTCGAGCTCGCAACCGGCGAGGGCAGCCCGGAGGCGATCGTGCGCAGCTACGTCACCCGGTCGCTCGACGAAGTGACGGAGGCGGAGGACGACGGGACGCAGGTGCGCACCCGCATCGAGACGGCCGCCGAAACACTGCGCGAGACGACCGGGCAGCGAGGAAGCGTCTCCGAAGAGGTGTACGCCGGGCTGCTGCCGCTGCGGTCAAAGCTTGCGGCGATCCTCGACATCGCAGCCGAACGCGCTACGGTGGGCGAGTCGGTACTCGCGGATATCCGTTCGCTGCGCGATGACATTGATACGGTCCTCGACCCGCCGGAACCGCCGGCGCCGCCGGACCCGTGTGAGGAGGCAAACCGCATCGTGCAGGAGCAGCTCGACCGGGGCGACTGGCGGACGTTGCCGCAGGAGACGCAGACCGAAGTCTTCGAACAGCTCGTACGGGCCCGCTCGCTCTGCCGCGAAGCCGACCAGGTCGACGAGCTGATCGCGTTCATCCAGTCGGTTTCGGACTTCGCGACGCGCACCCCTTCCGCAGCGGAGCAGGCGATCCTCAACCAGGCGCTGCGGCTCGTGCAGCAGGGGGACTTCGACGCGGCGCTCGCGCGTATGGAGGAGTACGCGCGCGATGCAAGCCGCGATCCGATGTTGATCCCGCAGTGGCGTCGGTTGTACAACGACTTGATTCGACGCGCCGGCGGACGGTAGGGTTGCTTCGTGCGCAAGCTGCTCCTGCTCTCCGCGCTCCTTCTGCTCAGCGCAACGAGCTTCGCCCAGCGATCATGGTTTGAAGCTCCCCGACTGTTCGCCGATCCCAACACACGGTTTCCCCAGCTGGTCAGCAACGGCGAGCTCGCCGTCGCAGCCTATCAACGGATCAACGACTCCGGGGCTGGAGGCGGGACGATCGACGTCGTGATGCAGACGAGCGACGACGGCAGATCGTGGGGGCAGCCGGTGACGGTCGCTCGCGACATTCGCTACGAGGGTTCGGCGGTCCCACCGGTCTACAGCGTGGCAATCAACGAACGTAGCGAGGTCCTGCTCGCGACGGTTGACTACGAGCCGACCGGCGTGCGCGGAGGAACGTCGATCGTCCGGGTCGCGCAAGCCGATGCGGACGTGCGCCGCTTCTCGCAGGTCCACACCGTGTCGGGCGATATCAGCCTCGTGTCCCCACGTGTCTTTGCAGCGGCGCAGGGCGGGTGGCTGCTCACCATGGAACGCTTCGACGCGCCGTCGAACCGCATCGTGTACTCGCACAGCGCCGACGGTCGAAGCTGGAGCGAGTTGCTTGCCATCCCGGCCGATGTCCTGCAGACCGGGACGCAGAGCGACGTCGAGCACTACGCGACGGGCGACCGTGACGTCCTGCTCTTCGTGGGAGAGAACGTCGTACCGCCCGGGGTTCCCCGGGGGGAGCCGGAGATTCCCGACGTAGCCCAGATCTACTCGATCTACACCGACGACTCGGGGGCGAGCTGGTCGGCAACCGACCCCTCCGACGGAGCGAACGTTTCGGATGTCGCGGGAATCCCGCTCGACGACGACGTCGACTTCGTCGAACTCGCCGAGGCCGGGTTGGTCATCGCGCACACGTTCATGCGTACGATCGACGAGCCGCCGGCGGGTTCGGGGGCGCTGACCTACCAGGAGCTCGTCATGCGCAGGCCCGCAGTCGCCGTGGGGCCGCAGACCAGACTCCTCACGTTCGAGGCCGGGCTCCGGCTCGAGACGGACACCGTCCGTCAGGTTGCCACGACAACGCTCGACGCCGAGGGCAACGTCGAAGGGCAGATCGAAGTGCTGACCGCTCCGAGCCTGCGCACCGGAGACGCCCGGATCCAGCACAACCAACCGACCCCGGCCGTACAGAACAGCTCGGCGTACGTGGCAGCGTATCGGGATCCTTCCCGCGGCGGCGACGTCGTTCTCTTCGAGCGCGTCGGCGACCGGTGGGTCGACATCTCCCCCGAAAGCACGAGCGGGATCGCCACGTATCCCGCCGCCGCGGTGATCGGCGGGCACGCGCACTTCTTCTGGCACCGCCGCACCGAGAACCGGTCGGGGCTGCCCACCCGGATCGTCTACCTCGAACCCGACCAGCGGGCGAGTCCGCCGGTCGTATCCGGAGGTAACTTCAACCTGGGCGAGCGCAGCCGATCCTCGCGCGCTGAGTTTACCTGGCAACCGGCGCCCGACGCCTCCGGTATCGTCGGCTACGCCTACCAGTGGTCGCGCGACCCGGAGGCGACGGTGCCCACGCCGGATGATCCGATCGAGACGACCCGCCTGACCGTCACCGCCGACGAGGATGGGCCCTGGTATCTTCGCATCCGCGCGCTCGACCGCGCGGGCAACTGGTCTGCTCCGCGTACGGTGGAGTTCTTCCGTGACACGACCCCGCCCGGCCGGGTTGCGTTCGAGTCGCCGCCGCTCGACGAGGACGGCTTTCTCGCGTCCAACACCTTCACCCTGCGCTGGAAGCCTCCCGAAGACGACCTGATCGGCGGCTACTACACAGAACTCGTGTATCTGGGTGAGGAAACCGAGGAGCTCGATCCCGAGGAGATCCCCGTGATCGAGCCACCTCGGCGTGCCCCGATCGAACGCCCGGCGATCAGCCGCGACAACTACGACAACGGACTGTGGGCGCTCACGGTGAGCGCGGTCGACAGCGTGGGCAACGTAGGCGAGCCGGCGATGCTCGTGCTACGGATGAACAAGTACGTTCCGGTGACCGAGATCTATACCGTCACCGCGGTGCCTGACCCGCTCGGACGCTACAATCTCAGCATCCTCGGACGCGGATTCACCGCGAACGGGGAAATCGATCGGGTGGTGATCGATCGCGACCGCGAACCGCCGTACGACTACGTGTACGATCGTTCGAGTCCCGGCTACCGGATCTTCAGCGACCGGGCGATGGCCGGACCGCTTCTCGACAATCTGGATACCGGACGGTACTACATCGGGCTCGTGCACTCGGAGCGGGGTCTCGAGTTCGCCCCCCGCGCGCTTTCGCTCGAGCGCAACGGAACGGTGAAGTTCGGCGACTACACGGTGGTGCCCGGCCGCCAGTTCGTCGTCGCCGAGCGGGGCCTGCGGATCGTGGACAGCACGACCGCGATCGCCTGGTTCGTCGTCGCGCTGATGATCGTGGTCGCGGTGTTCTCCGGGACCCGACTCGTTGCGGTCGCTCGCGAGGGCGTGCAGCTGCGAATGGAGGCTCGTGCGCTCATCGCCGGGACGCCGGGCTTGCTCGCCGCACGCGAGCAGAGGATTCAGAACATGCGTAAAAAGGGTTTGGGGCTTCGAATCAAGTTCGCCTTCTTCGTCGTCGTCCTGGTTATGGCGGTCGTCGGCATGGTGTCGGTCGGACTCGGCTCGGCCACGCTGGACAACCAGCAGCTTGTGTTGCTGCGCGGGCTCAACGATCGCGTCGACGTGCTCATGGAGAGTCTGGTGGCCGGCGCCGAAGAGCCGCTGCTCGAACCGGATACGAATACGCTCGAGCTCGGTGCGCTCCCCACGAGCGTCCGGGCGATGGACGAAGCGCTCTACGCCACGATCACCGGCCCCAAGAGCACGATCCAGGCGGAGAACCTGCCCGAGTCGCACAACTACGTGTGGGGCACGAACGACCCGCGGCTCGAGGCTGCCGGGGTTTCGGATGAGGGCGCGCGCGAAGAGCTGCTCGGCGCGCGGGAGGCCGGTGGCATCGAGCGCTCCGCAGTTCCGCCCGACAGTGAGCTCGACCTTGGCCGCACAAGGTTGGACGACCCCGTCTCGGCGAAGATTGAGGTGCTTGCCGAGCTCATCGACCGCATCGCCGCCGATCGGTTGAGCATCAT
Source organism: uncultured Spirochaetaceae bacterium (assembly GCA_964625715.1). GTDB lineage: Bacteria > Spirochaetota > Spirochaetia > DSM-27196 > SLST01 > SLST01. Next base: position 71,806 of record CAZVEF010000002.1, on the reverse strand, counting down.
CGTCAGGGAACGCGAGCTTACCTTCGCCACATCGAACGAGCTGCGCCAGCAGATCAACACGGTGGTTGCAGAGGGCGGAGATCCGGCCGAGCTGCAGGAGCGCCGCCAGCAGGCGCAGCTGAACCTCGCGGCGCTGAACCGGCAAATCACCACGGGACTCGAGGAGGTTACCACCGACGCGCTCTCGCTCGTCCGTTTCGCCGAGCTCGAGGCCGCCCGTGCCGCCGATGCGTCGGGCAGCGGCGAGCACGCCGACGTTCAGGCCGCGATGGCCGCGGCTGCCTATCGCATCCCGGACTCGATCGAGGAGATCGAGTCCGATATTGCCCGGGCGCGCGAACAGCTGCAGGCGAGCGCGCGGTTCAGGGGGCGGGTGGACAGCCCCGTGAAGAGCTTCCCCACCTTCGTGCCCGCAGCGTACGACCCCGACGTCCGCGATTACCTCTTCTACCAGCCGGCGGTCGAGCCGGATGTCTCGATCTTCCCGCTCGATCTCGACGCGATCGAGCGGATGGACGAGGGCGACCTCGCCGGCCTGACGTACTTCCGTGGAACGGTGCGCATGGGCGTCGCGACCGACCCGATCGTCGAGCAGATCGAGCAGGCGCGGGCCGATATCATCCGGATCACCGCGCTCATCGCGCTCGCCGCTCTCGGCGCCGGAGTGGCCGGAGCGATCATTCTCGCGACGATCGTCGTCATCCCCATCAACAAGCTCGTCCGTGGCGTCGAGTTCATCAGGCGGACGCAGGACAAGTCCACGCTGAAGAATCACTCGATCGACCTGCGCGGCAGGGACGAGCTCTTCCGGCTCGCCGATTCGATCAACACGATGACCGTCGCGCTGGCCGCCGCCGCGGAGGCGGAGAAGGACCTCATCGTCACGTCGGACCTGCAGAAGAAGTTCATCCCGCTCGCGGAGAAGCTGGAGGACGGCCGCGGGCGCAAGCTCACGATGGCGCACCTCGACGTCGCGGGGGCCGAGTTCCACGGGTACTACGAGGGCGCCGACGCGCTCTCCGGGGACTACTTCACCTACGAGTGGATCGACAAGCCGGTCGAGCAGGGCGGTAGCGTGTTCGCGCTCATCAAGTGCGATGTCGCGGGTCACGGCGTCAACGCGGCTTTCATTATGGTTGAGGTAGCCACCATCTTCCTGAATCGCGTGCGCGAATGGCGCTCCTCGCGGTCGCGCCCCCGGATCACCGATCTCGTGAGCACGGTCAACGAGCTGCTCGTCGAGCGGGGTTTCGAGGGTATGTTCGCTGCTATGACCGTAGCGATCGTCGACACGAACACCGGTACGATCACGATGACGCACGGTGGTGACACCGAGCAGCGGTTCTACCGAGCCGCGCTCGGCAAGGTCGAGGAGCGAAACCTCAACCAGGCCCCCGCAACCGGGGTCTTCGACGGCTCGCTCTTTCCACCCGGCATGGGGTTCGAGGAGGTGACGTTCACGCTGCACAGCGGAGACATGATGCTGCTCGCTACCGACGGAATCGAGGAGTCGGCGCGTCAGATCCGCGACGAGAACTTCGACCCCATCGTCGTGAGCGACGAGGAAGCGCGGGCCCTCAACGAGGAGGCTCAGGCGCTCGATCCTCCTTCGAGCATCGACGTCGACGATAACAGCCGGTTCGCAAAGGAAGAGTTCTCCACCGACCGAATGGTCCGGATCGTGGAAGAAGTGCAGGCGCAGGGCTCGTTCCAGCTCAATCGGGTGCGAAGCCTCGACGCGTCCGAACAGCTCGTGTTCACCTATCGAGGGATCGAACCGACGGCGCGCAACACGGTGCTCGCGATCATGGCGGCGGAGAAGGTCTTCCGACTCGTACCGGACGCGTCGGTCACCGATCCGATCGCGGTCGACCGCGAGATCGACGACTTCCTGCGCGACCACTTCAACGCGTACCGCCGCTACTTCAGCCACCCGGTCCCCGACGAGCAGCGTCCCGACGCCGCGGAGGAGTTTCCGCGCGACGAGTACGTCTACTACACGCATCTCAGGGAGGAGGAACAGGCGGACGACCTGACGATCCTCACGATTCGCAAGAAGTGAAGCGATCCGCTGCGCAGGCCGATAGCATGAGTATGAAACGGTTGTCTGCTCTCCTGTTCCTCCTGGTCGTGTGCGCAGTCGCGGTGTCGGCGCAGCAGCACTACCTCGCAAACGAGTCCGGGACAACGCTCTACGTCGCGGTGGACGTGGAGGAGGGGATCGGGCCGCTCGCCGAGCTCACCCTCGACCCTCGAGGGGAGTATATGCAGCTGCCGGTCGACGCGGTGCTTCCCTATTCTCCCGGCGAGCCGGTCGCAGGCTTTGCGTTTACCCGCGACTCCTTTCAGCTGCCCACGTTTGCCGTGAGCGCGGACGAGGCGACGCGGCGCACCAGCTCCGCCGCGAGCGGGCGTCGTTACGTCGCGGTGACGGAGGACGACCTGACGAGCGAACGAGTCGTCTCGGCGTCGGCGTTCGCCGAGCTTCTCGGCGAGCCCCGGATCGACAATCAGTACCTCGACTGGGTTGGCAGGGATGCCCACGTCGCGCGGGGACGGGGGCGCGCCCCGCTGGGCGTGTACGCAGACCTGGGAGACGGACGCGAGCCGATCGCGCTTGACGACAGCCTGCTGTGGCAACGCGGCGGAACCGATCTGGGATGGATCAAGACGCACGCGACACCGTACGCGCATTTCCTCGCGGCATCGGTCTACACCGAGTTCGCGCGCGGCACGACGCTGTTCCTCTACGTCTACCGCGAGGAGGGCGAGGTTCCCGTCGCGACGCTCGAGCTTCCGGGCGACGAGGACCGCGGGTTGGTCCTGCTGTGGACGCCCACGCAGCCGGAACCGGTCGTCGCCGGCAATCTGGTCGCTTCCGAGTTCTTCCTCGAGGCCCAGATCTGGCGGAGCACCCTGGAGGCCGAAGCGGGCGCCGAGCCTGAGAGCCTCGTCGTCGAGACGGCCACCGCGAGCAGTGCCGCGGGAGTCTGGGAGGAGTTTGTTCTCGGGCGGGACCCGTTTTCAGTACTATTCGGGGAGTGAAGCGTAGCAGGTTCTTCTGCGAGAACTGTCACCGCGAGGTTCGGCCCAACGCGAAGGTGTGTCCGCACTGCGGGAGGTTCTTCGAGGCGGTGCGATGCCCCGTGTGCTCCTACGTCGGCGAGAGCCGTGATTTCGTGCACGGATGCCCCAACTGCGGCTACGCCGGCGGCGCCACCGAACGCGACGACGGTTTCGAGCAGGTCGACTATGCACCCGCCGCGCGCTCAGGACCCAGGACGAGTACGCCCGGGTGGGTCTGGCCGCTTGCGATCGGAATCCTGCTCGTCGTCTTCGCGGCGCTGGTCGTCGTGTACCTCAGCCTCTAGAACAGCACGCCGATGCCCGCTCCGCCGATCGCGTAGAAGTCGTGCGGCGACTCGATCTCAGCCGCGGTGATCGCGCTCACCGCCACCGAGCTTCCCGGGACGATCCAGTGCGCCTCCAGTCCGACCTGGAACGGCAGGTCGAGCGAGCATCCGTCGGCGAAGCGCGTGGTGCGAAAGGCGGCGCTCGCGCCCACCGAGAGGCGGTCGGAGTCGAGGAGAACGCCGCTACGCAGGTAGCCGATGCCTCCCCAGCGATCTTCAGCCGGGAGGTCTTGCGCGTAGGTGACTTCCGCCGGCGTCAGGCGGTACTCCGGAGCGAGAACCACCGACACTACGCCCATGCGGGCGGAGAGCGGAAGCGAGACGAATACGCCCGGAAAACTCGCCTGCGAGTCGGGTCCGGCGTGGCGTCCGTCGGAGCCGGGCGTACGCCATGCGCCACCGGCCGCGATGCCCGCGCCGAGGGTGGCGCCGCCGGCGCGTGTTGAAAGCCCGTCCCAGCTCAGCGCACCGCCTGCGGCGGCGCGGTCGGTCATCGGCTCGGAGTGGGCGAGGAATCCACCGTACCCGAAGAGCTCGACCCCGGCGCCCATCCCGATGCGCACCCCAACGCGACCGGGGAAGCGTGCGACGAGCCGGTCGGCCGCTGGTGCGACCACTCCGGCCACCTGCGCCGAGACCTGGAGCCGCGAGGCCGGCAGCGCGGAGCGCGTCGGGGCGTAGAGCAAACCGGGCGTCGCGCTCCAGATCGATCGGAAGCGAACGACGAGCGATCGGTCGACGCGGACGGTGGTCGAAGCCGCTTCGTAGCGCCCGTCGTCGCCGGTTGCCGTGAGCGTCAGCTCGTACGTGCCGTCTGGAACGGTTCGTCCGCGGTCGTCGGTCCCGTCCCACCGGTACTCCTGCTCCCAGGTCCGGTACGGCCCCTGCGGCACGCGTGCGACGACGGTGTCGGATTCGTCGCGGATTACGAGTTCCCCGTCGCCGGGCGCGCTGACCTCGTAGGAGACGAGCGTCGTCCCGACCCGGCCGGGATTCTGCGGGTTGAAGGCGCTTCGCCAGGCGGAGAAGTCGGAGACGTCGAAGGGGGCGGGCTCGAGATCCACGCGCACGCGCGTCATCTCGTCGGCGCGCACGCGCACCTTTCGTTCGTGGGGCCGGTAGCCGAATCGCCGCACTTCGACGGTGTAGGTGCCGATCGGCGCCTCGGCGAACCCGTCGTCGACCCGATTGGCGTCGACGAGCACGGTGGCGTCGGCGGGGGCAGCGACGACGTCGATGAAGCCGGTGATCTGCTCGAGCTCGACGTCGATCACGACCGTGCCGGTCTCGGGAACGTCGACCCACCGGCGCAGCTCGTAGTAGCCGTCCTTCTCCACGACGAGGAGGTGCGTTCCGGGTTCGATCGACTCGAGATCGATCGGGGTCGATCCTCGAAGCCGCCCGTCCACGTAGACTCGCGCGTTCTCGGGCTCGCTGACGACGCGAAGCGGCGCGTCGATCGACTCGTCGCGCGACCGGTCGTCGTCCTCGGTAGCCGAATCGTCGTCCTGCCGGGCGTCGACCTGCGCTGCGATCACCGAGTCGAAGGTGGAGCCGGAGACGACGGCGCAGCCCGAGAGCAGGAGGAGCAACGCGAGGCCGCAGCCGCAGGCAGTTGCGTGCAGGCGTGGTGAGTTCACACTCCCGATTATACCCGTCGTGCTCGACTCGTGCAGGAATCGCGTCGATACTAGAGGCAATGGTCATGCGGCGGTTATCGGTGGGCGTTGTTCTCGTTCTCTTCGTCGCGGGCTCGGTGTACGCGCAGGATCCTGCCGAGCCCGAAGGCGGGACTCTCCAGCGAGGCTTCTCGTCGATCGAGCTCGGGATGTCCATCGAGGAAGCGAAGGCCGCGCTCGAAAGCGATCCGAGCTTCCGGTACCGAGGCGATCCGGACGTTTCGTTCCTGCCGCGAACCGATGTTCCGGTCATCGAGGTCGCCGGGCGGGCGTTCGTGGATACGGCGACCCTGCAGTTCCGCGACGACGTGCTCTACGTGCTGTCGCTCGTGCTGGACCGCGAGCGGCTCGACTACTTCTCCGTGTACGAGAGTCTTGCAGCGCAGTACGGCGAACCGTCGGCGCTCGACCCTGGACGCGCGGTCTGGGAGTCGCAAGAGACGCGGGTGTCGCTCGAACGTCCGCTCACGGTCAAGTACCTCGACCTCCCGACCTTCCGGGCCATCGTCGAGTCCGGCGAGATGGAAGAGGCGCTTGACGAAGCGACGCGCGACCGCTTCCTTGAACAGCTATGATACGCTGCCGAGCGCTCGGACGGACGCGCAGCCTCGGAGCCATCGTCGTTGCCGCGCTGTCGCTCCTGGTCGCGTGCGACGCTTCCGGCGAACGGTATACGCTGGAGGCGAACGGCGTCGAGCTCACCGTCGAAGTAGCCGATACCCCCGAGACGCGCACCCGCGGACTCATGGAGCGGACCGAGCTCGGCGAGCGAGAGGGAATGCTCTTCGTGTTCGAGTCGAGCGAGCAACGGTCGTTCTGGATGAAGAACACGCCGCTTCCGCTTTCGATCGCCTACATCGACGATGCGCTTACGATTCGAGAGATCCACGATATGCAGCCGCTTTCGCTCGAACCGGTGCGCTCGCGTCATCCCGCTCGGTACGCGCTCGAGCTCAACCAGGGGGCGTTCGAGAGGCTCGGCATCCGGGTCGGCGATCGCCTCGTGCCGTCGCGTCGGCTGCTCGAGCGACTCGACCGGTAGCGCCTACTCGTCGTCGCCGCCGACCTCGCCGAGCTCGGGGAAGAGTTCGAGCACCGGCTTCTCGTCCTCGGAGTCCGGCTCGTTCACCAGCTGCTGCACCTTCCGTTCGATGCGCTGCAGATCCTTGTCGAGGCCTCGGGAGAGCTTGACACCTTCTTCGAAGAGCGCAGCCGCCTGTTCGAGCGGAATCTCACCGTCACGGATACCGGCACTGATCTCTTCGAGTCGTTGCAGTCGTTCTTCAAAGCTCTTCATTCGTGTCTCCCGTATGCGTTGCGTCGACCGTAGCGTCGATCGACCCGTGTCTGACCTCCACGCTGAGTGCGTCACCGGCTGCGACCTGCCCTGCATCGACGAGAATCGATCCGTCGCTGTCGCGGACGATCGCGTACCCGCGCTGAACGATGCGGTGCGGCGACACCGAGGCGAGCTCGCGCGAGGCGACGTGGAGTCGGTGTCGCGCCGCGCTCACACGCGAATCCATCGCGTCGCCGAGCTCATCGCGCAGCCGATCGAACTCCTGCAGCGTCGGCTGCGCGAGCATCCAGTACGAACGGTGAAGCTCTTCGGGGGAAAACCGGCGCATGAGCAGCTTCGCGTGCCGATACCGTTCGAGAAACCGGTTCACGATCGACCTTCCCAATTCGACGACGCGTCCGGCGAGCTCCTCCCGGCTCGCGGCGACCAGTTCGGCCGCGGCCGACGGGGTAGGGGCCCGCGCGTCGGCGGCGAAGTCGGAGAGCGCCCAGTCGATCTCGTGGCCGACCGCGGAGATGACCGGGACTTCGCTCTGCGCGATCGCACGAACGACCGTCTCGTCGGAGAAGGGCAGCAGGTCTTCGAGCGATCCACCGCCTCGACCGACGATGACGACGTCGCCGAGCCGGTGCAGCGAGGCGATTCTGATCATCTTCGCGATTCGGGGCGCCGCCTGCTCGCCCTGGACCGGCGTGGGGCAGACGACCACGTCGACACCGGCGTTCCGCCGTCCGAGTACCTGCATGATGTCGCGCAGCGCGGCGCCGGTTGGCGAGGAGACGATCGCGATACGCTCGGGAAACACCGGCAGGCGTCGCTTCCTGCCCTCGGCGAAGAGCCCTTCGGCGGCGAGTCGCCTCTTGCGCTCCTCGAGCATCGCGAGGATACGTCCGACTCCGGCGAGCTCCATGCGCTCGACGATGATCTGATAGGTGCCGCGCCTCGCGTATACGCTGATGCCGCCGTAGACGACGACCTGCTGCCCGTCTTCGGGAGTGAAGGACACCCCGCGGGAACGTCCCCGGAAGACCACCCCGGAGATCGACGCGTCGTCGTCCTTGAGTGTGAAGTAGAGGTGCCCGGTCGACGAGGCTCGAACGTTGGAGAGCTCTCCCTCCACCGCGACGCTGGGGAAGCTCAGCTCGAGGTGTTCCTTGACCCGACGGGTGATCTGGGAGACGGTCATGGGACCGGCGCTGCGTTCGCTCATCGTCTGGAGCTTAGCGGGATGCAATGATAAACTCAAGTTTCAGCCGGCGCGCCGGGCTTGACGAGCATCGCGCCGGTGTCGATAAGGAGAGCAATGGTAGTCTGCCTGTACAACACCGCACCGGCCGCTTCGCTGGCGGAACCGCTCGCCGGTCGCTCCACGCTCGCCCGGATCGCCGGGTACGTGCAGGAGGTCTCGCCCGACGCCGCGCAGATCGTGGTGTACTCGACCACGGATCCGGGCGACTTGCCGGTCGGATGGCGCCTTCAGGTCGGCGAGCCGCTCTCGCAGCGGGGGCTCGTGGAGCTGCTGGCGTCGATGACGACCGATGCCGCGACGGAGATCCTCTTCGCGTTTCTCGACCAGCCGTTTCTCAACGCCGATCTCACGCGCCGCATGCTCGTACGTCACCGCGAGTACCGGGCCGAGTACACGTTCGCCGACGGGTATCCGGGCGGGCTCGCTGCGGAAGTCCTCGCGGGTCGCGCGATCTCGCACCTCCAGCAGATGGCGAGCGCACAGACGCCGGTCGATCGCGCCGGGCTCTTCCCGGTCGTGCAGACCGATATCAACCGTCTCGATATTGAGACCGAGCTCGCTGCGGTCGACCAACGCCTGCTTCGCCTGTCGCTGTCGGTCGAAACACGAGCCGACCTCGAGGTCTGCCGGCGACTCGCCGCCGGCGCGCCGGTGAGCATCGACGCGTGGCCGGAGCACGCTTCGGCGACCCGGACCGAGCACCGAACGCTGCCGCGGTTCGTCTCCGTGCAGGTCGTCGAGCAGGAGGTCCAGCGGCTCGCGTACTCCCCGTATCCGACGGTACGCAAGGACGTGCTCGCTCCGGGGCGCCTCATGGATCTCGAGCGCTTCTCCACGCTCATAGACGAGCTTCGCGGGTTCGCCCCGGAGGCGGTGGTCCACCTCTCGCTGTGGGGAGAGCTTGCACAGCACCCGCAGGCGCTCGACCTGGCGCGATGCGTCGTGTCGACCGAGTCGCTCACGCTGCTCGTGGAAACCTCGGGGGTCGGGTGGGACGAGGAGCGGGCGGCCGAGCTTCTCGGTATCGACTCCGACCGGCTGCTTCTGATCGTGGGCCTCGACAGCGACGACGAGGCGGTCTACCGCGAGGCGCGTGGGGAAGGCTTCGCGCAGGCGCATCGGTTCGCCGAGCGTGCGATTGCGGCGATGGGCCGGCGAGCGTACGTCCAGGCGGTCAGATCGCAGATCACCGAGCCGGCGCTCGACGCGTTCTACCGCAACTGGCGGGAGAAAACGCCGAACGTCATCATCGAGAAGTACGATCACTTCAGCCGCAGGCTCCCCGACCTCAAGATCGGGGACATCTCTCCCATCGAGCGGTTTCCCTGCTGGCACCTGCAGCGCGATCTCTACGTGCTCGTGGACGGTGAGGTGCCGTTGTGCCGCGAAGACATCGGCGTCGGCGAACCGATGGGCAACGTCTTCGACCACGGGGTCGAGTCGTGCTGGAATGCCGGGACCCGACGCTTCGCCGACCACGTCGCGGGGCGTTACGCGGGAATCTGCGAGGCGTGCGATGAGTACTACACCTTCACCTTCTGAGCTCCCGTACACGGTCGTCGGCGAGTCGAACGGCCCGGTACGCGATGGGCACACCGGAGTGAGCGGGCTGGTGCTGAACCGGGGAGGCAGACCGATTCGGCTGGAGACCATGCAGCCGTTCGCCGAGTGCGGGGTGGACGAGCTCGTCGTCGTGCTCGGGCCGCACCCGCACTACGAGATCGAGCAACTCGCCTCGCGGCTGCCGAGGACGCGTTTCGTGCTTCTCAGCCGCGACGTCACCGTGGGCGAGCGGATCAACATCGGGATTCACGAGGCGAGGTATCCGCTGGTATTCACCGTGTGGTCGGACATGGAACCTCCGACGTTTACCCGCCGTCTGGCCGAGAGGTGCGCCGCGCTCGACGCGGTCTGCAGCGTCCCGCTCATCAAGTCCGAGCGCAACGAGACCGTACCCTCGCAGATCGCACCTGCGCTTTACCGCTCGCTGTTTCGTCCGATTCTCACCCAGCCGGGCGCCGAGGGATCGCCGTCGCTCTACGTGTACGCCGACACCGGCGTCTTCGACCGGGCCCGGTTCGATCGGCTCGGCGGGTACGACCCGCAGATCCAGAATCCGTACTGGCAGCGGCTGGACTTCGGCTTTCGCGCCTACCTGTGGGGCGATCGGATACTCGCGCTGCCGTCGCTGCGCGTGCAGGCGAGCAGACCGCTGCCACCCGACGACACCACCGCGGATGCGTCGTACGCGCGTTTCCACCTGAAGAACCTCGCGATCCGGTTCGTGCGCGATCAGGGACGTCTCCCGCTGCGGCAGCTCGTGCCGTTCCTGCTGCGCAGCGGCCTGGGCATCACCGGAGGCGTGCGGCAGTTCGTCGACGTGCGCCGGTGGGTCGGCCGCAACCGCTACCGGTTCGCTCAGGACGCGCGGCGCGTGACCGAGCTGTGGGAGGTCGACGCGTGACGGGCGTGTTCCTCCAGGCGCGCCTCGAGTCGAGCAGGCTCGCGAACAAGGCGTTGCTCGAGCTCGGCGGGTACGCGGTCGTCGAGCACGCGATGCGCGCGCTGCGGCGGGTTCCGGCCGCCTGCCACCTCCTGCTGACCGACGAGGCGAGCGCGACGCTGCTGGGCATGCGCGCCGAACGGTGCGGGTTCGATCTCTTCGTGGGTCCGCAGGAGAACGTACTGGAGCGGTACGTCCTTGCAGCGAGACAGCGGGGCGTGGACGAGATCGTCAGGGCGACCGGCGATAATCCGCTGGTGAGCTGGGAGCTCGCCCGCCAGGCGGTGGCGCTTCGTCGCCGTGAGCGCGCCGATTACGCCGGGTTCGACGGGCCGCCGCTGGGAACCGGGGTAGAGGTCGTCCGCGCCGACGCGCTCGAGCGCGCGCTCGCCGAGAGCAGGGACCCCTACGACCTCGAGCACGTCAGCCCCTACCTCTACCGTACGCCCGACCGATTCACGGTCGTACGCGTCGAGGCACCTCCGGCCTACCGCCTTCCCGAGGCGAGCGTGACGCTCGACACCCCGGAGGACTACGTCTTTCTCATCCGGTTGTTCGCGGAGGTGTACGACGGCGCGCCGATTCCGGTTCTCCGCCTCGTTCGTGCGCTGCGCGACCGGCCGGTGCGAATGGAGCACGTCCATGCGGATTCTGCTGGCGCCTGAAGTCACCCCCGGTCGAGGATCGGGGCACCTGCGACGCGCGCTGCGCCTGTTTCACGAGTTACCCGACGCGTGGCTTCTCCTCCCGCCCGAACGCGAGCACGTCCGCGATCTGCTCGCCGGTGTCGATACCTCGCGGATCCTCAGCAAAGCCGACCGAGCGTGGGACCGGGTCGTCGTGGACCGCTTCTATCTGAGCGACGCGGAAGCGCGCGAGCTCACCGCGCTCGGCGCTACGATCGGTCTCGATGCCGGCGGGCCCGGCCGCGAGTTGCTCGACTACCTCGTCGACACGTTTCCGAGGCTCGACGACTCGCCGGCAAACCTCCACGACGAGCGACTGCTCGAGCTGCCTTCACCGCCGCCGGCCGGCGGTCGGCGTGCGGGCATCCTCGTCACCTTCGGAGGGGAGGATCCGGCGAGGCTCACCGAGACGACCGCTCGGCTGCTCGCGGGCGAGCGGCTTGCCGATCCGATCACCGTGGTTCGTCCGTCCATGCGCCGGCTCGGTCCGCTCCCGCCCGGAGTGACGGTTGTCGATCCGCAGCCTGCGCTCGATCCTCTCCTGCAGGAGGCCGATGCGGTCGTGACGAGCTTCGGCCTCACCGCATACGAAGCGAGCGCGGCGGGCGCGCGGGTCGTCACGGTCGCACCTTCGCGGTACCACGATCGCCTCGCCGCGCGCGCCGGTTTCGCCCGCGCCGGTTTTCGTCGTCCCCGGCGCCGGGCGCTGCTGGCCGGGCTGCGTGCGGTCGCCGGCCATGAACGCCGGGACGAACGCGCGCCCGCGTCGTCGTCGTACGCACGGCTGGTTACAGATCTTGCCGTCCCGCCGCGACGGGGGTGCCCGGCGCACCCGGGCGCGTTCGGGCCGGGGGTCTGGCGGGGTCGTGAGAAGAGCTACTTCACCTGCCCGGTCTGCGGCGTTCGCTACCTTGAACGGTTTTGCCGCGACGAGGAGCGCTACGACGAATCGTACTTCCTGGCCGAGTACGAGGCCCAGTACGGCCGGACCTACATCGAAGACTTCGAGCACATCTACCGGATGGGCGTGCGGCGGCTTGAGACCGCGTTCGAGGCCGGCGCTGCCGACAGCGGCTCGGTGCTCGACATAGGCTGCGCCTACGGCCCGTTTCTCAAGGCGGCCGCCGACCGCGGGTTTGCGCCGCACGGGGTCGACGTGGCCGCGAGCGCCGTCGACTACGTGCGCGATAAGCTCGGCTACCCTGCCGTCTGCGAGAGCATCGTCTCGCTCGATCCGAAGGCAGCGTTCGGAGTCGAGCGCTTCGACCTCGTTACATTGTGGTACGTGATCGAGCACTTCGATCGGCTCGATCTCGTTCTGGATAAGGTCGGTCGGCTCGTCCGCCCCGGAGGAGTCCTTGCGCTGAGCACCCCTCACGGTCGCGGCGTATCCGCCCGCCGTGCTCCCGAGCGCTTCTACCGGGAGAGCCCGCGCGACCACTTCACGATCTGGGATCGGCCGTCGGCGCGCAGGCTGCTCGGCGAGTACGGCTTCTCGATTCGTCGGTTCGTGGTTACCGGTCACCATCCCGAGCGCTATCCGGCGGTGGCTCGACGGTTGATCCCGAAGCGGCTTGCCCGCCTGCACTCGCGCCTCGCCGGATGGGGTGACACGTTCGAGATCTACGCGATCAAGGGGCAGACGTGAAGCGGACCATTCTCATCCTCGGCGCCGGGGTGATGCAGCTGCCGCCCATTCGCGCCGCGCGCAGGCTCGGGCTTCACGTGATCGTGGCCGATGGAAACCGCTCGGCGGTGGGCATCGACGAGGCCGACGAGTTCCTGCCGGTCGATCTGAAGAACAAGGAAGAGATGGCGAGCGCCGCGCAGGAGATCCGCGCCCGCCGGGGACTCGACGGCGTGTTTACCGCGGGCACCGATTTCTCGAGCACGGTGGCGTACGTGTGCGACCGGCTCGGCCTGCCGGGTACGACGTACGAGGCCGCGCTGAACGCGACCGACAAGTTTCGCATGCGTCGCGTGCTCCGGCAGGCCGAGGTGCGCGTGCCCGATTTCGCGGTGCTCACCGCCGAACAGATCGAGGCGGGCCGGCTGGAGTCGGCCCGCGAAGCCGTGTCGCTCCCGGTGGTGGTCAAACCGGCCGACAGCATGGGTGCGCGGGGCGTGGTGCGCGCGGACACATGGGAAGATGCCCGGCGATTCGCCCGACACGCGGTCCGGTTCAGCCGCAGCGACAGAGTCGTCGTCGAAGGGTACATCGACGGGCCGGAGTTCAGTCTGGACGCGATCGTCTACGGCGAGGACATCCAGATTACCGGATTCGCGGATCGGCACATCCGGTTTCCGCCGTACTTCATCGAGGTGGGGCACACGATCCCCACGACGGCCGCCGACGACGATCGGCGGGCAATCGTGGAGGAGTTCACCCGGGCGATCCGAGCGCTCGGAATCGGTCCGGGAGCGGCAAAGGGCGACGTAAAGCTCTCTCCGTGCGGCCCGGTAATCGGCGAGGTAGCCGCGCGTCTGTCCGGCGGCTATATGTCCGGCTGGACGTACCCCCTGTCGTCGGGCGTGCCGTTGAGCGCGATCGCGATCCGGGTGGCGCTCGGCGAGGTCCCACCGCGTGCGATCCCGCGGTGGGATCGCACGAGTGCCGAACGCGCGATCGTCTCGATCCCGGGCGTCCTGCGCGAGCTGCGCGGAGTCGATGCGGCCCGGTCGCTCTACGGGGTCGAGGAAGTGTTCGCGGCGCGGGCGCCGGGCGACGAGCTTCGTTTTCCGCGCAACAACGTAGAGAAGGCCGGGAACGCGATCGCCGTCGCGTCCAGTCGCGAGGAGGCCGCGGCTGCCGCCGAGCGAGCGGTGTCGCTCGTCGAGGCGGTGCTCGAACCCGGCAACGAGCGCACCGATGCGTTCCTCTTCCCCCCCGCCGGCGAGCGTACGGCGCCCGAACACCGACACGCGGCGTTCGACGTCGCGGTCCCGGAGCTCGGTTCGACGTCGCGCCTTCCGCCTCGCGTACCGTCAGGGCAGCAGCCGACCGTTGTCGTACCCGAGCCGCTCGCGGCTCACCCCGGCCGTGACTGGTCGTACCGGACCATTCGCGAGTCGTTCGACCGTCTCCACGCCTCGGGCGCGTGCCGGGTGCGCTACACGTCCTCGCCGTCGGAGGCGTCCGATCCACTGTCACGGATCGTCGTCGCGGCGGTCGTGCGAGGCGGGCTGCAGGGAGCGCGGTACGTGCTCGACTCGCGAGGTCATCCGTAGCGGCCTGCGGGTCGATCTGCCGGGGTAAGAGGCGCGACAAGACTCCCTTGAGTCTCGGCATGCGCTCGTCTATACTCCCGGGACGTGACCACCGATTCGCCGCTTCGTCTGCACATCCCGGGCTTTCTGCTCCTGTTCACCTTCATCGTCGCGCTCGGGTTCTTCCTGATCTGGCCGCCCGAGCGCGTCTCGCGCACGCTGCTCTTCCCCGGAACGACCGCCACACAGCTGTCCGGTGAACGACGGCTCCTGCCGCGCACACCCGACGAGGAGCGGGCGATCGAGCTGCTCGTGGAGGAAATCCTCCTCGGGCCGGCGCGGATATCGCACAGCCGAGCGCTGCCGCGGGGCACGCAGCTGCGGAGTCTCATCCTCGATGCCGGTACGGTCTACGTGGACCTGGACGAGAGCGCGATGTTCGGTGGGTCGGACGTACACGTGGACGCGCGAACCGGGATTCGGGCCATCTCGGAATCGATCTCGTATAACTTCCGATGGATCGAGCGCGTGGTGCTGACGATCGACGGGAACGTTCCGTTTGTGCCGGCGTATCGCCCCATCGGCCGTTCAGGTCGCTCGGTTGAGGAATAAAGTCGTTGACAAAGAAAAACGCGACGCTATACTTTGGAGTACATCGGGTCTTGTAACTACTGCTGGTATAGCAAAGGAGAGCAGGATGAAACGGATTTTCATTCTACTAGTTATCGCGATGGTAGCGGTCGGCGCCTTCGCGGCGGAGGACACCCTCATTGATTTCACGCTCCTGACGTCGGACGTCACCGTGGGAGAGGGCGACGCTGCGCAGCCGGAGCACGAGCGCACCCTGGTCGACTTTGCCGAGGTCGCCGGCGCAAGCTTCACGGAAGAAGAGCGCGGCCTCATGAAGTCTTCACTGTTCATCGAGAACTGGGAAGTGGATCTCAACTCTTCGGCCCAGACCGCGAGGACGCAGGCAAATTCGCAGGTCAGGCTCGCGACCGTACGGGACGACGCCGATCAGTTCGGCGGGGATCCGGTTCTCGGCGCGCGCGTCAGTTTTCCGACCGAGCCGTGGAACGCGTGGGCCTTCATTCGGCCGCCGTTTGAAATCCAGGCGTACGCGAATCGCACGCAGCTCGACGACGACGGTGAAGTCGTAGAGGCGCAGGGCGACGACATCGAGGAAGGCGACAAGTTCGAGGCCGGGCACGGTGTGCTGAAGAACGTCGGCGTGCTGAAGCAGGTGGGCTTGAACGTCTACGGACTCAACTTCCCGCACAGCATCAGCGTCATCCTGCAGGACGAGAATAACGAGCGGCACGAGGTCTTCATGGGCTACCTGGAGTTTGACGGCTGGCGGGAGCTGATTTGGGACAACCCGGATTACATCACCGACGTCCGCGACCGCGAACTGAGGACCTATCCGCTCTACCCGAACCTCCAGCCGATGATGAAGCTCGTCGGATTCCGCGTGTACCGCGACGGCTCCAACGTGGGCGGTGACTTCATCACCTATATTCGCGACGTGACGCTCGTCTACGACGAGGCGCGCCTCCAGCTTGAGGAAGCGATTCCGCACGACGACCTGTGGGGCATTCTCGACCAGCGTGAGGAAGAACGCCGGCGCGCAGAGCTCCGTCGTCTCGGTAACCAGCAGGTTCTGCGGTTCATCGAGGAGCAGCTCCAGGCGGACGAGGACCTCCGCAACACCGAGGAGGAGTAAGCCCGGTCCACGGCACGGCGGCAGAGACCGCGCGTGGAATAGGCACTCATGAAAGGGTCACCCGTTTTGGTGGGTGGCCCTTTCTATTCGTGCCCGTTCAGAACGAGTAGCGGATGCCGGTTCGCAGGCGGAAGAGGAAACGATCGGCCACCGTCTGCCCAATCAACTCATCCCGTCCGAACGCGTACATGCTGCTCTCGAGATTCGCTTCGAGCGTCAGACGGTCGAAAAGCTCGGCGGTGATGTCGGTCCCGACCACAAGCGCGCCGAATCGGTGCGTGGTCGTTTCCGCGTCGACGAAGGCGCGAGCGGTATCCTGGTACGAGAAATCGAGCACGACACGGTAGGGTATGTTCTTCTGGAATAGATCGGTTTCGAGACCGTAGGCGGAGAGCGAGTCGACCGCTTCGCCCGAATCGGTCTTCCAGGTGTAGCGTTTCGTGCGAACGTACGCGCGTGGAATCGCGTTGCGGACGAAAAAGCCGACAGACAGTTCGCTCTGCTCCTGAATGTAGTCACCGGTCACGACGAGACGTCCGCTGAGGCTATTGTCCGACCGCAGCGTGAGCACCGCAGCCCCCGGCACGAAGAGCTCGACCGTGGTCGACAGTCCCGACTGCAGGATCGTATCCGGCGAGTTGAGCATCCCAAAGAACGGGCCGAGGCGCAGCCGAAAGAAACGATCGGTGTAGCTGAGCAGAGTAAACCCGACGTTGCGCAGAATCGGGTCTGATCGGAACTCGAGGTCGAGGCTCAGGGCGTCGGCGAGCTCCTGCCTGCCGGTTACCGCGACACCCCACACGTAGGGGTCCCCAGGGAGCGTTCGCTCGCTGACCGGTCGGTCCCGGGCGAAATCGAGGTTGCTGAGATCGAAGTAGGCGCCCAGCTCGAATGCGGGAGCGGTGACCGAGGCCAGTACGAGGATGGCGAGCGTTACGACAAACCGGGAGGGTCTCATGGGTGCTCCTAGAATTGGGTGCGCACGCCCACGTACGCCTCGAACAGCTCGGCCGGCTCGAACGGGAAGACGTTGAACGCCGCCTTGAAGTCCCAGATCACCCCCGACGAGTTGAGCGTGAGGAAGGGCGAGACGCTCACCCTGAGCTGATCGTCCGTACTCGTCGGTCGGAGCCGAATGGCGTTCTCGAGCCCGCCCGAGATCGTGTTTTCCCGAACGTCGCCCGCGATGAGTTTGACCGCGATGTCGGTCGCACTGCGTTCGTTCGTCGGCGACTGGAGGTAGTACTCGGGATGTGAGAAGAGCGTCAGCACGATCGAGACGATTCCAATGTGCACACGCGGCTCGAACAGGAAATAGAAGTCGTCGATATTCAGCGCTCCATCGGTGACCGGCGCCCACCGCGGCACGCCGATCTGCGAGAAAAACTCCCCGCCCTCGCCCGTGTCGTAGAGGAGGAGTACCCCACCGCGATATACCCCGTACGCCGCCTGGGGGAAGCTCGAACCGACGAACGCTTCCACCTTGAGACCCGGCGTGTTGAACGCGGCGCGCGCGTCGGCGGAGTAGTAGCCGGGACCCAGATGCGCGTCCTGGTAGAATGCTCCTTCGAGATAAAGCCAGGGAACGAGCGAGGGCACCACGACCGACACTCCCGTACCGTCGAAGACGTGAACTCCGTTGTAGACGGTGCCGTCCGGGAAGGCGAGCAGGCCTCGGAAGTCAGTCGCGACGAGTTCGGTACCGAACTGCACAGGGAAGATATCACCGGTCAGCAAGCGGTCGTACTCGCCGATGAAGTACCGCAGACTCACCGGTGAACCGAAGACATCGCGGATCACGACGTTCGCGGTGCTGAGGCCGAGCCGTTCTCGCAACGCCGCGCTGATCACGTCCTGGTCGTAGGCCGCATCGGGTGAGGTCGGCTCTTCGAGATTGTCGGTGTCGATAGAGAGCCCGAGCTCGCCCCCGAACTTGTAGCCGCCGCCGAACCGGATGTCGATGTCGGCCTGCGTTTGCAGGACGAACAGCCCGCCTTGCAGCGATCCTCGCGTCAGCAGCTGAAAGGTGGGTACGGTTACGTTTGCGGCCTGGGCTCCGAGCGCGACGATGAGCAGCAGCACCAGGACGATCGCTCGTGTACGCATGCTAGCCTCCGTGAGTAGTGTAGCGTAGAAGGCATTCAGTGGCAGCCATCCCTCCTAGTATCGAACGAGAGGGCGCGTGAGTGAAGGTGAGGTTTTTGGAAGTAGTGTAAGTACTTGACAGTGAGACATGTAGCGATACTATAGTGGGCAGCGATGAGCGACTACCTCGATCCCGACAACGAGGAGCTGCTTCAGGATTTCTTCGCCGAAGCGGAGACTCAGGTCGAGCTGCTCGAAAGCAACATCCTTGTGCTCGAAAACGACCCCGCGAATCGCGATGCGGTCGACGAGATCTTCCGTGCCGCGCACACGCTCAAGGGGGCGTCGGCGACGGTCCGGATGGACGAGCTGAGCGAGTTCACGCACCTCGTCGAGGACGTGTTCGACTCGGTTCGCGAGGCAAACTCCGCCGTGGACGGGGGCCTCGTGGACACGCTGCTCGCCGCCGTGGACGTGATCAAGGCGATGCTCGAGGCTCGTTCGCAGGGCGAGGTGTACGGGGAGGAGTACCGCGATATCGTGGAGAATCTCCGGCACTCGATCGAGGGCATACCTCCCGAACCGGGCTCCACCAAACCCGCGGGTTCAACTCCGGAGACCGAGGCTGCTCCGCCGCCGAGTCATGCGGCGACGGGGTCTGCGACCGCTCTGAGCGACGACGAGCTTCGCGATCTCCGTGAGGCGGCCGGTGACGCCGGCACGCTCTACGAGGTCAGCGTCGAGTTCGACGAGTCGAATCCCATGAACTCCGTCGGCGGCATTCAGGCTTTCGCCGCCCTCAAACAGGTGTCGAGCGTCCTGCGCACCGATCCCGGTTTTGACGCGCTGTACAGCGACGAGTACCATCCGGTGGTGGTCTATTACGTGGCATCCACCGAGGCACCCGAGTACATCCGCGAGGCGGTGACGATTCCGGACGTCACGACGACGGTGACCGTCGCCGAGGTAGCGACTCCTTCCGAAGACGCGAGGCCGCAGCAGACCGAACACCCGCGCGCACGGGCGCCCGAGCCACCGGAAGCGGCGGCGCAGGCCGACGAATCGCCTGAAGCGAGCGAGCCCGACGAGGGTGGCGCACCGGCCGGCGACGAGGAGAAGGAGCGCGAGGATGCCGAGGCGCGCGCACGCGGAACGGCGAAACGGCGCTCGACGCCGAGCGCCTCGGTTCTGCGCGTCGACAGCCGGCGCGTCGACGATCTGCTCAACCTCGTCAGCGAGACGGTAATCAACAAGGCCGCCTTCAACCAGGTCAGCGCCGAGTTTTCCGACGCTCTCGGTCGGTTCGCAGCCGGCGAGGAGTCGTACCGGTCGGACCTTCGGGATCTGTTCGAGGCGCTGCCGGAGTACCTCGAGCGGATGCAGGACGGCGCGTCGGCCAGGGATATCAAGGGCGAGATCGCCGAGCGGTTCGGCGGACTCTACGGCGTGTTCGACGAGTTCGGTTCGGCGTTCCGGCAGAGCGTCGCGAAGTTCCGCAGCACCGCCCAGAACCTCGGACGCATCACCGGGGAGCTTCAGGAAGGCGTGATGCGCATCCGCATGGTTCCCATCTCGCAGATCTTTTCGAGATTTCCCCGGCTCGTGCGTGACCTCACGCGATCGCTCAACAAGCAAGTCGACTTGCGGATCGAAGGCGAGGACACCGAGCTCGACAAGTCGGTCATCGAGGACCTCCTCGATCCGCTCATCCACTGCGTTCGCAACTCGATCGATCACGGAATCGAGAGCGCGGAGGTGCGCGCGGAGAAAGGGAAGACCGAGGTCGGCGATCTGCTGCTGCGAGCGAGCAACGAAGGAAACATGATCGTCATCGAGGTCGCGGACGACGGACGCGGTATCGACGTCGATGCCGTCCGACAGAAGGCAATCGACCGGGGAGTCATCCACCCGAGCAAGGCGCTGAGCGATCTCGAGGCGTTCAACCTCATCTTCGATCCGGGCTTCTCGACGGCGAAGCAGGTCTCCAACATCTCCGGCCGTGGCGTCGGCCTCGACGTCGTCAAGAAACAGATCGAGAAGCTGAACGGCTCGGTCACGGTCAGATCCGCACCGGACGCGGGGACGAGGTTCACGATCAAGATCCCGCTCACGCTCGCGATCATTCAGGGTCTCATGGTACGCGTGGGCGACCAGACGTACGCCATTCCCATCACCGCGGTGCAGGAGAGCCATCGGATCAAGCCCTCGGACATCCGTATGCTCGACAACCACGAGGTACTGAACGTTCGCGAGGACGTGGTCAGCCTCCTTCGTTTGAGCCGCATCTTCCGCATCGAGACGGACCCCGATCGCGATCGCGTCTTCGTCGTCGTCGTCGGCAGTGGAGACAAGAAGGTCGGCCTGATCGTCGACAGTCTCATCGGGGAGGAAGACGTCGTCATCAAGCCGCTCCGCGACCGATACACGAACGCCCCCGGCATCGCCGGCGCGAACATCACCGGCGACGGGCGCGTATCGCTGATCATCGACGTTACGCAGCTGCTCGAGCTCGGTCTTGCGCACGAGCGCGACGCGCGCCGCGAGCGCGAAGCGGTCATCGGCAGGCAGGCATGAGTAGCGGACGCACCGTGGCAGAAACGACCGAAGCCCGTCGGCAGAGCACGCTCTTCGCCTCGCAGCACCTCGACGGCGAGGAGCAGGCAGAGGACATCGACTTCAAGATGGTCACCTTCTCGCTCGGCGGGAAGGACTACGGTGTCGACATCATGAAGGTCAAGGAGATCGCCAAGTTCGAGAGCTTCACCTACGTACCCAACACCCAGCCGTTTGTCGTCGGCGTGTACAACCTCCGAGGCGATATCATCTCGGTAATCGACATGCGGATCATGTTCAACCTGCCGGCTCCGCAGCACGCCGGCGGCGACCCTCGGGACGGGCTGATCCTCCGCCTCGACAACGGGCTGATCGGCGTCGTAGTAGATGGGATCGACCGCGTGGTGGGAATCTCTTCGCAGACGATCCAGCCCCCGCATCCGATCTTCGCGGACGTGAACATCAAGTACATCAGCGGCGTCGTCGAGCACGACGAGCGACTGTACATCGTGCTCGATGTGGAGCGAATCCTCGGCGAGGAGGCCGATGAGCAGGCAGAGCTCTCTGCGGGCCCGGCTGCGGGCCCGGCCGCGGGCCCGGCTGCCGAAGGCGGAGCACGGGTCGCCGAAGGCGGAGCACGGGTCGCCGAA
>CAZVEF010000002.1:38923-50658 GCA_964625715.1 uncultured Spirochaetaceae bacterium | reverse complement strand
CCCGGCTGCCGAAGGCGGAGCACGGGTCGCCGAAGGCGGAGCACGGGTCGCCGAATCGGCCACGGCGGCAGAGCCCACCGGCGCCGCCCCCGCCGGAGCCGCCGAGATGGTGGCGTCCACGCTGCGGACACTCAGCGGCTTCACAATGACCGATCTCAACCGGGAGTGGGTCGCCCGGCGGCTGCGCTCGTGGACCGACGAACACAACGCGGCGATTTCCACGCCCGAGGAAGTCGAGGAGTTTCTCGCGCCGTTCTCCTCGCCGTTCTCCGGGCGGTTCTGGGAGGAGCGCTATCTCGACGATCTGCGGGAGCTTTTGCCCGAAGACCCCGGCGGTGTCGTCAACGTGTGGAACCCCGGCTGCGGTATGGGCTACGAGACGTATTCGCTCGCGGCGCTTCTGCGTTCGACGTGGCCCGACGCGAGGATCAAGATCTGGGCGGGTGACAACGATCTGCTCGCCATATCGAACGCTCCGAACCTCGTATTCGACCGCCGCGGCGTTCCCGACTACTACGAGCCGTTTATCGTGGAAGGATCGAACGGGTACAGCTTCAACGCCGACATCAAGCAGATCGTCCTGTTCGAGTTCAGCGACGTGACACACGTCTCGGCCGTTCCGCCGTGCGACCTCATCGTGATTCGCGACGTCCTGTCGTTCCTGTCGGAGCGGGACCAGCGCCGCGTCGTCGAGTCGATCGAGGAGAAGGCGAAGGAAGGCGCGATCGTGATCCCCGGGGCCAACGAGGATCTGAGCGCGATGGGACCGTTCGTGGACGCGTCTCACGGTAGCGTGCGCGCATACCGATTACAGTAGGGAGGATTGACATGCGCGTTGAGTACATCAACCCGTTCGTGGAATCGGCATACAGCGTGCTCACCGAGGTGCTCCAGGTGGAGGTGAAGCGAGGCGAGCTCTACCTCAAGTCCAGCGCTGCCCCGGTTCTCGGGGTGGCTGCGATCATCGGCCTCGCCGGAGACGTGGAGGGTCGGGTGCTGCTCGACATGGACAAGCCGACCGCGATCGCCGTCGCGTCGGGGATGCTGCAGAGCATGGACATGGAGCCGATCGAGTCATTGAACGATATGGGCCGTGCCACGATCTCCGAGCTCGCCAACATGATTACCGGTCAGGCGGTTACGAAGCTCCACAACCTGGGGTTCAAGTTCGACCTGACGCCACCGGCGCTCGTCACCGGCGACAACATGGAGATTTCCAACACGAACGTGGAGGCCTTGATCGTACCCATGGAAATGCCGCAGGGTAAGATAGAGATCAACGTTGCGATACGGGAGCGTGGCTGATGAAAGCGAAGCAGGATTTTCCGAGCATCAACGAGCGCCAGGCCGACGGGCTGAAGGAAGACGGCACGCCGTACCGGGTTCTCATCGTCGACGACAGCATGTTCGTGGCCAAGCAACTGAGCCAGATTCTCACCTCCGAGGGCTTCGAGGTGGTCGGAACCGCAGCCGACGGCGAGGAAGGAGTGGAGAAGTACAAGGAGCTCTACCCCAAGGTCGACCTCGTGACCATGGACATCACGATGCCCAAGATGGACGGTGTCACGGCGCTCGAGAAGATCGTCGAGTTCGACAAGGGCGCCCGCGTTATCATGGTGAGCGCGCTGGGCAAGCAGGACCTGGTGAAGAAGTCGCTCCTGATGGGCGCGAAGAACTACATCGTGAAGCCACTCGACCGCAAAAAAGTTCTCGAGCGGATCTTGATGTCGCTCAAGTAATTCTGTACCTTGAAGCGACTTGGGCGGTTAGCTCAGTTGGTTAGAGCACTTGCTCGACACGCAAGGGGTCGTTGGTTCGAATCCAATACCGCCCACGATGGGAGCCTTCCGGCTCCCTCTTTTTTTGGGTCCGAGGTCGCCGGGGCGGTCAGCTCGTCACCGCGCCGCGGCTCGCCGATGACACCAGCTGTGCGAACTTCCACAGTGCACCGCGGTCGTAGCGCGCCGCCGGAGCTTCCCACGCATCGCGCCGTGCCTTCAGCTCGGCATCCGTGAGCTCGACGTCGATCGACTTCTGATGGCTGTTGATACTCACGATGTCTCCGTCCTGCAGCAGAGCAATCGTCCCGCCCACCTGCGCCTCGGGCGCCACGTGCCCGACGACCATGCCGTGGCTGCCGCCGGAGAACCGACCGTCGGTGATGAGCGCGACGTCGTTCAGCAGCCCGGCACCCGCGATCGCGGAGGTGGGGCCGAGCATCTCCCGCATGCCGGGTCCACCTCTGGGACCCTCGTAGCGGATGACGACGACGTCGCCTTGGGAGACCTTCCCTTCGAGGATCGAGCGCATCGCCTCCTCCTCGGCGTCGAAGACGCGCGCGGGCCCGCGATGCACGACCTCCTGAAGCCCGCACGTCTTGAGCACCGCTCCTTCTTCGGCGAGGTTGCCCTTGAGGATCACGATGGGCCCGGTCGTCTTCTCCGGCGCGGCGAGCGGCTTCACCACGTCCTGGCCCTCGAGGCTCACCGTCACATCGGCGAGGTTCTCGGCGATCGTGCGACCGGTCACCGTCAGGCAGTCTCCGTGGAGCATCCCGGCGTCGAGGAGCATCCTCATGACCATCTGCACGCCACCGACAGCGTGCAGGTGCTCCATCACGTAGCGCCCCGCGGGCTTCATATCGCAGACGATGGGCGTGGTGTCGCTGAACCCGTTGAACACGTCGATGGTGAGGTCTACATCAACCTCCCGCGCGAGCGCGAGCAGGTGCAGGACCGCGTTCGTCGAGCCTCCAAGCGCCATGACGACCCGGATCGCGTTCTCGAAGGCCCTGCGGGTCATGATCTGCCGTGGCGTCACGTTCCGCCGAATCATCTCGACGAGCGCCTCACAGCTGCGGCGCATGAGCTCGGGACGCTCGTCGGATACGGCGGGCACCGAAGCGGAGCCGGTCACGCTCATGCCGATCGCCTCCATCGCGCTCGCCATCGTATTCGCCGTGTACATACCACCGCAGGCGCCCGCGCCGGGGCAGGCTGCGCACTCGATCGCGTGACGTTCCTCTTCGTCGATCCGTCCGGCGCTGTACGCGCCCACCGCTTCGAAGGCGCTGACGATGTCGACCGGCTTTCCACGGTGCACACCGGCGCGAATGGTGCCGCCGTATACGAAGACGCCGGGGACGTCCATCCGCGCCATCCCCATGACGGTGCCGGGGATGGTCTTGTCGCATCCGCCGAGGCCGAGTAGAGCGTCCATCGCGTGGCCGCGCGCGTCGAGCTCGATGACGTCCGCGATCGTGTCGCGGCTGATGAGCGAGGCCTTCATCCCCTCGTGTCCCATCGCCTCGCCGTCGGTCACGACGAAGGTGTGGAAGGTCAGCGGCATCGCGTCGAGGGCGCGAAGATGGCGGGTCGCCTGCTGCGCGAGCCCCCCGATGTGAACGTTGCACGGGCTGACGTTACTGTCGGCGCTCGCGATCCCGACGATCGGCTTGGTAAAGTCACCGTCGGTAAACCCAATCGCGCGAAGCATTGCGCGGTTGGGGGTGCGGGATACACCCTCGGTCATGGCCCGACTACGTCGATTCAGCTGTTCTGCCATCGTCTCCTCGCTCGTGTCCAGGATAGTCGTCGCTCAGCAGGCGAACCCGTTGAGGTAGGGCAGGCGAGCCGCCGTCTCCTCGATGGTCCTCCGGTTGGAGAGCAGGACCGCGGTGGAGTCCCACGTCCCGCTGATCAGAGACTGCCGGTACGTCTCGGGAACGTCGATGGAATAGGTCCGGTCGCCGCAACGCACCTCGGCGGCGTCGAGGTCGATCTCGATCCTCGTCTCGGGCGCAGCCTCGGCGCACGTCATGAGCTCGTCGATTGCGTCCTCGCCCACGCTGACCGCCGGAACGCCGAGCGCGTTGCAGTTGCCGGCAAAAATCTCGGCGAAGCTCTCTCCCACGATCGCCTTGATGCCCCAGCGCATGAGCGCCTGCGGGGCGTGCTCGCGGCTCGACCCGCACCCGAAGTTCTTGTTCACCAGCAGAATCTCCGCGCTCTGATACCGCGGATCGTTGAACGGGTGGTCGGTGGCGGTCCCATCCTCGTCGAAGCGCACGTCGCGGAAGGCGTACTCGCCGAGACCGTCGAAGGTGACGACCTTCATGTATCGCGCCGGGATGATCCGGTCGGTGTCTATATCGTTTCCCCGCACGGGTACCGCGGTACCGGCTACCGACCGAACTCTTTTCTCTTCTGCCATCACTCCTCCTACGCGACCGGAACCGCGCCGGCCGATCCCGCCGTGGCCAGGCTGCGAACGTCGACGACCCTGCCGTTGATCGCCGCCGCGGCCACCATCGCGGGGCTCATCAGCAGCGTTCTACCGGTAGGCGAGCCCTGTCGACCTATGAAATTCCGATTCGAGCTCGACGCGCAGATCTCACGCCCCTGGAGCTTGTCCGGGTTCATCGCGAGGCACATGGAACAGCCGGCGCCGCGCCACTGGAAACCGGCGCGCTGGAAGACCTCCGGCAGTCCCTCGGCCTCCGCCTGCGCGGCGACCTGCTTGCTCCCCGGCACGACGAAGGCGCGAACCCCCGGAGCGACCGTCTGTCCTTCCACGATCCGGGCAGCCTCGCGGAGGTCGGAGATCCGCGAGTTCGTGCACGAGCCGATGAAGGCGACGTTGATGGGCGTCCCCTCGATGGGGCTGCCCTCTTGGAAGGCCATGTGCCTGTACGCGGCTTCGGCAACTTCCCGTTGGTCGGGCGGCATCTCTGCGACCTTCGGCATCGCCGTGGTCACCCCGACGGCCTGGCCCGGGTTGATGCCCCACGTAACCATGGGCTCGAGTTCGGAGACGTCGAGCTCGTATACGTCGTCGTATTCGGCGTCGGGCGCGCTCGCGATGCTTTGCCACCATTCGACGGCCCGGTCGAATTCGTCTCCCTTCGGTGCGTACGCGCGTCCGCGGAGCCACTCGAAGGTCTTCTCGTCCGGGTTCACGTATCCGACCCGGGCCCCACCCTCGATGCTCATGTTGCAGATCGTCATCCGACCTTCCATAGAGAGCGCCTCGATCGCAGGACCTCCGTACTCGTAGGCGTAGCCGAGGCCGCCCTTGACGCCGAGGTCGGCGATGATCCTGAGGATGATGTCCTTGGCGTAGACACCGGGCGGAAGCGAACCGTTGACCTGGATACGGCGCACCTTGGGTCTGCTCATCGCGAGGCACTGGGTCGCGAGGATGTCGCGAATCTGGCTCGTGCCGATGCCGAAGGCGATCGCTCCGAACGCGCCGTGCGTCGAGGTATGCGAGTCGCCGCACGCGATCGTCATCCCGGGCTGAGTCGCGCCGAGCTCGGGACCGACGACGTGGACGATGCCCTGATGCTCGGTGCCCAGGTGGTAGAACTCGATGCCGTGCTTCGCCGTGTTGTGCTCGAGCGCCTGCATCATCTCTTCGGCGAGGGAATCGGCGAAGGGACGCTGCTGGTCGGCGGTGGGCACGATATGGTCGACGGTGGCGATCGTCCGTTCGGGGTGGAGGACGCTCAGCCCGCGTTCCTCGATCATCTGGAACGCCTGAGGCGAGGTCACTTCGTGGATCAGGTGCAGCCCGATGAACAGTTGGTCCTGTCCGGTGGGCAGCGTGTCGACCTTGTGGAGGTCCCACACCCTGTCGAGAAGGTTCTGTGACATGCGAGCTCCTATGGGGTTATCGTTTCACCGCGTGCGATGAGCACCTTACCGGTTCGAATCAGCTCGAGCACGCCGTAGCGCTCGAACACGCGTCCCACGGCGTCGAGCTTCTCGCTTGTGCCCGTTGCCTCCACGGTGACGCTGCTTTCGCCGAGGTCGACCGTATCACAATCGAGTGCCTTGGCCAACTGAAGCACCTCACCCCGCATATCCGGCTCGCAGTGCACCTTGATCAGCGCGAGCTCGCGGTGGATGACGTCGTCGTTGGTACGGTCGGTCGCGTGCACGACGTCCACGAGCTTGTTCAGCTGCTTGATGATCTGGTGAAGCGTCTTGCGATCGCCGGAGGCGACGATGTTCATCGTCGAGAAGTCGGGGTCCGGCGAGGGGGATACCACGAGGCTGTCGATGTTGTAGCCGCGGCGGGCGAACACGAGCGCGATGCGGATGAGCACGCCCGGTTTGTTCGCCACGTAGAGGCTGATGGTGTGCTTCTCGAGCACTTCGGTCGGTTCCTGGGCCTCTCTCTTGGCTCGGATCTCGGTTGCTGTAGACATCACGTACTCCCTTCCGGCTTGGCCATCTTCTTCTTCGGCGGCTCGAGGATCATCTCGGACAGGCTCGCACCCGCGGGGATCATGGGAAAGACATTGTCTTCCTTCTCGACCTCCACGTCGATCACACAGGGGCCGTCGTTGTACTCGAGCGCGTTCCCGATGATGCGCCGCACGTCGGCGCTGCGACGGATGCGGAATCCCTTCACCCCGTAGCTCTGCGCAAGCTTCACGAAGTCGGGGTTTCCCTCCATCTCGACACCGCTCAGCCGGTTGTCGTAGAAGAGGTTCTGCCATTGGCGGACCATGCCCAGGTAATGATTATTGATGATCATGATCTTGATGGGCAGCTTGTGCGTCGCCGCGGTCGAGAGCTCGCTCAGCGTCATCTGGAACCCGCCGTCGCCCACCACGGTGACGACCGTCTTGTCAGGATGCGCAAACTGCGCGCCCACCGCCGCCGGGAACCCGAACCCCATCGTCCCGGCGCCGCCGGAGGTAATCCACTGGAAGCGGTGGTCGACCAGGTAGTACTGCGCCGCCCACATCTGGTGCTGACCCACGTCGGTCGTGACGATCGCTTCGCCTCTGGTCTGCTTGTAGATTTCGTCGATCGCGTGCTCCGCCCGCAGCTTGCCCGACTTCCTGAATTTGAGCGGGAAGTCGCGCTTCCAGCGTTGCACCTGCTTCACCCAGTCGCCGGTGTCGCCGGGGGTCGCGATCTCGGCGAGCTCTTCGACGACCAGGCGCGCATCGCCGTGGATCGTACAGTCCATCGAGAGGGTCTTCTCGAACTCGGCCTCGTCGATGTCCACGTGGATCCTCGTGGCATCCGGACAGAACGTCGCGTACTTGCCGACGATCCGGTCGTCCCATCGGCTGCCGATCGACATCACCAGGTCGCAGTCGACCATCGCCTTGTTCGCGTACGCAGTGCCGTGCATGCCGAGCATCCCGAGGCTCAGCGGATGCGTCTCCGGGAAACAGCCCTTGCCGAGCAGGGTATTCGTGACGGGAATCTGGAGCCCTTCGGCAAGCTCGGCGATTGCCTTCCCGGCGCCGGAGATGACCGCACCGTGTCCGACCAGCAGCACGGGCTTGCGGGCGCGACGCAGCAGACGCGCGGCGTCCTCGATCGACTCGCGCTCGCCGCGCCCGGGGACCGTGTAGCCGGGAAGGTGGAACTCCTCGGTGAAGTCCGGCTCGATGAGCGCGCTCGATACGTCCTTGGGCACGTCCACGAGGACGGGGCCCGGTCTGCCGGTGCGGCTGATATGAAACGCCTCGCGCAGGATGCGGGGAAGGTCCGCGGCGTCCTTCACGAGGTAGCTGTGCTTGACCACAGGGTAGGAGATACCCGAGACATCGGCCTCCTGGAAGGCGTCGAGCCCCAGATTGCCGGTGGTTTGCTGCCCGCAGATGATCACCATGGGGATCGAGTCCATGTTCGCGGTAAGGATGCCGGTGATCGTATTGGTCGCCCCTGGTCCCGAGGTGACGAGCACGACCGCGGGCTTCCCGGTCGCGCGAGCATAGCCGTCCGCCATGTGCGTCGCCCCCTGCTCGTGCCGAGTCAGGACGAGTCGGATCGACGAGTCGACAAGCGCGTCGAAGATGGGAATCGCCGCCCCGCCGGGAAGGCCGAAGATATATTCTACGCCCTCGCGCTCGACCACATCGACGATCGCCTGGGCTCCGGTCCGCTTCGTTGCCGTCATCTCACCTCCAGAATCGTACGAAAGACCGTTTGAATCAGCACCTACGGTCCAAAGTACGCTGCAAATTAGAGTGTATGAGACGTTGTGTCAAGCAGAACGGCTCAACTTTGGCGAACATTCGTGAACTTTTGGGCGAGATGAGGAGAATCTTCCCGAAGTTTGGCTTCTCGAGGTAAATTCTGCCACCTGAGGAGCGCGCGGTGGTGTCGCCCGAAGCCCCCGGCAAGGTCACGCTTCGAGTTGCCGAGTCGGTGCGCGAGCACTATCCTACCCACGAGGAGCCGCGATGCGATCGACCGACCTGCACCGAGAGGTCTTCAGATCCGGGAGCAAGACCTACTTCAACAGCAGTCTGTTCTTCCCGCGCGATGTCCGCGACGACGTGTTCGTCCTCTACGGCTTCGTCCGGGTCGCCGACAACTACGTGGACACCGTTCCACAGCAACCCGACGAGTTCCACGCCTTCGTCGACCGGTATCATCGCTCACTCGCCGGCAAGGCGACCGGCGATGTCATCGTCGATTCGTTCGTCGATCTCGCCGAACGGAAGGCGTTCGATCCGCAGTGGACCGAGGCATTTCTCCACTCGATGGAGCTCGATCTCTCCAAGCGAGTCCACGCCACGCTCGAAGAGATGCTCGAGTACGTCTACGGGTCGGCTGAGGTAATCGGCCTGTACATGTCGCGGATCATGGGGCTCTGCCGGGAGGCCGATCGCGCCGCTGCCATGCTCGGCCGCGCGATGCAGGTCATCAACTTCATCCGCGACATCGACGAGGACAACGGGCTCGGCCGAATCTACCTGCCGATCGCCGAGAGCGATCTTTCGGACCTCCGCGAGGAGACCGCGCGGGCACGGAAGGGCGAATTCATCGGCTTTCTCTCGCGTCAGCTCGATCGCTACCGCGCCTGGCAGAGCGAGGCCGAATCGGGATACTCCTTCATCCCGCGCAGGTACCTCGTGCCCATCAAGACGGCCGCCGATATGTACAATTGGACCGCCTCGACGATCGAATCGGACCCCTTCGTCGTCTTCCGCCGCAAGGTCAAGCCGTCGCGGCCCCGGATCGTGCAAACCGTCCTGCGCAACTTCATCGCCCCGCGCGCCGATACGCGAGTAGCCTCATGATCGAAACGCTCGCAGCTCACCGTGCCCCGGTCGTCGAGGCGCTGGGACGCATCGACCGCGACCACGGAGAGCCGCTCAGCCGGATCAACGGGTGGGGAGGGGACCTGCGCCGCCGAATCCTCGACTTCGCCGGCAGCGGCAAGGTGATCAGGGGTTCGCTCGTCGCCGCGACCGCGCAGGCGTTCGGCGTGAACGGCGAGCAGGCAGTCTATACGGTCGCCGCGTCGCTCGAGCTCATCCAGAGCTTTCTCCTCATCCACGACGACATCATGGACGAGGATCCGGTTCGCCGCGGCATGCCGGCGGTCTACGAGCAGTATCGGCGATACGCAAGCGAAAACGGCTACCGTGATCCCGACCGGTTCGGCGAGAGTATGGCCATCTGCGGCGGCGACGTCGCCGCGCTCGTGGCCGTGTCGGCGATCGGGGCAACACCGCTGTCCGCGCAGACGCGCGTGCGGCTGATGAAGCTCTTGACCGACGAGATCGCAAAGGTCGGCGTGGCGCAGATGGCCGACGTCGCCAACGGACACTCACCGCACGCCGCGAGCGAAGAGGAGATCCTTTCGGTCTACAGGTACAAGACAGGCCGCTACACGTTTTCGCTGCCGCTCATGCTCGGAGCGATTCTCGCCGGAGCCGACGAAGCGACCGTCGACGCGCTCTGCCGGTGGGGCGAGCTCGAGGGGATCGTCTTCCAGATCCGCGACGATCAGCTGGGCGTGATGGAAGAGACGACCGAAATCGGCAAGCCGGCAGGGTCGGACGTCACGGCGAACAAGCAGACGCTCCACCGCCTCTACCTCTTCGAGCGGCTCGCGGATACCCGCTGGGCGGACGTGGCGGGGTACTTCGGCCACGAGCACCTGAGCGAGAATCAGATCGGTCGGGTCCGCGAGGCGCTGCGCGAGACGGGGACGATCGCGACACTCGAGGAGCTCGTGGCGCGGCTGCGGGGCGAGGCTGCCGCCGTGCTCGACTCGATCGTTCTGCCGGAGTCGGCGCGCGAGACGTTCGCGGCGATCGACGCCTACAACGCCACCAGGTCCCGGTGATACCGGCGGCTCACAGGCCGGCGACGTGTTCTACGAAGTAGCGATGGATGCGATCGTCCCGGGTGAGCTCGGGGTGAAAGGTCGTGGCGAGCTGCGTGTGGGAGCGAACCAGCACGGGCCGGTCCTCGTAGACGAGGAGGGGGGTCACATCGGCGCCGACCTCGACGATCTGCGGCGCCCGAATGAAGACGCCGTGGAACGCGCCGTTCTGCCAGCCCGATGCACCGGTCGGCTCGACGTCGGCCTCGAAGCTCTCCACCTGGCGGCCGTACGCGTTCCTTCGCACCGTCATCTCCATCGTGCCGATGCGCGGCTGCTCGCTCGCCTCTATGCGGCGCGCGAGCAGGATTGCGCCCGCGCAGCTGCCGTAGACGGGAAAGCCGTCCCGGATACGGCGCCGGACCTCCTCGAGAAGCCCGAACCGCTGCATCAGCATTCCGATGGTTGTACTCTCGCCGCCGGGGATGACGAGAGCGTCCACCGACGCGAGCGCATCGAGGTCGCGCACCGGGCGAACGGGCGCACCGATACGCGCGAGTGCTTCCATGTGCCGCTGAAAGCCGCCCTGGTAGGAGAGAACGCCGACTGTCGACACGCGTCTACCAGCCTCGCGACGCGATCCGCTCGCCTTCCTGCATGGTAGAGACGCTCACGCCCGACATGGCTCCGCCGATCCCGCGCGAGATCTCCGCGAGCTTCGCCGGATTGTCGTAGTTGGCTACCGCGTCGACGATCGCGCGGGCGCGTCGGACCGGATCGTTCGACTTGAAGACGCCCGAGCCGACGAAGACCGCCTCCGCGCCCAACTGCATCATGAGCGCGGCGTCGGCGGGCGTCGCGACGCCGCCGGCGGAGAAGTTCGGCACCGGGAGCTTGCCCGTGCGCGCGACTTCGACGACGAGGTCGTAGGGCGCGCCGAGCTCCTTGGCGGCGGTCATGAGCTCCTCTTCGCGGAGGCTGCCGAGCCGACGGATCTCGCCGGTCACGGTGCGCAGGTGCCGTACTGCTTCCACGATGTCGCCGGTTCCCGCTTCACCCTTGGTGCGGATCATAGCCGCGCCCTCGCCAATGCGGCGCAGCGCCTCGCCGAGGTCGCGGCATCCGCAGACGAAGGGTGCCTTGAACTCGTGCTTGTTGACGTGGTAGCTCTCGTCGGCCGGCGTGAGCACCTCGCTCTCGTCGATGAAGTCGACGCCGAGCGCTTCGAGGACCTGCGCCTCGACGAAGTGACCGATCCGGCATTTTGCCATAACCGGGACCGTCACCGTGTCCTGGATCTCCTTGATCATCTCCGGGTCCGACATGCGGGCCACACCGCCCTGCGCCCTGATATCCGCGGGTACGCGTTCGAGCGCCATGACGGCCTGCGCGCCGGCCTCAGCCGCTATCTTCGCCTGCTCGGGCGTGGTGACGTCCATGATGACGCCGCCGGTGAGCATCTCGGCGAGACCGACCTTCGTGCGCCACGTAGCCTTCTGACGCTCGCTCCACAGTGTTTCGCTCATGGTGTCCTCTTCCTAGCTGAAGGTAGTCGGGGGCACCCTCCAAGTCAACAGCGTCCGGGGCCGCCGCTACGGATCCGGCGGTCCTGTCCGGCGGTCCCATCCGGCGGTCCCATCCGGCGG
>CAZVEF010000002.1:0-38823 GCA_964625715.1 uncultured Spirochaetaceae bacterium | reverse complement strand
GCTACGGATCCGGCGGTCCTGTCCGGCGGTCCCATCCGGCGGTCCCATCCGGCGGGCTTTCCGCTCTCGTGACGCGCTCGCGAGTATGACACGCGGCTCGCCATCTGGTACACTTGCGACCAATGGTCGCGCAGCACCTCCGCGAGGTCCGCGAGCGAATCGAGCGTGCCGCGGCGCGTTCGGGCCGTGATCCCGCGCACATCAGGCTCCTCGCCGTCACGAAAACCCGCCCGCGCAGCGTCGTGGACGAGGCTGTCGCCGCGGGAATCAGGCTCTTCGGCGAGAACCGCGTCCAGGAAGCCGACCGAAAGTACACCAGCACGGACGACGTGGAGCTCCACCTCATCGGGCATCTCCAGCGCAACAAGGCGAAGCTCGTGCCCGACCTCTTCTCGTGGGTCGAGAGCATAGACGCGTACGCGACCGCGCAGGCGCTCTCCCGCCGATGCGACGACGCCGGACGTGAGTGTTCGATCCTCCTTCAGCTGAACAGCTCGGGCGAGCAGAGCAAGTCGGGCTACGCCGATCCGCAGGAGCTGCTCGACGAGGCGGCGCGCATCGCCGGGCTGCCCGCGCTCGCTCTGCGCGGGGTTATGACGATCGGTCCGTTCACCGACGATACCGCCGCGATCGCACGCGCGTTCGCGACCACGCGCGAGGTGTACGAGCAGCTGCGGCGAGCGCTGCCGTCTGCGGCGATCGACACGCTGTCCATGGGGATGAGCGACGACTTCGAGATCGCGATCGCCGAGGGGAGCACCGAGATCCGCGTGGGGAGCGTCCTCTTCGGAGCGCGCTCGTGAACCCCCGAGCTCTTCTCGCCGTGCTCCTGCTCATCGTCGTGACCGGCGGTGCCTGGTCGCAGGAGGGCCGCTCGGGCGCCGTCGTTCCCGACGCCGAACCGTACGAGCCCGAGGAGTTTCCGCAGTGGTCGCTGTCGCTGCGGCGGGCGGAGATCGTCGCCCTCGGCGCGCTGCCGGTCAGCCTGCTCACGAGCCGACTGCTCTACGGCCTCACACGCTTCGCCGGTCAGAGCATTTCCACCGGCACGCTCGACTCGCCCTTCGTCCCCGGTCTCTCGCAGTCGCCTGAGGCGGCGGAGCTCGGTCGTCGAGAGAACCTGCAGATCCTCGGCGGAGCCGTGTGGATCTCGATCATGATCGCGATCGCCGATTACGCGCTCGGCGAGTTCGAGCGCACCGATGAGTGAGCGCGAGTCGTTCAGCGCCCGCGTGCCCGAGGAGGCCGTCGGCAGGCGAGTGGATCGCTTCATCGCCGACGACCTCGGGCTCTTCCCGCGGAGCCAGATCGCCCATCGCGACGTGGTCGTTCGGGTGGACGGTAGCGTGTGCAAGCTCTCGCATCGCCTGAGGGCGGGTCAGCTCGTCGAGGTCGACTACAGCCGCCCGGCGGACGCGGCGATCGAGGCGGAGCCGGTCCCGCTCGACATCATCTTCGAGAACGGCGACGTCGTTGTCGTCAACAAGCCGGCCGGCATGGTGGTGCATCCGGCGGCGGGCAACCGACACGGAACGCTCGCCCAGGGACTCATGCATCGCGTCAAGACGCTTGCCGGCGACTTCGACGATCCGGCACGCCCGGGTATCGTCCATAGGCTCGACAAGGACACCTCCGGCGTGATCATCGCCGCCAAGCACCCGCAGGCGCTCGCCGAGCTCGCGGCGCAATTCAAGCAGCACACGGTCGAGAAGCGCTACCTCGCGATCGTCAGGGGTACCCTTCCCCGCAGCCAAGGCACCGTGGACGCCCCGATCGGGCGGGACCCGCACAACCGCAAGCGGTTCGCGATCGTCGACCCCGGAGGCAAGGAGGCGGTGACGAGCTACCGGGTGCTCCGGCACTTCAGCGGGTACAGCTTCGTGTCGCTCACTCCGCGGACGGGACGGACGCACCAGT
Organism: uncultured Spirochaetaceae bacterium; assembly: GCA_964625715.1. Classification (GTDB taxonomy): domain Bacteria; phylum Spirochaetota; class Spirochaetia; order DSM-27196; family SLST01; genus SLST01. Next base: position 36,906 of record CAZVEF010000002.1, on the reverse strand, counting down.
TGCGGGTTCACATGGCGAGCCTCGGATGTCCGGTCGTCGGAGACCCGATCTACGCGAGGAACAGGAGTGGGTTACCCGCGGCGGGACTCGCGTTGCACGCGTATCGCCTGCGGATCACACTGCCGGGGGAGGACGAGCCTCGCTGGTTCACGGCGCGACTGCCCGATCGCTTCAGGAACGCTCTGCGGACCGTAGCGAATCCCGCTTAGGGAACGTGTGCTTCTCGACGAGCACGGTCGACGGCGGACCGTAGAACGGTAGGACGACCGTTTCATCCGCAAGCGTGAGCACACGCTCGCGGATATTGGCGAGCAGGATCGCCTTCGCGTACGGATTTCCAACGCTTCCGTATTCGCCCGCGCTCATCGCCGTTCCGGTGAACAGAAGGCCGTTGGCGAGGTAGGCCACGCTGTCGCTCGAGTGGCCCGGAAGCGTGATCACCTCGATGGGACCGCAGCAGAGACTGAACCGATCACCATGCGATACGGTGACCGCCAACTCGCCGAGCACCGTTGCGTGGGCTGCGTAGACCGAACAGTCGTAGATTCGACGCAGCGTGCGCAGACCGGCGAGGTGCGACTCGTCGTAGTGCGTGAGCAGAACGTGGCGGACGTAGTAGCCGTGTTCTTCGACGACCTCCAGCAGAGGAACGTCGAAGGTGGCCGGATCGACGAGAAGCGCGTCACCTCCGTCATCGGGACCGATCACATACGTATTCGAGAGTGTGTCGAAGGAAAAATGGCTGAACAGTCGCATCACCAGCTGTCCTCGGCGCTGAACACGGCGTCCTCCGGGTTGGCAAGTCGGAACGAAACATCTGCGGTGTCCGTTCTCAGGAATCGCGCCTCCTTCAGGTTACAGTTGTCGAACGTCGCCGGCTGCAGTAGTGCGGCGTCGAAGCGCGTGTGCAACAGATCGCAGTCGTCGAAGAGCAGCTCGGTCGCGCGCAGACCGTTGAAATTGCACTGCACGACCGTGCTGCCCCGAAACGTGACGTGATCGAACCTGCTCGCACCGAAGACGCAGTTCTTCATCCGGACGTCGATGAATTCGACGTGCTCGACGAGCGACGCGGGGAAGAAGCACATTTCGAATGTGCATCCCTTTACCGAGCCGTGCTCGAACGACGATCGCGCGAAGTTGCACCCGTAGAAGGCGTTTCCGGCGATCTCGACCGCGTGAAGCTCGAGGCCCTGCATGTTCAGGTCGAACACCGTGTCGAATCTGGCGAGCAGACTCTCGAGGCGATCGGCGGTGACGGGCCGGCTCGGCCGAGCCCCTGGCGTGAACATCACCTCTGATCGTAGCGACCTCGCCGAAGGACCGCAACCCGCCGTGCGACCGCCGGACGCACGATCGCGCGGCGCGTGACCGTGCCCGCGATTGATGGGTCGGGCGACGGCGAGTATCATAGACGTATGGCAAGCTGTTTCCGCTGCGGCGCCGGGCTTCCTGAGAAGGTGTTCCGTACGACCGTCTGCGAGTCGTGCGGCGCGGACGCGCGCGTCTGTCTCAACTGCACCTTCTACGACGAAGCGGCGCACTGGCAGTGCCGCGAAACCATTCCCGAAGCGGTCCGCGACAAGGACCGTGCGAACTTCTGCGACTTCTTCAGGCCCGCGGCCGACGGGCCCGCCGCGGGAGCGAGCGGCGACTATGACAGGAAACAGTCGCAGGCGCGCGACGCCTTCTCCAAGCTCTTCGATGATGAGTGATCGACCGATTGCTTTTCTCGATTCGGGCGTGGGGGGCGTTCCCTACCTGTCCGCGGCGATGGCCGCCTCGCCGGACGACCGCTTCGTGTACTACGCTGACAACCGCAACTTCCCCTACGGCGAGCGGAGCGTCGACGAGGTGCGCTCGCTCGTCATCGACGCCGCCGGCCGCCTGATCGATCGCGCGGATCCGCGCACAATCGTCGTTGCCTGCAATACCGCCAGCGTGGTGGCGCTCGACGCGCTGCGAGCGCGGTTCGACGTGCCGTTCGTCGGGGTCGTGCCGGCGATAAAGCCGGCGGCCGAGCTCGTCGGCTCGGGTCGGATCGGCGTGCTCGCGACCGCTCGCACCGTAGAGGACGAGTACGTCGCGCGGCTCATTCGCACCTATGCTCCCGGAAACGAGGTCGATCTCGTACCCGCCGGAGGCCTTGTGGAGCTCATCGAGCGCCGGCTGGGCAGCTTCTCCGTTCACGAAGTCGATCGCGCGCTCGAACGCCCGACGGCGCGCCTCCTCGAATCCGGCGCGGCCGCGATCGTCCTCGGGTGCACGCACTTCATCCATGTCCGCGCCCACGTGGAGCGTCTGCTCGGCCAACGCGCGCGCGTGGTGGACTCGGTGGACGGCGTGGTGCGCCAGACGCTCCGCGTCGCAGGTGCCGCGCGCCCGATTACGCCCGAGGAGCGCGACGCGGCCGGCGACGTTCGGCTCTTTCTCTCGGATCCGGCCACGGCGACGACGAGCTATCGGTTCCTCGCGCGGACCCACGGCATGAAGGAGTGCGACCAGTGAACCGTCACAGCCTGCGCGTGCTCGAGTTCGAGAAGATTCGCGCGCAGGTACGCAACCGATGTCTCACCGTCGAGGCGGCGCTCGCGATCCGCCGCGAACGAATCTGTACCGACGCGGTCGAGCTGCGCGTGCTCCACGACGAGGTAGCGCTCGTGACCCGCGCGCTCGCGACTACCGTAGAGACACCAACACTCGCCTTCCCGCCCGTGCAGAGCACGCTCGAGCGCCTCGAGAAGGAGGGCGTCGTTCTCGAGCCGCTCGAGCTCGCCGAGGTCGCCGTCTTCGCGCGCAGCTCGATCGACCTGGACTCCTACCTCCGCGCCGGCGCGCGGGAGGCGGGCGTCGGCGAGGAAGGGGACCGTTTTCTCGGCGACCGCCCGGAGGTGGGCCCGGTCGTCGACCGCGTGCTGCGCGCGATCGACCCGGACGGGACGATTCGCGAGCGCGAGATCCCTGAGCTGAGGGCTATCCGAAACGATATTCTTCGCGCGCAGCAGGATCTCCAGCGCAACGCGGCGGCCCTTGCGAACCGCGACGACCTCAGGCGATACCTCAGCGCGACGGTACCGACCCAACGCGACGGTCGCACGGTGCTCGCACTGAAGTCCGATCACCGCGGTAAGGTCCAGGGGATCGTGCACGAGAGCTCGGGCAGCGGGGCGACCGTCTTCATCGAGCCGCAGGAGCTCGTCACGCGCAACAACGCGGTCGTCGAGGCAGAGCATCGGTACCGCAACGAGCTGCTGCGTATCCTCCGCGACCTCACCGCCTACTGCCGCCGGTTCCGCGACGAGCTCTCCGCGACGCTCGAGCGTACGGTCCGTGTCGACCGGGTCTACTGCCGCGCGCGCTACGGCTACGATTTCGCGTGCGAACGCGCCGGTGAGTCCGACGATCACGTGCACCTCCAGCACGCCCGGCACCCGCTGCTCGGCGAGCAGGCGGTGCCCATCAGCGTGGAGATCCCGGCCGGCAAGCGCGTGCTCATCATCACCGGTCCGAATACCGGCGGGAAGACGGTCTCGCTGAAGACCGTGGGTCTGCTCGCGCTCATGAACCAGTTCGGCCTCGCGGTTCCGGCGTCGCCGGGCAGCGAGCTGCCGGTCTTCGGCGGAGTGTACGCCGACATCGGCGACGAGCAGAGCATCGAGCAGAACCTCTCGACCTTCTCCGGCCACATGCGCAACATCGCGCGGATTCTCAACCACGCCGACGAGCGCTCGCTGGTCCTCCTCGACGAGCTCGGGTCGGGCACCGACCCGGAGGAGGGCGGGGCGCTCGCGATGTCGATCCTCGACGAACTGCTCGAGCGCGCCCCGTACACCGTGGTGACGACGCATCACGGAAGTCTGAAACACTACGGGTTCACCCACGATCGGGCGTTGAACGCCTCGGTCGAGTTCGACCCCAGGAACCTGCGGCCGACCTACCACATCATCCCCGGCGTGCCCGGGTCGAGCCACGCGGTCGAGGTCGCCGCCCGCATGGGTATACTGCGCTCGGTGACGGCGCGAGCGCGCGACTACCTCACCGGCGAGGAGTACGACACCGGCAGGATCATCCGGCGGCTGACCGACCGCGAGCATGAGCTTCACCGGGAGTCTCAGCACGTCGGCGAGCGCGAGCGCGAGGTCGAGCGCGAACGGAAGCGGCTCCGCTCCCGGGAAGAGGAGCTCGACCGGCGGGAGGCCGATGTGCGAAGCGGCCGCCTTCGTGACCTCGAACGCTGGGCCGCCGAGACGCGCAGCCGGCTCGAAAACCTCGTGCGCGAGGTACGCGAGGGCGAGCTCACGCGCGAGAAGACGCAGGCGGTGAAGCGCTTCATCGCCGACCTGGACGACCGGATCGAGGACGAACGGCAGGCGCTCGCCCGGCTCGACGATGCTTCCTCCGGGCGTGGCGAGACGACCGCAGGGGTTCCAGGCGGCGAGGAGACCTCGCACGCGGCCGGCCGGGAGGCGTGCGAGGGCCGATCGCTCGAACCCGGCGCCGCCGTGCGTGTTCGCAGCTCCGGCAGGGAGGGCACGATTCAGCGGCGCGGCAAGGGCTCGAGCTGGATCGTCCAGGTGGGCACGGTACGCCTGCCGGTCGACGAAGCCGACCTCGAGCCGACCGGTCGCCGCGAGCAAGCCCCTTCGGTGAGCTACGCGCCCGGGGGCGCGAAGCCGGACCTCGAGCTCGACCTGCGCGGGTATCGGCTCGAGGACGCGCTCGACGCGGTCGAGCGACAGGTCGACCAGGCGTTACTCTCCGGGATGAGCGACTTCGGCATCGTTCACGGGATGGGCGAGGGCGTGCTCCAGCAGGGCGTACGCGATTGGCTGCGACGCCACCCGCACGTGGTCTCCTACGAGTACGCGCGGCCCGAGGAAGGCGGGTACGGCAAGACGAACGTGCATCTCGGCTGACGCCGAGCTTGAGGAGAAGCTTCCGTTGTACTACTATCGACCAATGCAAACGCTCCCACGCGCCGCTCGTTGTGCGCTGCTGTTCGCCGCGCTGGTCGCGCTCTCCGGCTGCCTCTCGACCGAAACGAACGTCGCGCTCGACGCCGACGGCAGCGGCTCGCTCGACCTGAGCTACGTCGTGGACCGACCCGCGTGGGATACCGGCGTCTTCGACGACAGCGACGGTGCCCGCCCCGTACCGGTCACGCGAGGCGAATTCGAGCGGGCGGCCGGGTTGATCGAGGGGCTCGAGCTGCGTTCCCACCGGATCAGCCGCACCGACGAGCAGGTAACGGTGGAGGCGCGGCTGCGCTTCGATTCGCCGGCGGCTCTCGCGAGTCTGCTCGGCGCAGACGCGCTCGAGATCGAGGTCGGCGAGAACGGTGGCTCGTGGCGCTACGTCGTGGCGCCGGGCGGCGGAGCCGACGGCGAGCAGGCGCATCTGCTCGCCGACGAGCTCGCCGCGTACACGCTGTCGTTCTCGCTTCGCACCCCCGCGCCGGTCGTCGCCACGACCGGCGATACCGACGCCGAGCGCACCGCGAGCTTCTCCGCTACGCTCGATGAGGTCGCGACGGCGATGCAGCCGATCGTCTGGGAAGTGCGCTGGTGAAACACCCGCACCTGGCGGAGTTCGAGACGAGGCTCAAGCGCCTCTTTGACGCCATCGACGACGATCTCGAGGAGAAGTACGGCGGGCGCTATCGGCTTCATCCGGCTCGGCCTCGACGCGGGGACACCGCAAACAAGGCTCACGACGGACTGTTCAACGTCGGGGCGACGTTCACGCCCGGCTACGGGTCGAAGCTCGGCCGCGGCTACATCGTCCAGGTGGAGATGGTCACGCTCGAAAACGTTCCGGAGGACGTGCGCGAGTCGATCGAACGCGAGGTCGCGAATCGGCTCGCCGAGAAGCTGCCGTACTACTTTCCGCACCGTCGCCTCAGCGTCGACCGCGACCGCAACGTGTTCAAGATTCACGGTGATCTGCGGCTCGGTGAGATCTGAAAAAATCTCCAATCTCGGCTTGAATCCGAAACGGAAAATCAATTAATATTGTGTAGTCGGTCGGTCACAATGACCCACCGATCCCTAACTCGCGATCACGAGGTCAGCATGGATACTCAGCTACAGGAACTCATCGAAACGATCAAGGCAGAGGGTGTACAGAGCGCGGAGAAGCAGGCCGAACAGATCGTAGCCGCCGCCGAAGAGAAGGCACAGCAGATCACGGCGAACGCCGAGCGGCAAGCTGCCTCGATCGTCGAAGAGGCGAAGGCGGACCGCAGCCGGCAGGAAGCGGCCGGGAAGGAGGCGGTCCGGCAGGCCGCCCGTGACCTCCTGCTCAGCGTTCAGGCGAAGCTTTCGGCGATCTTCCGCGCCGTCGTGGAAGGAGCGACCGGCGAGACCTTCGACGCCGGCGTGCTCGAGTCGGCGGTCGTGACGGTCGTGCAGGCGTGGGCCGAAGGCCGCGACCAGTCGCTCGACGTCCTCCTCTCGGAGGGGGATCTGAAGAAGATCGAGTCGAGCCTGCGCAATCGGCTCGCCGACCAGCTCGCCTCCGGGACCGAGATCAAGGCCTCGCCGGGCGTCTCGAGCGGGTTCCGGATCGCCTCGCGCGACGGCGGGGTGTACTACGACTTCACCGCAGACGCGGTTGCAGAAGCGCTCGCGGCGTACGTGACGCCGCGGCTCGCCGAGACAATCCGCGAAGCCGCCGCCGGAGCGTAGGGGGAGCGGTGAGTCAGTACTACTTCCTGGTCGCGAGCCTTCCGTTGCTCACCTACGAGAACAAGGACGCAGCCGAACCCTCCGAGTTCCTCGAGACCCTCGCCGATCACCTTCCGCAGGAAGAGCTCGAGCTCCTCACCTCGGCGACGATCGACGCGCCGCTCGACGTCTCGCGCAGCGGTCAGCGAACGATCGACCGATGGCGGGATTTCGAGCGCGGGCTGCGGAACGCGCTCGTCGAGCTGCGTGCACCCGGCGCGTCGGTAGAGGCATCGCGCTACCTTCGCCTCGACGAGGCCGGCCACGACAACACCGACCCGGCGGAGATCGCAGAGGGCTCGCGCGAAGCGTTTGCGCAGGAATCCCCGCTGTCCGGCGAGGACCAGCTCAATCGGGTACGGTGGCACTTCCTCGACGACCTCGAGGTCGGGCATTTCTTCGACTTCGACCGGATCGTCATCTACTACCTGCGATTGCAGCTACTCGCGCGACGACGGCTGTTCACCCGTGCCAACGGCGAGGAGCGTTTCGCGCGCATCAACGAAACCATCATGAACGAGTATTACCAGGAGCAAAGCGAATGAGCCAGTCACGAGGTACGGTCATCGGCGTGAACGGCAACATGGTCTCCGTCGAGGTGGAGGGCGAAGTCGCGCTCAACGAGGTCGGCTACATCGAGGCCACCGCCGGCGAGGAGACGAAGCGTCTGAAGAGCGAGGTCATCCGCGTCCGCGGCGACCGCGCGGAGGTGCAGGTCTTCGAAATGACCACCGGAATCGGCGTAGGCGACGAGGTCGAGTTCTCGGGCGAGCTGCTCGCCGTCGAGCTCGGTCCCGGACTGCTCACCCGGGTCTACGACGGGTTACAGAACCCGCTGCCCGAGCTTGCCGAGCAGTGCGGGTTCTTCCTCGACCGCGGTGTCTACGTCAACGCGATCGACCGCGAGACGAAGTGGCGTTTCACGCCCAGGGTATCGCCCGGAGACACGGTGCAACGCGCGGATACGCTCGGTACGGTCCCGGAGGGGATTTTCGAGCACCGTATCATGGTGCCGTTCAACCGCTACGGCACCTACACCGTGAAGAGCGTTGCGAACGACGGCGAGTACGTGGTAACCGATGAGATCGCCGTTCTCGAGGACGCGAACGGAAACGAGGTGCCGGTCACGATGATGTTCGAGTGGCCGGTCAAGCGCGCGATCGACTGCTACGTGGAGCGTCTCAAGCCCGCCGACCCCATGGTCACGAAGGTCCGGATCATCGACACCTTCTTTCCCATCGCCCTCGGCGGTACCTACTGCATCCCGGGCCCCTTCGGCGCGGGCAAGACGGTCCTCCAGCAGATCACGAGCCGCAACGCGGAGGTCGACATCGTGATCATCGCGGCGTGCGGCGAGCGCGCCGGGGAGGTCGTCGAGACGCTGCGGGAGTTCCCGGAGCTCATCGATCCGAAGACCGGCCGGACGCTCATGGAGCGGACGGTGATCATCTGTAACACGAGCTCGATGCCGGTCGCCGCGCGCGAGGCGTCGGTCTACACGGCGGTCACGATCGCCGAGTACTACCGGCAGATGGGACTCAACGTCCTGCTGCTCGCAGATTCGACGAGCCGCTGGGCGCAGGCGATGCGCGAAATGTCCGGGCGCCTCGAAGAGATCCCCGGCGAGGAGGCGTTCCCGGCGTACCTCGAGTCGGTGATCGCCGCCTTCTACGAGCGCGCCGGGCGCGTAACGCTCGGCGACGGGAGCCAGGGCTCGGTTACGATCGGCGGGACGGTCAGCCCGGCCGGCGGCAACTTCGAGGAGCCGGTGACGCAGGCGACGCTCAAGGTCGTCGGAGCGTTCCACGGTCTCTCGCGCGAGCGTTCCGACGCACGACGCTATCCCTCAATACACCCGCTCGAGTCGTGGAGCAAGTACGAGGGGCCCATCGACCCGGGCACCGTCGAATACGTGCGCGACGTGCTGCACCACGGCAATGAGGTGGGCCAGATGATGAAGGTCGTCGGCGAAGAGGGAACGAGCCTCGACGACTACGTCTGGTACCTGAAGAGCGAGTTCACCGACTCGGTCTATCTCCAGCAGAATGCCTTCGACCCTGTGGACGCCGCGGTGAGCGTCGATCGACAGAAATACACCTTCGGCATTCTCTTCGACCTGCTCACGAGCAAGCTGGATTTCGGCGAGAAGGAAGAGGCGAGGAGCTGGTTCGCGCAGCTGCGCCAGCGCTTCCTCGACTTCAACGGGTCACAGTGGCAGAGCGATGCTTTCAAGGAAGGCGAGGCTGCGATCCGCACGGCCATTGGCGACCGCCGCGCGGGCGTGGAAGACAACGCCGCCTCGCTCGTCGGCGAGATGCGATAGGAGCACTTCAATGCGAAAGGTCTACAGCAGGATAGAGGCGATCGCGGGGAACGTGATCACGGTCACCGCGGAGGACGTCCGCTACGGTCACCTCGCGACCGTCTCTACCAGATACGGCGTGAGCCTCGCCGAGGTCATCCGTCTCGACGGGAACACGGTGTCGCTGCAGGTATTCGCCGGTGGGCGGGGTATCTCCACAGGCGACGAAGTCGTCTTTCTTGGTAATGCGATGCAGGTCAGCTTCAGCGACAACCTCCTCGGTCGCATCTTCGACGGAAGCGGCAACCCGCGCGACAACGGCCCGGGCCTCGAGGAGAACCTCGTCGAGATCCGCGGCCCCTCGGTCAACCCGGCGATGCGCATCATCCCGCGCAACATGATCCGCACGGGTATCCCCATGATCGACGTCTTCAACACGCTCGTCGAGAGCCAGAAGCTTCCCATCTTCAGCGTGTCCGGCGAGCCGTACAACGAGCTCCTCGCGCGGATCGCGATGCAGGCGGAAGTCGACATGATCATCCTCGGCGGGATGGGACTCAAGTACGATGACTACCTCTACTTCCGGCAGGTGCTCGAAGAGGGCGGGGCGATGAGCCGCACGATCTTCTTCGTGCATACCGCGAGCGACCCGGTCGTCGAGTGCCTGCTCGTGCCCGACATCGCGCTCGCGGTGGCCGAACGGTTCGCGCTCGACGGCAAGAAGGTTCTCGTGCTCCTCACCGACATGACCAACTTCGCCGACAGCCTCAAGGAGATCGCGATCACCATGGAGCAGGTCCCGTCGAACCGTGGGTACCCCGGCGACCTCTACAGCCAGCTCGCGAGCCGCTACGAGAAGGCGGTCGATTTCGAGGGCGCCGGGTCGATTACGACGCTCGGTGTCACTACGATGCCGGGCGACGACGTCACGCATCCGGTCCCGGATAACACCGGCTACATCACCGAGGGGCAGTACTACCTGCGCAACGGGCGCATCGAGCCGTTCGGTTCGCTCTCGCGACTGAAGCAGCTCGTGAACAAGGACTCCCGAGAGGACCACCGCGCGATCATGGACGGCATGGTCACGCTCTACGCGAACTACAAGGAGTCGCTCGAAAAGAAGTCGATGGGCTTCCGGATGAGCGACTGGGACCAGAAGCTGCTCAAGTACGGCGAGATGTTCGAGAGCGAGATGATGGACCTCTCGGTGAACATTCCGCTCGAACAGGCGCTCGACCGCGGATGGGAGATCCTTGCCGCGTGCTTCGAACCGGCCGAAACGGGTCTGCGCACCGAGTTGATCGACCGGTTCTGGCCCACCGGCGGTGCGGCGAGGACGGAGGAGAGCGCGTAGCTCATGGCCAAGGTCAAGCTCACGAAGAACGAGCTCAAGGCGCAGAAGGACGCGCTGAAGCGGTTTCAGCGCTACCTGCCCACGCTCCAGCTCAAGAAGCAGCAGCTGCAGATGGTGATTCGCCAGGTCGAGGCCGAAATGCGCACCAAGGACGCCGAACGCGAACGCCTTCACCGCGAGGTCATGAGCTGGGTCGAGGTCTTCGGCGAGGACGTGGGGCTGGAGAATTACCTGAAGATCCGTTCGCTCGTAACGAGCTCCGGCAACATCGCGGGCATCGACATTCCCGTCTTCGAGGAGATTACCTTCGACGAGCTGCCGTACGACCTCTACGTCATGCCCCTGTGGGTGGACCGGGGGCTGGACGCGCTCAAGCGCCTGCTCGCGCTCGACGCGGAGGTGCGGATTCTGAAGAAGCAGCACGAGCTTCTCAGCGAGGAGCTGCGGATCACGACGCAGCGCGTCAACCTCTTCGAGAAGGTCAAGATCCCTCAGACGAAGGAGAATATCCGCATGATCCGCATCTACCTCGGCGACCAGCAGACCGCGGCGGTCGTGCGCGGCAAGATGGCCAAGGCGGCGATCGATGCGAAGGCGGCCGCCGAGCTGGAGGCTTCATGATCGCTCCCATGAAGAAGGCGACGGTGATCGTCCTCGACTCGCGCCGCGAGGGCGAGCTTGCAAACCTCAAGCGCCTCGGTCTCCTGCACCCCGACATCGAGCGGCGCAGCGACGAGCGAACCGAAGCACTTCAGTCCCACCGCGAGCTCCTGCTTCGCGCGCTCGGCGTGCTGCCGAGCGAAGAGGACCTCCCCGCCGATGAGGTTCCGGCTCGACCTGCCGCGAACGACGATTCGGTGGCTCCCGGTGGGGGCTCGGGGGAGAGCCTCGAGGATGTCCTGGAGACCGCGCGCGCGATCAACGCCGCCGCCGACCACCTTCGCGGCCGACGCGAGACGCTGGCAAAGATCGAAGACGAGCTCTCGCGCGTCGCGCCGTGGGGAGAGTTCGATCCGGACGAGATCCGCCAGCTCGCCGAGCGCGGGATCGAGATCGAACTGTTCTCCATGGCTCCGAAGGACTTTCGCAAGCTCGCCCCCGATGGCGTCATCGTTCTCGAGTCCGGACCGGTCGCGGTGCGTTTCGCCATGATCTGGTACCAGGACTCGAACGCGTCGGGTCTGAGCCCCGATGAGTTCGCACAGCGTCCGGGCGTCCAGCGCTTCCGCCTGCCGGAAATCTCCCCCGGGGGGCTCCGTGCGCGCCGCGAAGAGGAGCTCGCCGAGATCAGGGCCGAAGAGAAGGAGCTTGCCACCTTCGCCGTCCGCCGCGAGGCGTTGCAGGCGACGCTCGACGAGATCGAGCGGCGGCTGACCGACGAGCGGGTGCGGCTCGGTATGGACACCGCCGAGCGCGTCGCGTACATCACCGGCTATATCCCTGCCGACTCGGTCGACACGCTCAAGCGCGCGGCGGCGAACAACGGCTGGGGCACGCTCATCCGCGACCCGAGCCCTGAGGACCCCGTTCCGACGAAGATCAAGAATCCGGGTTGGGTTCGCGTTATCCGGCCCGTCTTCGAGTTGCTCGGGGTCACGCCGGGGTACCGCGAGCGCGACATCAGCTTCTTCTTTCTGCTGTTCTTCATTGTCTTCGTGGGTATGATCATCGGCGACGCCGGCTACGGAGTGATCCTTGTGGCCGGCGGGCTGTTTACGCTCGCCAGGACGAAGGGGGGCAACCGCGAGGCAGCTGCGCTGCTGCTCGTGCTCGGAGTGTCGACGCTCGCGTGGGGATCGATCACGGGCAACTGGTTCGGCTACGAGCCGATTGGAGCCTCCGCACCGTTCAGCCTGCTGGTGGTTCCTGCGCTCGACGCATTCGAGCCGCGAAGCACGCAGGCGGTCCAGGCGGTCTGTTTCGTGCTCGCGGCGCTGCATCTGTCCATCGCGCACCTGTGGAACTTCGTGCGCGAGGTGCGCGAGAGGCCGGCGGTCAAGGCGTTCGCACAGCTCGGATGGCTCAGTCTCGTGCTCGCGCTCTACATGCTCGTCGTGAGCCTGTTCCTCGGTGAGGTTTTCCCGTCGTACGGCATGTGGATGATCGGCGGCGGACTCGCGGCGGTCTTCATTTTCAGCGGTCAGAGCGAAGACGTCGGATTCTTCGCCGGCATCGGTCGCGGGCTGGCCGGGGCGTTCACGACCGTCTTCGACGTCATCAGCGCGTTCAGCGACGTCATCTCCTACATCCGTCTGTTCGCCGTCGGCCTCGCGTCGGTGGCGATCGCTCAGGCGTTCAACGAAATGGCGGCCAGCATCGGCGGGGGCGGCGTGGGTATCGTGCTCGCGATCGTCGTCCTGCTGTTCGGTCACACGCTGAACCTGATCATGGGTGCGCTCGCGGTCGTCGTGCACGGCGTGCGGCTCAACCTGCTCGAGTTCTCGGGACATCTCGGTATGGAATGGACTGGAATCGAATACCAGCCGTTCAGCGAAAACAACAGAAAGGCTTCCTAAGGAGTACGGCTATGAATTGGGGTTTGATTGGTATCGGTGCGGCGATCGCGTTCGCGGCTGTAGGGTCGGCGCTGGGAACGGGCACCGCGGGGATGGCCGCAGTTGGCGCGTGGAAGAAGTGTTTCGTCCAGAATCGCCCTGCGCCGTTCATTCTCGTTGCCTTCGTCGGCTTTCCGCTCAGCCAGACGATCTACGGCTACCTGCTCATGAACCGGCTCGCACAAGCGGTCGCCGCCGGCGCCGACGCCGGCTACCTGCTCGGCGCGGGGGTGCTCGGCGGGATCGCGATCGGCATGTCCGCGTGGTACCAGGGGCGCGCCGCTGCCGCAGCATCGGACTCGATGGGTGAGACCGGCAAGGGTACCGGTAACTACATCTTCGTCCTCGGTATCATCGAAACGGTGGCGCTGTTCGTCATGGTCTTCCTCTTCCTGATCACCGGGACGTTCGAGGCGTAGTTCAGCACGTTCCGCGGAGAGCCGATAAGAGAAGCAGAGATGCCGGTTCGACGCGCTGCGACCATCCTGCTGCTCATCCTCCGCGGGGCGATGCCCGCCCTCTCCCAGGAGACCGAACCGCCGTGGCTCGTCGCCGAGCGCGCCGAGCGGCTCCTGGCCGAGCGCGAATTCGGTCTCGCGATCCAGTCGTTCCGACACGCGTTGCAGCTCTCCCCGCGTGACCCGGACGTCCTGTTCGGGCTCGGTCGCGCGTACAAGGCGATCGGCGATCAGACGGTCGCGCTCGACTACTTTGCCCGGGCGCTCGATCATCGCGGGGAGTTCGATGTGCCTGATACGGCGCTGCTCGTACGCTACGAGCGAGCGGAGGTCTATCGCGCCCGCCGTGATTTCGCACGCTACGAGAGCGAACTCTTCGAGATTGTGGCCGACGATCCCGTTCCCGAAGACGCACTCCCGCCCGACGACATCCACCTCGACCTCGAGGCGCGCGGACTCGACCGGCTGCTGGTGCTCTACCGGCTGCCGGAATCGGGCTCGACGCGCGCCCGCGGCATGCTCGCCGAGCTGCTCGTGGGCCTCGGTCGCTACGCCGGCGCGGCCGAGCAGGGGGCGATCGCGGTCCTGCAATCGTTCACGACGCTCATCGATGCGGCGCTCCAGCGCGACCCGACGTACGAGTTCACGACGGTTGCCGATCTCTGGGAGCGAATCGCCCGCCTTCCGGAGGTCGAGCGCTATCTCGAAACGAGCGCGCTACCGCACGATCTCTACTACCTCGCTGCGGCGTACTGGGGTGAGGGCAATTCGACCGCGCTCGAGGTGTGGCGGACGCTCGCGCGCATCGACGCAGACGGACGGTTCGGAGCACGCGCCCTGCGGCAGCTCGACGACCCCACAGTCGAACCGCTCATTGTCCCGGCGCGCGAACCGTAGGCCGACCGCCCATTGCAAGCCGCTGGTCTCTGTCGTACTGTATCTGCACGATGGACAGGCTCATCATCCGCGGCGCGCGCGAGCACAACCTCAAGAACATCGACCTCGACCTCCCGCGCGACCGGCTGATCGTCATCTCCGGACTTTCCGGTTCGGGCAAGAGCAGCCTCGCCTTCGACACGTTGTTCGCCGAGGGGCAGCGGCGCTACGTGGAATCGCTCTCCGCGTATGCGCGGCAGTTTCTCGGGAGGCTCGACAAGCCCGACGTCGACTACATCGAAGGTCTTTCTCCGGCGATCAGTATCGAGCAGAAGACCACGAGCCGCAATCCACGGTCGACGGTGGGCACGGTCACCGAGATCTACGACTACTACCGTCTGCTGTTCGCGCGCGTCGGCATCCCGCACGACCCGAAGAGCGGCAAGCCCATCGAACGCCAGACCGTCGACGAGATCATCGACGCCGTGCTCGCGTTTCCGGAAGGTTCCCGGATCACGGTGTCCGCGCCGGTCGTTCGCGGAAAGAAGGGCGAGCACCGCAAGGTTCTCCAGGACGCGCAGCGAGCCGGATTCCGACGCGCGGTCGTGGACGGCGAGACGCGTCTGTTGGACGAAGATATACATCTTGAGAAGAATCGAAAGCACGACATCTCCATCGTCGTCGACCGGCTCAAGCTCGGCGCCCGCGACGGCGAGCACGATCACCGCCGACGCGTTGCCGACAGCGTGGAGACCGCGCTCGAGCTCTCCGGCGGGCTCGCCGAGGTAACGGAGGGAACCGGCGAGGACGCGCGGACTCGGTCGTTCAGCCAGAATTACTTCTATCCCGACAGCGAGATCAGTTTTCCCGAGCTCGAGCCGCGTCTGTTCAGCTTCAACAACCCGTACGGCGCGTGCCCGGAATGCGGTGGGCTCGGCATGCGGCTCGAGTTCGACCCGGCGCTCATCATGCCCGACCCGGCCAAGAGCTTCGAGGACGGCGGACTGCTGCCGTACAACCCGAAGGCGGCGTGGAACCGCAGCCGCTTCGAGAGCCTCGCGCGACATCTCGGGTTCGATCTCGCCACACCGCTCGCCGAGCTACCGAACGAGACGCTCGACGCGATCTTCCGCGGTACCGACGAGCCCATCCAGGTCGTCTACGAGAACCGGAAGAAGACCGGCAAGTTCAGGTACGAGGCCCCCTTCCGCGGTGTGCTCGACGACCTCAAGCGGCGCTACCTCGAGACCACCTCCGAAGGCATCAAGCAATGGCTCGAAGGCTTCATGAGTCAGCGCGAGTGCGAAGCGTGCGGCGGACGGAGGCTGCGCCCGGAGGCGCTCGCGGTCCTCGTCGGCGGGAAGAGCATCCACGACGTGACCGCGATGAGCGTCGCCGAGGCGGTCGAGTTCCTCGACTCGCTCGAGCTCGATGAGACCGAGGCGCAAATCACCTCGCAGATCCTCAAGGAGATCCGCAGCCGTCTGCGCTTCATGGTGAGCGTGGGCCTGCAGTACCTCACGCTCGACCGCAAGGCGGCGACGCTCTCCGGCGGCGAGGCGCAGCGGATCCGTCTCGCAACGCAGATAGGCAGCTCGCTGGTCGGCGTGCTCTACATCCTCGACGAACCGACGATCGGGCTGCACCAGCGCGACAATCAGCGGCTCATCGAGACGCTGACGCACCTGCGGGACCTGGGTAACACGCTGCTTGTCGTCGAGCACGACGAGCAGACGCTGCGCGCAGCCGACCACATCGTCGACCTCGGTCCGGGCGCCGGCGTGCACGGCGGGTACGTGGTGGCCGAAGGCACGCTCGAGGAGATCCTCGCCTGCGAGGAAAGCCTCACCGGTCGCTACCTCTGCGGACGACTCGCGATGCCGATTCCCGACGAACGGCGCGCCGGTACCGGCTCTTCGCTCGTCGTACGGGGAGCCGCCGAGCACAACCTCCGCGGGATCGACGTCGAGTTCCCGCTCGGGACGCTCACGGTCATCACCGGCGTGTCGGGCAGCGGCAAGTCGAGCCTGCTCGCCGACGTCGTCTACCCGGCGCTCGCGAACCGGCTCAACCGAGCGCGCCTGCGCGAAGGCGCGTATGCTTCGATCGAGGGAATCGACGCGCTCGACAAAGTAATCAACATCGACCAGAGCCCCATCGGCCGTTCGCCCCGGTCGAATCCCGCCACCTACGTCGGGCTCTACGGCCCCATTCGCGAGCTGTTCGCCTCGCTTCCCGAGAGCCGCGCGCGCGGGTACAAGCCCGGCCGGTTCAGCTTCAACGTCGCCGGAGGTCGATGCGAGAACTGCGAGGGCGCCGGCACGATCAAGATCGAAATGCACTTTCTACCCGACGTCTACGTCACCTGCGATGTTTGCGGCGGCAAACGGTTCAACCGCGAGACGCTCGACATCCACTACCGCGGCAAGACGATCCACGACGTGCTCGAGCTCACCGTCGAGGAGGCCCTCACCTTCTTCCACGCGATCCCGGCGGCGCGGCGCAGGCTCGAGACGCTGCAGGCGGTCGGACTCGACTACATTCGTCTCGGCCAGAGCGCGCTCACGCTCTCCGGCGGCGAGGCGCAGCGGGTCAAGCTCGCGCTCGAGCTCTCCAGGCGCAGTACGGGCAAGACGATCTACATTCTCGACGAGCCCACTACCGGTCTTCACTTCGCAGACGTCATGAAGCTCATGGAGGTGCTGCAGCTGCTCGTGGAGAAGGGCAATACGGTGATCCTCATCGAGCACAATCTCGACGTGATCCTCCAGGCGGACCGGGTGATCGACCTGGGACCCGAGGGGGGCGACGGCGGCGGCTCGCTGGTCGCGGTGGGCACGCCCGAAGAGATCGCGGCGCACCCGACGTCGTACACCGGCAAGTATCTCGCGGAAACGATCGCGCGCGGAGAAGGCACCGGATCGGACGCGCAGGACGGACGCGGGGCATGATCCTGAGAACGCTCGCGCGCATCGGAGCGGTCGCGTTGCTCGGTTGCGCCGTCGCGTCGGCGGCGATCGCGCAGGAGGAGCCCGCCCCGGAGGCGACGCTCTTCCGACGCACGCTGATCCAGGACATCGAAACCGCCGGCTTCTACGAGCTTGTAAGCTGGCTCGAGGTGCTCGGGGCATCAACCCGGGGTGACCGGGCCGCGCTCGTAGATCGGCTCTACGAGTTCTACGACGTCACCGAAACCGAGCGCGCTGCGGCCTCGGATGCTGCGCGCGAGGACCCGGATGATCCGCCGGTCGTCGTTGACTCGGCATCACGAACCCGCTACTTCACGCTCGAGGAGGTCGACGAGCGTTACGTTCGACTCAGCGGCGGGGTCATCCTGACGCTGCGCGACGACGAGCACGAGGCGGTCCACCGCATCAGCGCGGACGAGATCGTCATCAATCAGGACCGGAACACCCTGGCCGCTTCCGGAGAGGTGGTCTACACACTCGATCGCGGAGAGACGACCGAGCAGTTCACCGGGCAGGCGTTGACCGTTGAGCTCGACACGTGGGAGGGCGCCTTCGTAGACGGGGTGACGCGCCGTGAGCGGACCATCGAGGGCGAGGAGATCGACTTCCGGTTTGCCGGTACCTATATCACACGATCGCGCGACGAAGTGATCGTACTCGACGACGGCCGGATTACCTCGTCCGAAGCCGAACCGCCGAACTACGAGATCCGGGCGCGGAAGATCTGGGTCCTCGCACCGGGCGAATGGGGCCTGACCAACGCGTTCCTCCACGTCGGACGGGTCCCGGTATTCTATCTTCCGTTCTTCTTCAAGCCCGGCGACGAGCTCTTCTTCAACCCGGCGCTCGGAACGCGCGACCGCAGCGGGGCGTACATCCAGACGACCACCTACCTCGCCGGCAGCCCGGAAGAGGACGACGCGCCGTTCTCGCTCCTCCAGATCGCCGATGAGGAGGGGACGCGGGCCGATCGTGAAATCGAGGGACTCTACCTCGTCCCCGTGGAGCGCCCGCCGGGCGATGCCCGAGGAGCCGCGCCGGCTGTCGATGACGGCGCGACGGTACGCCTGCTCGCCGACGTCTACACCAAGCTCGGCGCGTACGCCGGACTCCACGCGTCGGTCCCGGGCTCGGAGATTCTGCGTCGACTCGAGCTCACCGCGGGGCTTGCCGCGAGCCGCAACATCTACCCGACCGACTACTCGCAGGCCGGCGCGGCGTACACCCCGTACTACATCGCCGACGGTCGGGCGACGCAGTCGTGGAACGAGGGGCGCTTCGGACCCGTGAGTCTTCCCTTCCGCTTCGGAATCGACCTCTCGGCCGACGCGTCGGTGAACCGTCTCACGACGTCACTGACCCTGCAGGCGTACAGCGACCGGCGGTTCCGCACCGACTTCGCGGACCGCTCCGAGCAGATCGACTGGCTGGGGCTGGTCGGCCAGGGATCGAATACCGACCCTCCCGGTCCGGTAAGCTCGTTTCTGTGGCAGATCGACGCTCGCTACAGCGCGGCGACGGGCGACATGCTGCGGGTCTCGCAGCTCTCGCTGCAGCGCGCGGTGGTCGCGTTGAACTGGCGAAGCAAGACGATCGACGAAGAGCTCGTACCGCCCGAGGTCGCGGCGGCCGACGAAAGCCCCGAATCAGCCTTCTTTTACCCGGAGTCGCTCAAGCTGCCGGAGATCCGGGCGACCGTCTCCGGGACGCTTCTCGAGTATCCGGCGCGCGAGCGGCCGTCCGCAGCCGCCGAAGAGACCGACGACGAGCGGCCGCAGCTTGCTCCGCCGTGGGATCAGCGAGCGCGCAACGCAGACGCCGAGGACGACACAGACGAGCGGCCGGCCGCCCCGCTTCTCGTACCCGATCTGCAGCCGACGCTCCCGTCACCCACGACTCCCGAACCGTTCCGGGCGAGCCTCGGCTACTCGCTGTCGCCCACGGTAATCGTCGACCAGCAGTTCCTTTCCGCCGCGTGGGACGAGCCCTCGGATCTGGACGACCTGCGAATCGCATACGGCGGCGCGTCGACCCGTGTGTCGGGCTCGGTCTCGTACTCGGCGCGGCTCGCCGCCGACCTGGCGCGGCTCGACGGCTCGCTTTCGACGAGCACACAGTACCGCACGCTTTTCAACCGGGACCCCGACTACCCCGACCCCGAACTCACCGAGCCCGAGCGCGAAGCGGCCTGGGACGCGCTCGAGCAGCGAGCGTGGGCGTTCTCCACGTTCAGCGCGGCCAACAACCTGACGTTCCGCGTGCGCCCGCTGTTGAACACGCGCCTGTGGTCGGGCTCGTCGATCGCCTACAGCGCGAACGTACTCCTGTATCAGAACGTCTTCGACGAGGCGATCGACGGCGAGCCGCGGTGGCGGTCGGATTCGTTCGAATGGGACGAGGAGTACTTCCGGCAGCACCAGGTTCAGGCGACCGCGCAGCTCGACCTAGCAGACACGCAGAGCCTCCGGATAGGCGCGACGATACCTCCTCGCGACGAGCGGTACACCGGCCGCCTCTCGCTGCAGGTGAGCCCCGTATCGCTCGCGCTCGCCACCGGCGTGAGCAGGGACGAAGAAGCGACGAAGGTCGAGGAGGAGTGGACCTACGACCCGCTGACGGCCACGGCCATCGTCTCGCCGTGGGAGGCGGTCTCGGTCTCGAACAAGCTCTCGTACGACCTCGAAGAGAGCTGCGTCGCGTCCAACCGCGCGAACCTGACCGCGGGTCCGCTGACGGCCGCGTTCTTCTCGGCACGGACGGCGGGCTACGAATTCGGTGGCCGCGGCGTCGGCTGGGTCGTCGCGGGCGAGGAGCGTTTTCGACCGCAGAGCGCCTCGCTCGGCGTGTCGCTCGCCACCGATCTCGATCCGCTGTGGAGAAACCGGATCGTGCTCGACGTAGGAAGCGAGCTCTCCGTTCAGTCGAACCTGCAGCGCTTTACCGAGAGCTCGCTCGGGTTGGAGTTTTCGGCGGACCTGCTCGTCCACCGGTTCATGCGGCTGTCGCTGCGAACTCGGTCTTCCAACTCCCAGGGCTACGTCTACATCGGAGAGCTCGCCGAGCGCGTGGGGCGCGAACGACGCAGCTTCCTGCTCGACCTCGCGCGAAGCTTCAACGTGTTCGATCGTGACGACCGCGTCGCGTCGGCGTTCAACCTCCAGTCGATCCAGCTCAACGCAGTGCACGAACTGGGCGACTGGGATCTCACGGTGGGCTACACCGGGGCTCCTGCGCTTGAGACCGTCGCCTACTGGATCGAGCGCGGGTTCACGCTGCCCGAAGAGGTCGATCCGCATAACCCGCAGGAACTGGATGCGATCCGTGCGTCCGATCCGAACGATCCGCGTCTTTCGCGACAATGGTACCAATGGCGCGGCAGATTCGACGTGACGCTCCAATGGCGTCCGATTCGCGAGCTGCGGACATCGGTGCAGGCCGAGGAGGGTGAGATTACCTTCGGGGACGGCTCTTGACCTCGCGTGCAAGCGGCTTCTATACTCCAGCTGAGGAGTATTCTTGAGCAAATCTGCGGTCGTGCTCGAGAGTCCGGCGCTCCTGAGCGAAGTCTGCGGGGTGAACGACCAGAACTTGCGGCTGCTCGAAGAGCTCCTGGGCACACGCGTTCTCTCCAGGGGCAACGAGCTCTACCTGGACACGGACGACGAGAAAGCCCGGCAGACACTCGTTCGCGTCGTGGACGAAATCAAGGCGCACGTGAAGCTGGGCCAGAGCCCCAACAGAGACCTGATCAAAGCAGTGCACGCATCGGTAATCGACGAAGACACCTCGAAACCAGACCTCCTGAAACACACCGGTGTAACCGTTCCGGGGTGTGATCGAGCTGTGTTCCCGCGCACCCTGACGCAGGGGTACTACCTGCAGAGCCTCGACGAGGAGGAAATCGTGTTCGGGATAGGCCCGGCGGGAACCGGAAAGACCTACCTCGCCGTGGCTCATGCGCTCAGCGAGGTGCTCTCGCGGCGCAAACGCAAGCTCGTTCTCACACGGCCGGTCGTCGAAGCCGGCGAGAGCCTCGGCTTCCTACCCGGCGATCTGGCGCAGAAGATCAGCCCGTATCTGCGGCCCCTCTACGACGCCATGGAGTCGCTGATCCCGTACGAGACGATCCAGCGCATGGAGGAGCAGCGGATCATCGAGATTGCGCCGCTCGCCTACATGCGCGGACGAAGCCTGAACGACTGCTACGTCATCCTCGATGAGGCCCAGAACACCACGCGTGAACAGATGAAGATGTTTCTGACCCGGATCGGCGAAGGGTCCCGGGCTGTCGTCACCGGAGACGTGACGCAGATCGATCTGCCGCGCAAACAGCATTCGGGACTGCTCCACGCCGCAGAGGTGCTCGCCCCGATCCCGGAGATTCGCTTCACCTACTTCAGTACCCGCGATGTCGTTCGAAACCCCCTCGTCCAGAAGATCATCAACGCGTACGAGGCGGAGAACGACGACACCCACGCCCAGCCATGAAGAACGTCGAGCTCTCCAGCGACAACGTCGAACCTCCTGATTG
The DNA here is from genome assembly GCA_964625715.1 of uncultured Spirochaetaceae bacterium. Lineage (GTDB taxonomy): Bacteria > Spirochaetota > Spirochaetia > DSM-27196 > SLST01 > SLST01. Next base: position 15,136 of record CAZVEF010000002.1, on the reverse strand, counting down.
GCTGCCCGATCTCCGCGACGTCGCCTCACGGGTGTACGAGCAGATCGGGCGGACTGCGTGGGACGTCAGCGTCCTGCTCTGCGACGAGCCTACGATCGCAGGCCTCAATCAAAGCTACCGCAAGGTCTCCGGTCCCACCGACGTCCTGACCTTCTCTCAGCACGAGGAGGGCGCGGGTAAGGGGGACGCCGATGGCGCGATGCCCATCGCCGGAGACATCGTCATATCGCTTCCGACCGTAGCGGCGAACGCGCACGACTACGGCGTTTCGGCAAGGGAGGAGTTGCTACGAGTTTACGTGCACGCACTGCTGCATCTGGCGGGTTACAGCCACGACGGAACGGATCTGTCGTCGCCGGACGCCGCCGAACACCCCATGCTTGGTCTCCAGGAACGTCTGGTGGCCTCGCTGGGCAAGGAGTTGGACTCGTGAAACACGAAGGATTCTTCAGACGCCTGTTTCGCAGGAACGGGACCGACGAAGGTGCCGAGTATCACGAGCTGAACATCGAGAAGCAGGACATGATCCGCGGCATCGTCGCGCTCAGCGAGACGACCGTCAAGGAGGTCATGGTGCCGCGGATCGACGTCGCGTTCGTCGGCGTGGAGATGGAGGCGCGCGAGGTCCTTGAGAAGGTGGCCGAGAGCGGGCACTCGCGTCTTCCCGCCTACCGAGACACGATCGACAACGTGGTGGGCATGCTCTACGCCAAGGATCTGCTGCAATACTACCTATCCGGCGAAGAGTTCTCCGTGGAGAAGGTTATCCGCAAGCCGTTCTTCGTACCCGACAGCAAACGACTCGACTCGCTGCTGCGCGAGATGCGCCGGCGACGGGTCCACATCGCGGTTGCGGTAGACGAGTACGGTGGTGTCTCCGGCATCGTCTGCCTCGAAGACATCATCGAGGAGATCGTGGGCGACATCCAGGACGAGTTCGACAACGAGCGAGAGGACATCCTCGAGATCGGCGAGAAGGTCTACCTGTGCGATGCGCGCGTCGACATTGAGGACCTCAACGAAGAGCTGGGGATGACTCTGCCCGACGAGGACTTCGACACGCTCGGCGGCTTCGTCTTCGACCTGTTCGGAAAGATTCCTGTGAAGTACGAGAAGGTCAGCTATCGCGACATGGATTTCATCATCCAGGACATGGACGGTCACAAGATCAAGACGGTCAAGATCGTCGCGGCGAAGGATGAGAAGTCGCCTTCGTAGGCTGGCCGTCGCGGCGCTCTTCGCGGGCGCGTCGCTGAGCCTCTCCGCCGAGCAGCCCGACGCACCCCGGCTCGCAGGCGAAGCCGCCGGCGCGCTCGAACGCGGACGCTACTTCCAGGCCGTCGAGGGTTACCGCGAAGCGCTCGACCTCAACCCCAACTACCTCGACGCAATCGTCGGGCTCGCCGAAGCGTACTACTGGCTCGGCGAGTACGACCAGGCGCAGACGTACATCGAACACGCTCTCGAGCTCGCTCGAAGGAGCCCCGAGGTCATCAACCTCGCCGGCCGGATCGCAATCGGCAGGGGCGACCTCGCCGCCGCGCAAGACGCGTTCGCGCGAGTGCTCGACGATCAACCGAACAACGTGGAAGCGGTCATCGGTCTCGCTGAGCTCTCGCTCGCCCGCGGGCGCGGCGCCGAAGCGGCCGCTCGGCTCGAGCGGGCGCTTCGGCTCAACCCGAATCAGCGCAAGGCGCTGCTGTCGCTCGTTCTCGTGTACGAGCACATGGGGGAGCAGGAGATTGCCGCCGACTACCTTGAGATCGCCCGCAGTGTCCACCGCAACCGGCCGGAGGTGCACGTGCTCGCCGCCGAGTACTTCCTTCGCGCGGGTGAGGTGGATGCGGCCGGTCGCGCGGCGCGCACCGCGCAGGCGATCGACCCGCAGAATCGTGCAGCCACGGCGATCCGTGCCGAAGTCGCGCTGGCCGACCGCAGCTATCTGGAGGCAAAGACGATCGCAGAGCAGCTCATCGGCTTCGACCGAAGCGACGTCTTCGCCTGGTACGTTCGCGCCGTGTCGGCGCACAGGCTCGGAGAGCTGGAGACCTCGCTGGAGAGCGTTCGAACCGCGCTGCGCATCGAGCCGGAGAACGAGATGCTTCGCATCTGGGCCGAGTGGCTCGCCACGAGCGAGCTCGAGCTCGAGGATCCGGTTCGCACCGAGCTTGCCGCCGAGCGAGCGACCGACGCCGCCGCGCTCGCGCGCGAGTTCCGCTTCGGCCGCGCGATGCGGGCGTACCGCCGGGCGCTCCAACTCACGCCGCTGGACCTCGAGCTGCGCCGGGCGTACGCCGAGCTGTTCCGAAGGATGGGCTTCAACGCGAGCTACCTGCGCGAGCTGGAGGTGCTGCGGGAGAACGGCCTCGACTCGCGTGAGCTCGACCGTACGATCGAAGTCTATGACAACGCGCTTGACTCCAGCGTCGCGCGGCGCTGGAGGATCGACCAGTTCACCCTCGCGCGTAAGCGCACGTCGCTCGGCCTGTACCTCACCGACAGCGCGAACGACCGCTACCCACAGAGCGAACCCGCGCTCCTCGAGTTTCTCGAACGAACGCTCGCCGGACGCGAGCGAATCGACGTCGCCGACGCGGCTATCGCCGACGGATACGCCCGCGCGTTCGCCGATGCCCGCACCGCGGGCGTGGACTTCTATCTCGCCACGCAGGTGTCGGTTACCGACCGCATGACGATCATCAATACGCGATTGAACGTTGCGCGCACCGGTGAAACGGCGGTCGAGCGCACCAGGGTTCGCACCGGTCCGGACCACGCTTCGGCTGCCGCGGATGTCTTCGGCGACGACGTCGCTGCCTCGCTGCCGACCGTCGGGCGAATCGTAGAGCGAGAGGGTCCGCGGGTCGTGGTGGACCTCGGCGCGCGCGACGGGGTGGACGAAGACGCAACGTTCGACGTGGTGCGTCCGCGTGACGCGACGGTCGCGCCGAGCGAGGCGCGCTACGCCTATCGGTCAGAGGCGGTCCTCGGCACGGTCACGATTGCCGCCGTCGACGACCTCGTCGCAGAGGGCGCGCTCGAGACCACGGGCGTCGTGGACGAGGTCAGTACCGGCGACCTCGTGGTGCTGCAGAACCAGGAGTCCGACGACGTGCCCCGATCCCGACCGGACGATCTCTTCCCGGTGCTCTACGAACGCGTCCGCCGACTCAGGTGAGTTCGTTGACATCGTGACAGCTCGTTTTGTACTATGAAGAAGCTTCATCATCATCACAAAGAGAGGAATACCATGGCACTGAAGACGGTTCGAGACGTTGATCTCAGCGGGAAGCGTGTGCTCGTTCGCGTGGACTACAACGTGCCGCTGAAGGATGGCAGGGTCTCCGACGCGACGCGTATCGAGGCGAGCCTTCCCACGCTGAAGTACATCATCGACCAGGGCGGTTCTCTCGTGCTGATGAGTCATCTCGGGCGCCCCAAGGGAAAGCCGAATCCCGACATGAGCCTCAGGCCGGTCGCGGACAAGCTCTCGGACATGATCGGGCGTCCGGTGGAGTTCGCCGACGAGTGCGTCGGAGCGGAGGTCGTCGAGCGCTCGAAGCAGCTCGAGAGCGGTCAGATCCTCATGGTCGAGAACGTGCGCTTCCACGGCGAGGAGACCGACAACGACGCCGATTTCGCCACCGAGCTCGCCAAGCTCGGCGACGTCTACGTCAACGACGCGTTCGGCAGCGCGCATCGGGCGCACGCCTCGACCGAGGGCGTGGCGCACCACCTGCCGGCTGTCGCCGGCTTTCTGATCGAGAAGGAAGTGGCGTTCTTCCAGCCGCTCCTGGAGAACCCGGAGCAACCGTTCGTCGCGATTATCGGCGGCGCGAAGGTGTCCACGAAAATCGGCGTACTCGAGACGCTGCTACCAAAGTGTACCGCGCTCATCATCGGCGGAGGTATGTCGTATACCTTCCTGAAAGCGCAGGGCCACGAGATTGGCGACAGCCTCTTCGAAGAGGAGTATCTCCAGACCGCGGCCGACCTCCTCGCCCAGGCTGAGAAGGCCGGGGTGGAGGTGATCCTGCCGGTCGACCACGTGGTGGCCGACGAATTCGACGAAAACGCGACTCCCGAGCAGATCGACAGCGTCGACATCCCGGCCGGCAAGGTCGCGATGGACGTGGGTCCGAAGACGATCGAGCGGTGCAAGAAGGCAATCGAAGGCGCGAAGTCCCTCGTGTGGAACGGACCGATGGGCGTATTCGAGTTCAAGGCCTTCGCGCAGGGCACCCTCGCGATCGGGAAGTCCGTCGCCGCGTGCCCGGGCACGACGGTCGTCGGCGGGGGCGACTCCGTCGCGGCGGTCAATACCTTCGGGCTCGCCGACAGCATCGACCACGTCTCCACCGGTGGAGGCGCATCGCTCGAGTTCCTCGAGGGCAAGACGCTCCCGGGAATCGCAGCACTCCAGGAGTAGTCTCATGCGACAACCGTTTCTGGCCGGTAACTGGAAGATGCACAAGACGGTGAGCGAGGCAACCGACCTCGCCCGGGAGCTCGTGCTCGAGCTCTCTTCCAGCTCGAATAAGCTCATGATCGCGCCGCCGTTCACCGCGCTCGCCGCGGTGAATGCGGTCGTGCAGGGCTCGAAGATCCTCCTCGGAGCGCAGAACATGGCCGCCGAGGAGACGGGCGCTCACACCGGCGAGGTATCGGTGATCATGCTCCGCGACGTCGGGGTGAAGGTCGTGATCCTCGGGCACTCGGAGCGACGCCACACGTACGGCGAGACCGATGAGCTCGTCAACCGGAAGGTGCGCCTCGCGCTCGATCATGGCATGGAGGTTATCCTCTGCGTCGGCGAGACGATCGAGGAGCGTGAAGCCGGCCGCGTCGAAGACGTCGTGGGAACGCAGCTGCGAGCCGGGCTCGAGGGCGTCGGCGAGTCGGACCTGCGTCGCGTGACGATCGCCTACGAGCCGGTCTGGGCGATCGGAACCGGCAAGACGGCCACGCCGGAGGACGCAGACGCGGTCCACGCCTTCATTCGCAAGGAGGTTGCAGACGCGTATTCGCAGGACGTCGCCGACGAGCTGATCGTCCAGTACGGCGGCTCGGTCAAGCCCGGCAACGTGAACGAGCTCATGGCGATGGAGAACATCGACGGTGCGCTCGTGGGGGGAGCGTCGCTCGAGCTCGAGTCGTTTGCGGCGATCGCCACGTATAACGAATAGTCGTCTGGTTGAAGGAGCAATATGGCAATTCTGAGTGGTTTTCTGCTGGTGCTGTTCATCATCAGCGCCGTCCTCCTCGTCGTTATCGTCCTCATGCAGGACGAGGGCGGTGAGGGCCTTGGCGGTATCTTCGGAGGGGGCGGCGCGGCGCCGGTCGGAAACCGATCCGGTAGTATCCTCACGCGGGCAACGTCGGTCCTTGCGACGATCTTCCTCCTCAGCCTGTTCGGGTACGCGTGGATCAACCGGACTCCCGAGCAGTCGAACGTCGAGGCGGCCGCCCGTGAGCTCGAAGCGGAGCAGGGTGACGTGGTCGAGTGGTGGAAGGTCGACGAGGAGGAAATCGACCTCGACGACGGTGATGACGGCCCTGGGGCGGGTGGCGCGGCGGAACCCGACGCGACGATCGAGGAGCCGTCGACCGAGCAGTCGACCGAAGAGCCCGCCGACGGCGAGTAGAGTCCCCGGCGTGCCGCGGCGCGCGGTTCGAAGACGACGGACGAGGGAGATCCATGAGAGTAGCGGTAGTATTCGTTCCACAGGCGAAGCGTGAGAAGCTTCTCGAGATCTCCAAGGCGCTCGGATCGGGCATCGAATCGCAGGGACACCGGGTCGACTTGATCGACGCGAGCCGCGACGTGAACACCAAACTCACGATCTACGAGTACATCGCCGTCGGCACGGAGGTCGTTTCGCTGTTCGGCGGGAAGATCCCGCCGCGCGTCTCGGAGTTTCTCCGCTCGTCGGGCACCGTGGTCGGCAAGCGATCGTTCGCCTTCGTCACGAAGAAGGCGATCGGCGCCGAGAAGGGTCTGCAGCGGTTGATGCGGCAGATGGAGGCCGAAGGCATGTTCCTGCGGCTCTCCGACGTGCTCAGCTCAGCGCCGGAGGCGACGGAGATCGGCAAGCGGTTGAAGATCAGTTGAAGAGCTACTACGACATCCTCGATATAGACGTCGACTCGTCGCCCGAACAGATCAAACGAGCCTTCCGCAAGCGAGCCAAGGAGCTGCATCCGGACGTTACCCGGGACGTCGGGGACACGGTCGAAGCGATGCAGAGCCTGCTGCGCGCGTACGAGACCCTGATCGATCCCGAGCGGCGAGACGAGTACGACCGCAGGATGATGATCCTGCGCCCCGAGGTGCGGTTCGACTACCGCGAGTTTCTCAAGAGCCGTCCGAACGACGACGAGTTCCAGTCGAAGCTCGTCTTTTTTGATCTGCTGCATCAGAACGAGGACGACGCGATCGACCTCTACGATCGTCTGCAGGCGCGGGGAGATTTCGCACTCTGCGAGCACCTTGACCGCGAGGACTACATGGATTGCGCGTATCTGCTCGCCGAGGAGTACGAGCGACGAAGACGCTACGCGCCGGCGTTTCGCCTGCTCACATCGGTCATCGGCTTCGAGCTCGAGCTGCCGTACTTCAAGCACTTCTTCGTCGACGTCGTCGAGAAGCTGCGGACGCTCGTCTGCTTCCGAATGGCCGCTGCGATGGAGCCGCGCGAGGTGATCGCCTGCATTGATGAGGTCCTCGTGCTCGATCTCAGCCACAAGGAGCTCGCCTTCTTCCTGAAAAAGGGCGCCGAGCTGTACGCCGACGCCGGAGATCCGGTCACGGCGACGAGCTATCTCGAGCGGGGTCTCGAGCTCGACGGCAAGCTCGCCGGAACCAAGAAGCTGCGCGAACGACTCGCGTCCGCGTATCCGGCCTGAGGAATCCGATCCGGGCGGCTGTCCTGCCTGCGTCGACGTGGTATCATTACCGAGATGAGGAGAATCATGACGAGAATCATGGCGAGCAAAGTCGCAGCACCGCTCTTGCTCTTCCTGGTGGGGGTGACCGCTTCGGGTCAGGTACTCGATCAACCGGTAGCGATCGTGCGCCTCACCGAGACGGTGAACATCGGGGTGCGCGAGCTCGAGGACCAACTGGCGGTCTTTGAGCAGCAACTCGGACGCAAGCTCGAGCGCGGCGAGAAGCAGCAGATCCTCGATGCGCTGGTCAACGACGAGCTGCTGCTTCAGGCCGCCGGGCGCGCGTCGGTTCGGGTCAACGAGGAAGAGATCGAGAACTATCTCGCGGTCCAACGACAACAGTGGAGCCAGGCGCTCGGCGAGATGCTGACCGAGGAACAGTTCCGCCGACAGGTCGAGCAGCAGACCGGTGAGAGCTGGAGTCAGTTCGTCTCCGACGTCACCGACGAGCTGATCAAGCTCAAGTACGTGCGCGAGCAGAAGGCCGATGTCTTCCAGTCGCTCGGCGGAGTGACCGAAGACGAAGTACGCGACTTCTACGACGATCAGGAAACGTCGTTCACGAACCCCGCGATGGTCAGCTTCCGTCACGTGTACGCCGACCTGCGCGGCAAGAGCGACGAGGAGCGAGCCCGGGCCCGCGAGCTTCTCGAGGAATACCGTCGAGAGATCCGGAACGGCAGCCTCACCTTCGAGGAGCTCGAGCGTCGGGCCGTCGACGACGCGTCGATCAGCGCGGACAATTTCGGGTACCTCATGCGTAACGACGAGCGAAGCCAGCAGCTGCTCGGGCGCAGCTTCATTCAGAAGATGTTCGGCCTCGACGAAGGAGAGGTGGGCGGCGTCTACGAGTCGAACGTCGCGCTGCACATCGTGCTCGTCACCGACAGGCGTTCGGCGCGGATCCTCCGCCTCGATGACCCCGTTCTGCCCGGCGAAGACGTCACGGTTCGTGAGCAGATCCGGTCTCAGCTTGCGGCGCAGAAGGAACAGCAGGCGCTCGCTCGTGCGGTCGAGGATATCGTGGCCGACCTTCGCGACGAGGCGGAAGTCACCGTCTACGACGAGAACGTGCCCTGGTAGCCCGGGGATGGCGTCGCGGCGCAAGGCGAGGATCTACGCGATGCAGGCGTTGTTCAGCTGGGACATCTCCTGTACGCCGGCTGAGGAGCTGCTCGAGTTCTCCTGGGTCGACCGGCAGGGTGACCGGGAGGACACGCTTGCGTTCGCACGGATGCTCCTCGCGGGAACCCTCGAACACGTTGACGAAGTCGACGCGGCTGTTCAGGCCCATCTCGAGCACTGGAAGCTCGAGCGGCTTGCGCGCGTGGACCTCGCGATTCTTCGACTGAGCGCCTATTCGCTTCTCTTCCAGCCCGATATCCCGGCGTCGGTGACGATCGACGAGGCGGTCGATCTCGCGCGGGAGTTCGGCTCCGATGAGTCGTATCGCTTCGTGAACGGCGTTCTCGACGCCGTTCGGCGCGACGCGCGCCGCGATGCCTGAAGCCGAACGCCGCCGCCGGCGACGCCACGTCGTGCTGCTCGCCGTCGCGGTCGTCGCGTTCGCGGCGATGATCGCGCTCGTGGCCACCGGCGTAACCCGGCGACGGAACGCGCGAGACCTGACCTTCGGGCTCGAAGAACTGGACATCCTCCTCGACGACGGATCGGTCGCCGAAGCCGCCGCGATGATTCCCTGGCTCGCCGATCGTGTTCGCACCTCCGCAGAGGGGCTACGGATCCTCAAGCGGGGCCACGCGCTCTACGAGAGCGACGGGCTTGCGGCTCCGCTCGACGAGGCGGCGAGCCGGCTCCTCCGCGAGTTTCCTGCAAACGCCACGATTCGCGCGATCGCCGTCTTTGCCTCGGTTCGCGCGGGCAGGGCCGACGCCGCGCTGGAACTCGCGCGCGACGGCCTCGGAGGCGATGCGGGTACGCTCTACGCCTGGACGCTTCTCAGCAACCCCGACGCCCGGCTCGACGGTGAACCGACCGACGAGCTCCTCCTCGCCGGACTCCGACGGACGAGCCCGGCGGCGGACTTCGAACGGGCGTGGCGCCTGACCGGCGACCGGCGATACGCCCTCGACGCAGCACTGCTGCACCTGCGCGACCGGTCACCCGATCGCGCAGCCGAGCTTCTCACGGCGGCGGGGCTCGTGCAGCGGTGGCCGGGCTTCGCGGCCGAGGTCCTCCTCGACTGCGCACGATACACGGAGGCGATCGCGGTGCTCGCGAAACTGCCGGAGTCGTCGGCAGAGGCGCAGCTGCAGCTCGCCGACGCGAACGTCTACGCCGGCGAGCAGGACGCAGCGCGGGCTATCTACGAACGATTGCTGCTGCTCGGCCGCCCTCCACTGCACGCGCTGCTCGGTCTCGCCTCGCTCGACGACGACCCGGAGCGGCAGGCGCTCCTGATCGATCGGGCAGCCGGGCTCTACCCAGACGCCTGGGAAGCCGCGCGCGCGCAGGCGGTCACGGGGGCCGGTAGCGGCGCGGACGCGCTTGCAGGCTGGGACGGCACCGAGCACGAGGGGCTGGCACGGCTGCTCCGGCTCCGGCTCGAGGCACGACCCGACCGCCGCGGGTACGCCGCGCGGTTGTGGACGCTTCTCTCCGAGCACCCGTCGGAGGAAGGCTACCGGTACGCCGCGTGGTATTTCGCGTCTCGCGACGCGCGCGACGACCTGCGACTCGTGCTCGAACGCGCCCGCGCCGGCGGCGACGAGGCGAGTTGGTGGCTCGCCTACCACGGCATCCTGGCCGCCGCAACGGGGCGGTGGGACGAGGCGGCCTCTCGATTCGAGGCGGCTTTCGTTCGCTCGCCCGCCTGGCAACCCGCGCTGAACGCTGCCGTCGCGCTCGCGCGCGCCGGAGACCCGTCCGGTGCGCGGGCACGACTGCAAGACGCGCTGCTTCTCGCGCGACATTCGAGTAGCGACCGGCGCATCGCCGTGTTTCTCGTCGCCGCGCGTGCTGCGCGCGACCCGGCCGAGGCGCGGCGGATCGTCGCAGAGGCAATCGCGATCGACCCGGATCATCCGAACGTAGTGCTGCTCGATGCCCAGCTTGAAAAGGCACCGGTCAGATAGTACTTTGCAGCAAGCGAGCCACCATGAAGCTGAAGAACCCGAGGCAGATCGAACGCATACGTGAATCCGGATTGATCCTCGCCCACACGCTCCGCGAGCTCGGAGCGATGGTCGAACCGGGGTTGCCGCTCGTCGAGCTGGACACGAAGTGCCGTTCGCTGCTCGAAGCCGCCGGTGCGCGGCCGGCGTTCCTCGGGTACATGGGTTTCCCGTCGTCGGTGTGCGTATCGGTCAACGAGGCGGTTATCCACGGAATCCCGACGAAGCGACGGCTGAAGGAAGGCGACGTGGTGAGTCTCGACATCGGCGTCGACCTCGAGGGATTCATCAGCGACTCGGCGGCGACCTACCGCGTGGGAAGCGTGAGCCCGGAGATCGACCAGCTGCTTCGCGTCACCAACGAGGCGCTCTGGAAGGGAATCGCGGCCGCTCGCCCCGGAGGGCGCGTGCACGATATCTCGGCGGCGGTCTTTGAACACGTCGCGCAGTACGGGTACGGCATCGTGCGACCGTACTGCGGTCACGGAGTCGGATTCGCGGTCCACGAGGAACCGCAGGTACCCAACTACGTGTCCCGTGGTCCGAACCCCCGCCTGAAGCCCGGCATGGTACTCGCAGTAGAGCCGATGATCAATCTGGGTGGCGACGAGGTGGACGTCCTCGACGACGACTGGACCGTCGTGACGCGGGACAGATCGGTCTCCGCACACTACGAGCACACGATCGCGATCGTCGACGACGGCGTGCAGGTGCTCACGTACCTCGAAGAGACGGTGGAGGTCTCATGATACACAGCCGCAACGCGCGTCGCTCGCCGTGGACGTTCGTCAGTACTGCAGTGTGGACCGTTGCGATCGTCCTCGCGACGACGTTGTTTCTCGGAGCGTGTGCGACCGGGGAGACGGGTATCGTCCGCGGGGGGGGCTCTGCGCCTCCTGCGCAGACCACCGAGGCGCTCAACAGCCTGCAGAGCGCCTTCCGCTCGATCGCCGAGTCCGCGGGGTCGAGCGTCGTTCGCCTGGATGTGAGCGCGCGCCTGAACGCGGGCGGCATCCTGCCGTTCGATCGCTTCGGGATCCCCGACGAACAGGAGCCCGAACAGCGCGATTTCGAGTCCGAAGGACTCGGTTCCGGGGTGATCATCAGCCGTGACGGACGTCGCTACTACGTGCTCACCAATGACCACGTCGTCGGTGAGGCCGACGATATCACGGTCGTGCTCGACGACGGAGACCAGTTCGATGCACGACTCGAGGGCAGAGACCCGCGCAAGGATCTCGCCATGATCTCGTTCAGGACCGGTCGCGACCTTCCGGTGGCGCGGCTCGGCGACTCGGATTCGCTGCGCGTGGGAGACTGGATCGTGGCGATCGGAAGCCCGTTCGGTTACCAGAACACGGTGACCGCCGGCATCGTCAGCGCGCTGGGACGGTCGGGCGCGATGATCGGCAATATCAGTGACTTCATCCAGACCGACGCCGCGATCAACCGTGGAAACTCCGGCGGAGCGCTCGTGAACCTCGACGGCGAGGTCGTCGGGATCAACACGTGGATCACGAGCGAGAGCGGTTCCAGCGCGGGCCTCGGCTTCGCGATTCCCATCAACAACGCGATCCGAACCGTTGAGGCGCTGCTCGGCGGCGAGGACGTCGAGTACGGCTGGCTCGGCGTGTCCATCCAGTCGGTAGACCCCACGCAGGAGCGTGCGCTCGAGCTGCCCGACCGCAGGGGCGCGCTCGTGAACTCGGTGTTCGGTGGCTCGCCGGCCGACGAACACGACATCCTGCCCGGCGACGTTCTCGTCGCGATCGACGGCGATCGGGTAGCCGACTCGGACCAGTTCGTCCTCCGCGTCGGGGAGCTGGAGGTGGGTTCGCGTCCGGTCTTCACCGTCTACCGCCTCGGCGACGAGATCGAGGTTCAGGTACGCATAGAAGAGCGCGCTTCGGATGCGACGATCAGGCAGCAGAATCGCCAGCTCTGGCCCGGCATGAGCGTCTACCCGCTCACCGACGACGTCGCCGAAGACCTCGGCGTGTCGCGCCGCGAAGGTGAGGGCGTGGTCGTCTCCGCGATCGACCAGGGCTCGCCGGCAGACATTGGTGGCGTGACCGAGTACGATGTAATCCGGAGCGTCAACGGCGAGCCGGTGGACTCGGCGCTCGAGTTCTACGAGGCGATCGCGGACGAAGAGACGCGCGAATGGGATATGACGGTTCTCCGTGACGGCGAGGAAACTCAGTTGACGGTGGTCCGGTAATGGCCAAGGAGTTCCTTGACGCCGAGTTGGTCCGCAACAACGCGCTGAAGCTCGCGCGACGCATTCATACCGACGGATTCGTCCCGGACGTTATCTACGTCAGTCTCAGGGGCGGCGCCTACCTGGGCAACGTCATCAGCGAGTATTTCAAGCTCGTCCGACGCGACGAACGCCCGGTCTTCTACGCGGCGGTCGTCGCGCGCTCGTACACCGATATCCGGCGCAGCGAGCGGGTGATGGTCGACGGGTGGACCTACAGCCCGGAATATCTGCGCAGCGGCGACCGCATACTGCTCGTCGACGACATCTTCGACTCCGGACATACCATCAATCACCTCGTCGAGATCCTGCTCGAAAAGGGGATCCCGCGAGAGGACATCAAGGTCGCCGTGCACGACTACAAGATCCGTACCTTCGCCGGCGAGAAGCTCCCCATCCAGCCGGACTACTGGTGCCGTCGTCACGTCGTCAGCAAGCCCGAAGAGGATAGATGGGTTCACTACCTGAGCCACGAGCTCGTGGGGCTCACCCCGGAGGAAGTGGCTGAACGATACGGCGACGACGCAGAGGTCGCCGCGATCATCGAGTCGGTTCTGCCCAGCGAGACCGAATAGGCGAACGGCCGCTTCGCTCGCCCGGTGTCGCTACTCGCGCACCCACTGCACCGCGCCCTCGCCGCTCGGGTACGACAGTGCTCTCCACAACCCACGGCTCGGCGTCCCCGCGAAGAACAGGTAGCCGTCGAATTTCTCGTACCCGTTCCCTTCGGCGGCAGGCACGGGATAGTCGGTCTTCCGCGTCGGGTCGACGAAGAACGTCTGCACCACCGCGTCGGCGAGCCCGCTTCCCTCGTAGTTCGATCCACCGACCACGGATTCCGGCGAAGCCGGGAGCGTCTGGTAGGTAATCTCCGAGGTGTCTCCGATCACCCGGTAGCCGTGGCCGCGCGTCCCGACGACGAGGCTGGTCGTGGTGCCGTCCTCGGGCACGAGCGCGAAGTCGGTGAAGGGAAGGGGGGTGTCGTTGCTCGAGCTCACGTCGTGCGACGCGCTCTTCTGCCAGCCGGTGCCCGCGTCGAGCGGACTCGTGTAGATACGACCGGCGTCGTTGGCGAGCCAGAGGAGACCGCTCCCTTCGGCGGAATCGTCGTAGATCAGCCCTGTGAGGCGGTCGCCCGAAGCGAGCTCCGGCGCAGGCTTGGTAGTCAGGTTGTCGGAGTCGAGCCCGTCGGTATCGACGCACACGTCGGAGACCGACATGAAGGCGACGGCGGTGCCGTCGCTCGCCGCATCGCGCCACGGCGTGGTCGCCTGTGCCGATTCGAGCTCGGTGAACTCCGACCCGTCGCTCGTAACGTAGAGCGTGTAGTCGTCGGCGGCGCTCGACTCGCGGACCGAGACGACGAGTCGGTCGTCGCCGTCGTTGACGACGAACACGTCGATGATACTCGCGACTGTGTCCTCGCCGGCAGTACCTTCGTCGCCGGTTTCGAGCAAGGCGCTCTCGGCGAGCGTTTCGTCGGCCGGGTCGATCTCGTACACGCCGGACGCGTCACCGGCGAGGTTCGTGAATGTCGCGTAGACGCGTTCTCCCTCGCCGAGGTCCGCAGTCACGACCGCGTTGGTCGTGTAGTTCGTCTCGGGCGGGTCGACGTCTGTCCATTTCGCGAGTTCGCCGTCCTCGTAGTCGGGGTCGTTCGCCTCGCGGACGTACAGCGTCCCGGCGGCGAGGAAGTACTTCTCTCCGGCTTTGCTCATCGCGGCTACGTTGAGGTCATTGTCGAGACCCCGCTCGTCGTCGAGGATCTCGCGCTCGCGTTCGATGCTCGCGAAGACGCCGACCGGATTCCGCGAGCAGGCGACCAGCAGGAGGATGAGGGTGAACGCCGCAGCCGCGACGCGCAGTAGTGTCTGAATACGCATGGTTACCTCTAGAAGTGGTAGAGCGCCGAGAGCGTGAGCTCGAGGAAGTTGCCCAGTCTGGTCTCCTGCGAGCCGGCCGTCGCCACATCCGTCTCCCTGTCGGTATAGATCTGAGGAACGAACCAGTAGGAAAGATTCGCCCCGAACGCCCACTTCGCGCTGTAGTTCCACAAGAAGGATCCTCCGGCCTTGACGAACGGGTCGATCTTGAGCAGATCGTCCAGACGCGCGAAGCTCATGCCCAACCCCATCGACACGGGGAACTCGAATGGGTAGGCGCTGAAGATGTAGCTCGCCTTCGCGGCGATCGGAACGAGAAAGAGCGGCCGGCGATTCGGCGTGAACGAGAAACTCCCGCCCACCTCGACGCCGAGCTTGAACTCGTTCGTGATGTAGCTGCCCCACTCGAGGGAACCGGCTCCGCCGAGTGTGAGGTTGGCGGGCGCCACACCGTCGGGACCACCGGCGAAGAAGAGCGGGATGAACGTGCCAAGGTTGACGGCGAGCGTCTGGTCGCCCAACGAATACGATGGCACGAAGAGCTCCTCTTCGCCGTCGCCCTCCTCCGGTGTTTCCTGCGCCGACAGTCCAACCGCGGTCACCAGGAGCAATGCGAGTACGACTCGACTCAATCGTGGTTGTCTCATAGTCAGATAGAAGGTAGCACGCGGCGCACCCTTGCATCAATCTCACCGGAGACCCATATGGTGACAATACCGGTCGTTCGTGGTACACCAAGGCGATGGCTGGACAGCTTCTCGACGGGAAGGCGATCTCACAATCGTTGCGTGCCGATATAGCGGCCGCGGCCGCTGCGGCGACACGAGCGGGTAGGCGGCCGGGCCTGGCTACGGTACTCGTGGGCGAGCATCCGGCGAGCCTCTCGTACGTCCGCGGCAAGCAGAAGGCGT
>CAZVEF010000001.1:0-137479 GCA_964625715.1 uncultured Spirochaetaceae bacterium | reverse complement strand
AGGAAGATCTCGCTCTCTCCACGGTTACCCTGTTCGAGCGTCGTGACGTCGAACTGGGCAAGGCGACCGGACCCGTCGGCCGACACGATCACCAGCAACCGGTCGGCGAGAAAGGTGTAGCTGCGGCTGACGATTCGGTCCTCGCTCGAGCGGTTGAGCAACAGCCCGTTCACGGGGTTGATCTGGACGAGCTGGCCGAGCACGGTACCGGCCTCCTCGCGAACCTGGAGGAAGTAGATGGGAGAGAGATCCTCGAGGCCGCGCATCTCCTCGGAGATCTCGCGCTCGTCGAGCAGCGCCCTCGCGTCCCGCGCGATTCGCTCGCGCTCTTCGCGCACCTGTTCGGTGAGATCTGCGATCTCCTGACGCTCCTCGGTCACCTCGGCGCGACGCTCCTCGAGCTCCTCGCGCTCCTCTTCAGCCCGCTCCTCGCGCTCGGCGACCTCTTCCTCGCGCCGGTCGAGCTCCTCTTCGGCGGCCGCGCGTTCTTCCTCGGGCAGTTCTTCGGTCTCCTCGCGCTCCTCCTCGATCGCCTCGCGCTCTTCTTCGATCGCCCGTTCTTCTTCGACGATCCGTTCGTCCTCTTCGTCGATCGTCTCTTCTTCCTCTTCAACGGCCTCTTCACGCTCGTCGATCACGCGCTCGGTGAGGTCGACCATCTCCTGGCGTTCCTCGACGCCGCGCTCTTCCTCCTGCCGCAGCTCTTCCACCACGCGTTCGTCGCCGAGCTCGCCGGGTTCTACGCTGCCGAGCACGCCCGGTGCCGCCCCCCGGGCGAGGGGGATGACGACCCGGCTCTGCCCCGGCCACTCGTCGTAGCGTCGGGCAAGACCGGCGGTTGGCGCGTCGAGATGCTCGGTCACGATCGCCTTGTAGCGTTCTTCGAAGAATTCCATCTCCCCGCGAACGACCGCGTTGTAGATCGTCGACCAGCGCGCGAGAAGGTCCGCGTCCGGGGCCTCGTAGCCGTACGCCTCCTGCAGGAAGCCCGAGATGATGCGTCGGAGGTTGTCGATGTGGTCTATGCTCGCGGTCTCGAGCGGCACGAAGATGTCGGCGTCGAGCCCCTCGTCCACGTCGCGGTCGACGGCGTGAATGATCCGATACCTGTCGTTCAGAACGAAGTCACTGTACCCCTCGTCGATATCGACCCCGCCGCCGAGGCTTCGACCGATTCCGACGATCTGCTCGGCCGAGTCGATCCGCTCGTACGGGCCGGAGTAGTTGATGAACTCGATATCGCGCGTTCCGAGCTCCTGCAGCTCGTCCTCGTCGACGTCTATCGCAAACGCGAGCGCGGAAACCAGGATGAGAAGCCCGATAAGACCTCGTCGCATAGCGACCTCCGTTATTCCTACTATACCTTGTTCAGCACCCGCGTGCAAAGATTCGCAGCTACGGTGCGTCTCCGCCGGCGATCCGACGCAGTGTCGCGAGCGCCTCCTCACGCACCGTCCGCGCGTAATTGGCGCGCGCGATCGCAAGCAGCGTGTCGGCGATGTCCGGGTGAAGGTACCCGCCGCGATACGAGTCGACCGTGTCCACGAACCGTGTTACCGCGACGCCGAGTACGTCGCTCGGTCGGCGCGCGACGTCGCGCCTGACGATCTGCGACAGACGCGCGGCGAGCTGCTCGTCTACCGGTGTACCGAGCCGACCCATCGCGTCGAGCACCGCGGCCTGCATCGTCGGGTCCGGCTCGTAGCGCAGCAACCGGGCGAGGAACCGCGTGCTCTCGAGATCCCCGATCGCGCCGATCACCTCGATCGCCTGCTCCCGGGCACGCCGAGCGGCGGCTTTCGGACCGCTCTGCGCGAGTTGTCCGAAGTACGGCGAACCGGCCACGGTCTCGCTGAGCTCGAGCAGGTACGGGTACTCACCGGCGAGGTTCTCCTCGCGCGCGACGCGCGCCGAGATTCCAGCCATCGCGACGGTCTGCTCGCTCTGTCCGCCTGCGAAGAGCAGCCCGCGAAGCGCGAGGTAGTCCGCCGAGCCCCGGAAGGCGTCGAGCGCGACGCGGCCTGACCCGGCCGCCGGTCCCACCCCGCGGCGGCCGGGTCCGCCGCGTCGCTCGGGCCACGCCCCCGACGGAGTGAACTCCATATCGTACGCGTAGGTCACCCAGCTCTCGGTCGTCACCAGCACTCCCCCCGACGGGGGAACGGTGATCTCGATCGGGCGGTCGGGCAGAGCCATCTGCCAGACCCGAGCCCCGTCGCGGCCGTACCGGGTGAGCACGCCGTTCTCGGAAGCGGCGAGGATGCCGTCGGAAGCCACCAGCGAGCGCACCGCGCCACGCCCTGGTTGCGTCCGCCACGCGACCACCCCGTCCGGTGTGACCCGCGTGAGCGCACCGTCGTCGCTCGTCGCGTAGAGGTCACCGCTCGCCGAGACCCGCACGTCCCGGACCGCAGACCCCACGTCCGCACGCCACCGCGGATCGAGATCCGCATCCACCGCGACGACGCGCCCGTTCGTCGAACCGAGCGCGATCCCCTCGCCGGTCGCGACGATCTGAGAAGCGACCTCGCCCACGTAGCGCCGCCGTTCGATTCGCCCGTCCACCGAAACGAGCACGAGCTCGCCGTCGGTGGTCGCCACGATGAGCGTCCCCTCCCCTGCGCCGACGGGAGCAGCCGACACCGGTGCGGAAAGCTCGGTGGTCCACAGGAGTCTGCCTGCGTGACTGCGCGCCTCGAGCGTCGCCGGACGGCGCACGGTCACGATCACGCCGTTCGCCAGAAGCACCGGGGCAAAAGGGCGTCCCTCGGTGATGTGCGCGCGCCAGATCAGACGGCCGTCCGGGTTGAGCGCCACCATCGTCTCGCGGTCGAGCGTGGCAAGGATCGCGCCGTCGCTGCCTACGGCGACGCTCCCGCCGGGACGTCTGCCGAGATCGGTCCGCCAGATCATCGTGCCGTTGCGATCGACCGCGTAGAGGTACCGATCCTCTGCCGCGAAGTAGAACGTGCCTCCGGGCGAGAACGCACCGTTACCCGCGGTAGCGCCGCCGGCGACGAACCGCCAGCGCGAGGCCTGTGGGTCGGGCGCTCGGGTCTCGCTCGTGACAACCGGAGCGATGGTCGCGAGCGCGATGGCGAGCACGATGAGCAAGCGGTGCACACCGCATGCTACCATTCCGTCGCCGACGGTGCATAGCAGAGTCACGAGAGGCGTCGCGGCGCGGAATTGCCGGTTCGGGCGGCCTTCGGGTATAATCCTGCCAAAGGCCACCTCGACGTCCCCAGGAGCACCACCGCATGAGAGCAAGCAAACTCGCGAGCCTGCCCACGATCAAGCGTCTTCCCTCGTACCTCCACGTCATCGAGAACGCCCAACGCGAGGGGCGCGATTTCATCTCGGGGACGGTCATCGCGGACGAGCTCGACCTCGAGCCCATCCAGGTCCGTAAAGACCTTGCGATCACCGGCATCGTCGGCAAGCCTCGAATCGGCTTTCCCGTCCAGAAACTCATCGACGCGATCTACGGCTTCCTCGACTGGGACCACAATCACCACGCGATCATCGTCGGCGCGGGCAACCTCGCGACCGCGCTGATGGGCTACCCGGAGTTTCCCCGACGCGGGCTGAGTATCGTCGCCGCCTTCGACGTCGACACGCGCAAGGTCGGCACGATCGTCAACGGCAAGCCGGTATACCACCTCGATGAGCTCGCAGAGCGCGCCGGCGAGCTCGACATCTCCATCGCGATCCTGACGGTTCCCAGCCTCGTCGCGCAGGAGGTCGCCGAGCGTATCATCGACGCGGGGGTAACGGCCATCTGGAACTTCACGAACGTCAAGCTCAAGACACCGAGCGGCGTGCTCGTGCAGAAGGAGGACCTCTCCTCCGGCTACGCCGTCCTGTCGGTCAAGATGCGTAAGCTCTATGGCGAGTGATCTCGACTATCAGGTCGAGGTGTTCGCCAATCGGCTCAAGAAGCGCGCCCGGCACCTCGGCAGATGGGCCCGGCGGAACGGGATCAGCTGTTACAGGCTCTACGACCGGGATATCCCCGAGGTTCCGCTCGTCGTCGACCTCTACGAGGACTACGTCCACATCGCCGAGTATCACGCGCCGCATAAGGAGCTTCCCGGCCCTCCCGACGTGTACGCGGAGCGCATGCGCGACGCCGCGCGACGCACGCTCGGCGTACGCGAGGAGCGCGCCTTCTACAAGCAGCGTCGGAAGACTGGCAGAGGCGAGCAGTACGAGAAGCTCGACGCAGCCGGGGCGACGGCGGTCGTGCACGAGGGCGGGCTTGCCTTTCGCGTGAACTTCACCGACTACCTCGACACCGGACTCTTTCTCGACCATCGCACCACCCGTGGGATGGTCAGAGAGATCGCAGCGCAGATGCGGGAGAGCGGACCCGTGCGTATGCTCAATCTCTTCTCGTACACCGGTTCGTTCACCGTCTACGCGGCCGCCGGCGGCGCGGCCACCACGGTAAGCGTCGACCTCAGTAACACCTACAGCGCGTGGGCCCGCGAGAACCTCGAGCTCAACGGCTTCACCGGCGGCGGGCACCGGATCGAAACGACCGATGTCTTCGCCTTTCTCGACGCCGAACGCAGCCGTCGCGCTTCCTACGATCTCATCGTACTCGACCCGCCGACCTTCTCGAACAGCAAGAAGATGGATCGCATCCTCGACGTGCAGCGCGACCACGCCGAGCTGCTCGCCGCGTCTGCAGACGTCCTTTCGCCCGACGGAATCCTCATCTTCTCAACGAACAAGCGCCGGTTCCGCCTCACCGACCCGCCGTCCTCCCTCGCGGTCGAGGACATCACCGGAAGCACGATACCGCAGGACTTCCGCAATGCACGCATCCACCAGTGCTTCCTCGCCTCGCGAAGGCGATAGGCTACTCGGCGTCGAGCAGGAGCGCGTAGAGCTCGGCGGCGACTCCCTGTGCGATCGGCGACCGCGGGTCGCGGTCGGCGTCGGCGAGCTCGATCATCCGCCCGGCGCTGATCCGCGCCGGATGGCCGCCGAGGATCACGATCCGATCGGCGGTCACGAGCGCCTCAACCACGTCGTGCGTCACCATCAGCGTCGTACGCTTCTCGGCCCCGGTGACCGAACGGACGACCGTGGCGAGCTCGAGTTTGACGGCGAGATCGAGGTTCTGGAACGGCTCGTCGAGCAGCAGCAGCGGCGCCGGATACGCAAAGGCACGCGCAAGCGCGAGCCGGGTCTGCATTCCGCCGCTCAGCGTCCGCGGCATCGATCCGAGCGAGACCGGCAGCCTCGCGGCGGCGAGCCAGCCGGCGATCTCCGTCCGGGTGGTCGATTCGGGCAGGACGAAGCCGACGTTCGCCGCCGCGTTCGCCCACGGCAGCAACCGCGGCTCCTGGAAGGCGAACGAGACCGGGCCGCTGCGCTCGACGGTCCCGCCGTCGGCTCGCTCCAGCCCGGCAAGGATCCGCAGGAGCGTGGTCTTCCCGCACCCCGACGGGCCGAGTACCACCGTAACCTCTCCGGGCTCGAGCTGCAACGAGAAATCGGCGAGGACCTCGTGATCGGCGTACGCCTTGGAAAGAGCGGTCACCGCAACGCGGCTCGGTGCCCCCGGCGGAAGCCCTGACGCCGACAGCGCCGTGCACGGTCGACCGCCTGCGGAGGAAGGCTCGTCACCCTCTCGCCCGGACGCAGCCCGATCCGCCCCGCGCCGCCGCTGCACCTCGCCGCCGCGGCCGAACCGCACTTCCCCCGAGGCGACCCGCTCCACGAGCTGCAGGACCGCCTCGGCGAGCGCGCTCAGCGCGATCACCGCCACGGTCAGCGCGAGGATCCTCGGCGTGTCGAGGTAGAATCGCGCCTCCTGCATCGCCCCGCCGAGCGCCCGCCCCGGCTGAACGAGGACCTCCGCGGCAACGGTGACCTTGAACGCCATCCCGAGCCCGGAGTGCGCGCCCGCAAAGAGGTAGGGCCGCAACGCGGGGAGCGTCAGCTGACGCAGCCTGCGCGACCGGGGCACGCCGAAGAGACTCGCCATCTCGAGCAGCTCGCCGGAGGCCGCCCGCGCACCGGCGGACACGTTCTCCACGATCACCGGAACGACCATGAGCAGCGTCACGACGACCGGGGCCACGTTGGCGCGGAACCAGATGAGCGCGAGCAGGATGACCGCAATCACCGGCGTCGCGCGAATGAGCACGAGCAGCGGTCGCAGCACCGTCCGAACGATTCCGCCCGATCCGACGAGCAGACCCCATACGAGCCCGACCGCAAACGCGATACCGAATCCGGCGAGCGTCCGCACGAGCGTCGCGCCAAGGTGCGCATAGAACTCAGGCGTCGTGATCTCGCCGTACAGCGCGATCATGGCGATCGCGGGGCCCGGCAGGACGATCACAGCGCCTACCAGGCGCGCCACCACCTCCCACCCGACGAGGATGAGCGCGATACCCGCCACCGACCCCGCGAGAGCGCCCATGGTGCTGCGTCCGCGGCTCACTGCGTGCTCCTACGTGACGATGACGCGGAAGTAGCGCTTCTTTCCGGCGCGCAGCAGCAGCTCGCCGTCCTCGATCCAGTCGGGGCCTATGCGGGCGTCAATATCGGTGACCGGCGTGTCGTTGATCCGCGCCCCGCCCTGTCCCACGAGTCTGCGCGCCTCGCTGCGCGAAGAGCACAGATCGGTGCGGGCGAACAGGTCGAGGATACCGATCCCCTCTTCGAGCTCCGCACGGGAAACCTCAATGTCCGGGATCGCGTCGAGCTTCGCCCCGCCGGCGCCGAAGGCCGCGCGCGCGGCGGCACACGCTTCCTGCGCCGCCTCCCGCCCGTGGATGATCGCGGTCGCTTCTACCGCAAGCGTCTCCTTGGCTTCGTTGATCCGCTCGCCGGGCAGCGCGCCGAGACGCCTGCACTCGTCGACCGGAAGGAACGTGTAGGTGAGCAGAAACCGCTCGACGTCGGCGTCAGGGACGTTGCGCCAGTACTGGAACATCTCGTACGCGCTCACAAGCGATGCGTCGAGGAAGATCGCCCCCTCCTCGGTCTTGCCCATCTTCTTCCCGTCGGCTCGCGTGACGAGCGGGAAGGTCAGCCCGAAGACCTCGCAGCCTTCCACCCGCCGAATCAGATCGACCCCGGCGACGATGTTTCCCCACTGGTCGTCGCCGCCGATCTGCAGCGTCACGCCGTGGTTCCGGTAGAGCTCGAGGAAGTCGAAGCTCTGCAGAAGCTGGTAGTTGAACTCGATGAACGAGAGTCCGGTCTCGAGGCGCATCCTGTACGTCTCGAAGCTGAGCATCCGGTTGACCGAGAAGTGCCGGCCTATGTCGCGGAGGAACTCGATGTAGTTCAGCGACGCGAGCCACTCGTAGTTATTGACGACCGTCGGTTTCGTCCCGGTAGACTCGAGAAAGCGCTCGATCTGGACGCGGATTGCCTTCACGTTCGCGTCGATCTGCTCAACGGTCAGCATCCTGCGCATCTCGGTCTTGCCCGACGGGTCGCCGATCAGCGCAGTTCCGCCGCCCACGAGCGCGACCGGGTTGTGGCCGGCCTTCGCGAGGTGAGCCATCGCGTAGAGCGGGACGAGGTGGCCAATGTGCAGGCTCGCGCCGGTGGGATCGATCCCGACGTAGAACGTCACCGGCCCGGCATCCATGGCGGCGCCGAGCGCCTCGAGATCGGTACACTGCGCGAAAAAGCCGCGCTCGGTGAGGGTCGCAAGCGTCTCGTTCATGATCCTGCCCGGCGGTACGTCTTCGTCGCCTCGCGGATCTTCGATGAGATTTCGGCCACCGGCACGCGCACCTGCTCCATCGAGTCGCGGAAGCGCAGCGTCACCGTGTCGTTCTCCTTCGTCTCGTAGTCGATCGTGATGCAGTACGGCGTGCCGATTTCGTCCTGGCGGCGATAACGCCTGCCGATCGCCCCGCCCTGGTCGTAGAAGGTCGCGAAGTCCTCCCGCAACCGGCGCTCGATCTTCCGCGCGAGATCGGCGAGCCCGTCCTTCTTCACGAGCGGAAACACGCCCACCTGCACCGGCGCGATCGTCGGGTGGAAGCGCAGCACGGTGCGTACGTCGCCCTCGCCGACCTCTTCCTCGTCGTACGCGTCGGCGAGCACCATCAGCACCGTACGGGTCAACCCCGCAGACGTCTCGATGATGTAGGGCAGATAGCGCTCGTTGTTCCGCGAGTCGTCGAGGTAGGTCAGATCCTTGCCTGAGAACTCGCTGTGCCGCGAGAGGTCGTAGTCGGTACGATTGTGCACGCCCTCGAGCTCGTTCCACCCGAAGGGAAACAGATACTCGATATCGTAGGCGGCCTTCGCGTAGTGCGCGAGCTCGTCGGGGCCGTGCTCCTTCCACCGCAGCCGGTCCATCCGGATGCCGAGCTTCCGGTAGTACTCCATCCGCTCGTTGCGCCAGTACTCGAACCACTGTTCGTCCTCGGACGGGTGGATGAAGTACTGCATCTCCATCTGCTCGAACTCGCAGGTGCGGAAGATGAAGTTCTTCGTGACGATCTCGTTGCGAAACGCCTTGCCCACCTGAGCGATCCCGAAGGGTATTCGCACGCGCGTAGACTGGACGACGTTCTTGAAGTTGACGTAGATACCCTGAGCGGTCTCGGGGCGCAGAAAGACGATCTGCGACGAGTCTTCCACCGCTCCCATGCTGGTCTTGAACATCAGGTTGAACTTCCGCGGCGCCGAGAGCGGATTTCCCGCCGGGCTCGTCATCGTATTGCGCTGCTCCTCGGTGAGGTGGTCGAAGCGGAAACGGTCGTTGGTTACCGTGTCTTCGACCATCAGGTCGTCGAAGTTCTCCACGTGACCGCTCGCCTCCCAGACGCGCGGGTGCATCATGATCGCCGCGTCGAGTCCGACGATACTGTCGTGCAGCTGCGTCATCTCGCGCCACCAGAAGCGCTGGATGTTGTTCTTCAGCTCCGAACCGAGCGGACCGTAGTCCCATGCCGACGAGAGGCCCCCGTAGATGTCCGACGACGGGAAGATGAAACCCCGTCGCTTGGAAAGCGAAACGATGCTGTCCATGACCTTCGGGTCTGCTACCACGTCTGCCATCATGTCTCCTTCAGTCTGTGTAGTGCGCGCTCCACTCGGCGCTGCGCGCGTTCGGCGCCGAGCAAGCGGATCGAACCGAACAGCGGCGGCGAAACGCGACTCCCCGTGATCGCCACCCGCAGCGGCATGAGCAGATTGCCCAGCTTCGTGTCGAGCTCCGCCGCCTTCGCGCGGAAGACCTGCTCGTTCTCCTCGTCGCTCAGCCCCGGAATCTCCGCGACCAGCGGAGCGACCTGCTCGAGAAGCGCGGTCGTCTGCGTCCGGTCGAGCTTCTTCGGCACCATGTCGTCCAGGTCGAAGTCTCCGGGCTCCTCGAAGAGAAACCGCACGAGGTCCGGTGCGTCGGCGAGGTACTTCAGACGCTCCTGGATGAGCGGTACGGCCCCGCGCAGGATCTGCTGTTGATCTGCCGACGGCGGATCGTCGGCGATGCCCGCGTTCTGTACGAAGGGCAGGATCGCCTCGTAGAGCGACTGCGGGGAACGCTCCCGGATGTAGTGGCCGTTGAGCCACTCCAGCTTCTTGTAGTCGAAGACCGCCGGCGCCTTGTTGATCCTCTCGAGCGTGAAGATACGCTCGAGCTCGTCGCGCGAAAAGATCTCCTGCCTGTCGTCGTAGCTCCACCCCACCCTCGCGAGGTAGTTCACGAGCGCCTCGGGGAGATAGCCGCGCTCGCGGAACTCGAGAACCCGCGTGGCACCGTGCCGCTTACTGAGCTTCTTGCCGTCCTCGCCCACCACGAGCGGGAGGTGGCAGAACCGCGGCGGGGTCCAGCCGAACGCCTCGTAGAGCAGGACGTGCAGCGGAGTGGACGGCAGCCACTCCGGCCCGCGCATGATGTGCGAGATCTCCATGAGATGGTCGTCCACGACCGCCGCGAGGTGGTAGGTCGGCATCCCGTCGGACTTGAGGAGCACCGGATCGGCGATGACATCCGCGTTGTCCCAGCTCACCTCGCCGAAGACGACGTCGTCGACCGTCGTGCGCCCGGAGAGCGGGACCTTGAACCGGACGACCGGCGCGATCCGGCGATCGCGGTACGCGGCGAGCTCGCTCTCCGGCATGTCGCGGAACCTCCGGTCGTAGCCGGACTTCCCGTCGCTCGCCTCGCGCTCGGCGCGCAGCTCCTCCGCGGTGTCGTACGCGTAGTAGGCGTATCCGGCGTCGAGGAGTTGCCGAGCGTAGCGCGTGTAGAGATCGACGCGCTCGGACTGGACGTACGGCCCATACTCGCCGCCGACGTCGGGTCCTTCGTCCCAGTGGATACCGAGCCACGCGAAGGTGTCGTAGATGTCCTGCAGCGACTCCTCGTTGTACCGCTCGCGATCGGTGTCCTCGATCCGCAGGATGAAGGTGCCCCCCTGCGAGCGGGCGTAGAGGTAGTCGAAGAGCGCCGTCCGGACGCTGCCGATGTGCTGCAGCCCCGTCGGTGAGGGAGCGTAGCGTACGCGTACCGTCATTTCGGCGATTATAGCAGAACGCGCGGTCTCTTCAAGGGTGGCCGGCGGACGCCGGCGCCTGCGCGCTGCCGCCCGCCGCGCACCCTACTGCCGGTACCACGAGAGGAACTCCGCGATTCCGTCGATCGCCTCCGCGAGGATCTCTTCGTTGGGCAGGAAGACGAGCCGGAAATGATCGGGCGCCGCGAGATTGAAGCCGGTTCCCTGGACGATCAGGATCCGCTTCTCTCGCAGGAGATCGAGCGCGAAGCGCGAATCATCACGAATCCTGAACCGCTCGGTGTCGAGCCGCGGGAAGAGGTAGAGCGCCCCCTTCGGCTTGACGCAGCTCACGCCCGGGATCGCGGTGACCCGTTCCCAGGCGAGATCGCGCTGATCGCGCAGGCGACCGCCGGCAATCACGAGGTCGTTGATGCTCTGGTAGCCGCCGAGCGCGGTCTGGATCGCGTACTGCGACGGCACGTTGCTGCACAGCCTCATGTTCGCGAGCATGTCGAGCCCCTCGCGGTAATCGGTCGCCTGGAGCTTCCGTCCGGAGAGCATCATCCAGCCCGCGCGGAAACCGGGCGCGCGGTAGTTCTTCGAAAGCCCGCCGAAACTGACGCAGATGATGTCCTCGCAGAGGCTGGCCATGCTGACGTGGCGTGCGCCGTCGTAGACGATCTTGTCGTAGATTTCGTCTGCGAAGACGGTGATGTCGTTCTCGGCGGCGATATCGTGAATACCCTCAAGGATTTCCGGCGGGTAGACCGCGCCGGTGGGGTTGTTCGGATTGATGACGACGATTCCGCGCGTACGGTCGGTTATCTTGCTGCGAATATCGTCGAGGTCGGGAAGCCACTCCGACTGCTCGTCGCAGACGTAGTGCACGGCCGTCCCGCCGGAGAGGTTGACCGCCGCGGTCCACAGCGGGTAGTCGGGCGACGGGACGAGCATCTCATCGCCGTTGTTCAGCAGGCCCTGCATCGACATCACGATCAGCTCGCTGACGCCGTTGCCGATGTAGATGTCCTCGATCTCGACCTCCGGGACCGAGCGCTGCTGGTAGTACTGCATGACCGCCTTGCGCGCGGAGAACAGCCCCTTGCTGTCGCAGTAGCCCTGGCTGTCGCGGAGGTTGAGGATGACGTCGTGGAATAGCTCGTCGGGCGCGTTGAGCCCGAAGGGCGCGGTGTTGCCTATGTTGAGTTTGAGAATCCGGTAGCCTTCCTCCTCGAGGCGCTTCGCCTCGGAGAGCACGGGTCCTCGGATATCGTAGCAGACGTCGGCGAGTTTCTTCGACTTGGATATCGAACGCATCGCGGCCTCAGCTCGTGAAGACCCAGTCCCGGGCCTCCCCTATTCGTGACGTCAGGAACAGCACCTGAAGGTTCTGACGCTGGCGCTCGAGCTCCCGGTCGATCTTCTCGCGCGTGAGCTTCGCCCGCAGCGCCTCGCGCTCCTCCCTCACCCGCTGCGCGATCTCCTCATCCTGCCCGCCGAAGGGCTCGAGCATATGCGCCGTCAGCACGCGCAGCAGCACGTCGCGCGTCTGTTCGAGCACGGCGGCGAGCTCAACCTTCGCCTCGTCGTAGCGCTCGGCGGTCATGAGCGCGAAGGCGTAACACCACCTCACCCAGACGGGGTCCGGGACGCCCCGCCGGTCCTTCATCCGGCCGAAGTACTCGATCATGCGCTCGCCGTCGTTGGACAACAGATGCGGAATGCCGAGCTCGATCGCCAGGCGCGGCACGAGGTTCGGGCGTTCGTCGCGGAGAAAGCTCTCGAGATCGCCGATCTTCTCGACCTTTCCGGTCACGACGTACGCGTTCACGAGTATGCGCACGCGCTGTCTCGTGATCCGCTTCTTCTCGAGGAGCACCGTCTCGAGGTAGTCCATGAGAGCGGCCCAATCCTCGCGCTCGAGCAGGGTGAAAACCCGCCAGTTGTAGACGAAGTATCCGTTCAGCGCCGCGAGCACCACGAGGAAGACGAGACCGACCGGCCAGTTCGTCGACCAGAAGACGCTCGTGTACTCCCAACCGAGCACGAAGGCGGGCGTGAGCAAGATGAGCAGGAACGAAGCGAGGATGACGACGTTGAAAACGATGAATAGGAGTCTGAATTTCATGATAGCCCGTCGTGACTATACCAAGTATCCGCGACCAATCAAAGCCTTTCTCCTGCGGGCGAATATGGTATAGTAGACTGAAGGCGTATGAAGAAGCTCCCCGTGGATTCGCTCGCAGCAGGCTACTACTTCACGAGCCCCGTGTTCCTCGACGAACAGTACATTCTGCTGTCTGCAGAGACCCAGATGACCGCGGAGCTCATCGACCGGCTGCGGCGCTGGTCGTACGAAGCCGTCCTCTGCGACGGGCAGATGGTCGAGAAGCCGATCGCATCCGGCGGCGACGGCGGCGAGTCAATCTCGCTGTCGGTCGACCAGGACGTCAAGGAAAGCACACTCTTCAACGAGGCCCAGGAGTTCTACTCCGAGCTGCTCTCCTTCGTCGAGAAGACCTTCACGAACTTCGTAACGCGAAACGAGCTCTCCGAGCGGCAGATCGGAGACATGATCAAGCGTACCATCGACATGGTCCGCAGCCATCGGCGTCATATCCTGCGCCTCTCTGAGATGAAGGTGAAGGACAAGAACTACATTGTCGCACACTCGTCGAAGACCACGATCGTGTCGCTCGCCGTGGGCATGACGCTTCGCCAGCCGCCCCACAAGCTGATCGAGCTCGGAACCGCGGCGCTGCTGCACGAGATCGGCATGATTCGGCTTCCTCCGCAGCTCTACATGTCGCAGCAGAAGCTCTCGCCGAAGGAACGGCAGGCGATCTCCGCTCATACCGTACTCGGTTTCAAGATCCTTCGTCAGGCTTCGTTTTCCATGAGCGTCTGCCTCGCCGTCCTCGAGTGTCGCGAAAACGTCGACGGCACCGGCTACCCGCGTCAGCTCACCGGCGAGAAGATCAGCCTTTACGCCAAGATCATCATGGTCGCCGGATCCTTCGCCGCGATGACCTCCGCCCGTCCCTACCGTGAGCCGCTCGACGGGCACAGCGCCATCGTCGAGATGCTCCAGCAGCGAGGCAAGATGTACGACGAGACCGTCCTGAAGGCGCTCGTCGGAAACCTCAGTATCTATCCGATCGGCACGCACGTCCGGCTCGCCAACGGTACCCGCGCCACGGTCGTCGACACCAACGCCGCGAATCCGCGAGCTCCGCTGGTTCGCGTGACCGCAGGGCCACAAGGCGAGGTCTACGCCGAGCAGCCGGTCGTGGACACGGCGTCCGACCCCGAGTACCGTGTGGTTCGCGCGCTCTCGAGCGAGCCGGCCACCCAGTTGAAGGCAGACGCCTGAACGGAGCACCATGGACACCGTACGAGTCACCGTGAACGCAACGACGACCGACGTCCCGTCCGAGACGAGACTCGGTGCGTTCTGCAGCGAGCTCGATACCGACCCCGACGATCCGGTGGTCGCAGCCGTCGTGAACAACGAGGTCCTCGACCTCTCTCGGCGCGTCCGTATCAACGCCACCGTCGAGCCTGTCCACCTGGCCAGCGACGCGGGCATTCGCTGCTATCGCCAGTCGCTCTGCTTCCTGCTCGCCCTCGCGGTGCAGCGTGTCCAGCCCGGCCGCCGTCTGATCATCGGGCACTCGCTCGGCGACAGCTACTACCACTACTTCGACGACGCTCAGCCGGTCGACACCGACGCGCTCGAGACGATCGAATCGGAGATGCAGCGCCTCGTTGACCAGGACATCCCCGTCCGGTGGCAGCTCATCTCGTATCACGACGCGCTCGACTACTTCACGCAGCGGGGTATGGCGGAGACCGCCGCGCTTCTCGACCACCGGAACGAATCGCGGGTGGCCGTTCACCGATGCGGCGATTTTCTCGACCTGTCGCACGGGCCCCTCGTCCCGCGGACCGGAATCCTGCGTACCTTCGCGCTGAGAATGCTCGAACCCGGCTTCGTCCTGCGTTTCCCTCCCCAGAGCACTCCGAATAGGCTTCGCCCGTACCGCCACAGCGAGGTGCTGTATTCGATCTACCAGGAGTACAGGAAGTGGGGGACCATCCTCGGCATCACGTCGGTCGGCAGGCTCAACCAGAAGGTCGTCGACGGGTCCATCCAGGACTTCATCCGCGTCAACGAGGCCCTGCACGAGAAGAAGATTGCCGATATCGCGGAGACCGTTGCCGACCGGCGCGACTCCGTTCGCGTCGTGCTCATCGCCGGGCCGTCCAGCTCCGGAAAGACGACGTTTACCAAACGGCTCGCCATCCAGCTCGCCGCGAAGGGCCTGCAGCCGAGGCTCATCTCCGTCGACGACTACTTCGTCAGCCGGGAGGAGACACCGCTCGACGACGAGGGGAACTACGACTTCGAGAGCGTGCACGCCATCGACATTCCGCTTCTCAACGAGCATCTGCTCAGAATCCTCGGCGGCGAGGAGGTCCAGGTTCCGCGCTTCGACTTCCGCACGGGCTCAGGGTCGTTTACCGGAGAGACGATCCGCCTCGACGAACGCGGCATCCTCCTCATGGAGGGGATCCACTGCCTCAACGACGCGCTCACTCCGCGGATAGACCCGGAAAACAAATTCAGGATCTACGTCTCGGCGCTCACGCAGCTCAACCTGGACGATCACAACCGGATATCCACTACCGACAACCGCCTCGTACGGCGGATCGTTCGTGACCACCAGTTCCGCGAACACTCGGCGCTCGATACGCTCACAATGTGGCCGTCGGTGCGTCGGGGCGAGCGGAAGAATATCTTCCCCTTCCAGGATTCGGCGGACGTCGCCTTCAACTCCGCGCTCGACTACGAACTCGGCGTGCTCAGGAAGCGCGCCGAGCCGCTGCTACGCAGAGTGAAGCCGTTCCACGAGGCGTACAACGAGGCGGTACGAATGCTTACCTTCCTCGACAACTTCACCAATATCCCGGACAAGCTCGTGCCGGACTACTCGATCGTTCGCGAGTTCGTCGGCGACAGCGGCTTCCACTACTGATCACGCGTCCTTGCCGCCTCCTCGCGCCACCGCGCGTAGGCTTTACCCCACGAGCCGCGCAGCGTTGGAAGCGCGAGCGCGCGGTCGAGCCTGCGCAGGAACTCCGGCCTGGCGATCTCGCGTCCGCCCATCCGTTCCACGTGCGGCGTATGGAGCTGCGCGTCCATGAAGTGAAACCCGTGCGCGTCGAGGAAGCGACAGAGCGTGACGAGCGCGGCCTTCGACGCGTTCGAGGCGCGGCTGAACATGCTCTCGCCGAAGAACACGCGACCGAGCGCGACCCCGTAGATCCCGCCTACGAGGACGTCGTCGCGCCACGCCTCGCAGCTGTGCGCGAGCCCGAGCTCGTGGATCCGCACGTACGCCTCCTCCATATCGCCGGTGATCCACGTTCCACGCTGACCCGGTCGGGGGGTGGTCGCGCAGCCGTGGATGACGTCGGCGAAGCTCTCGTCCATCGAAAGCGTAAACTCGCCGCGGCGCAACGTCCGTCGCATGGAGCGGGAGACGTGCAGCTCTTCGAAAAAAACCACGAAGCGCGGGTCCGGCGACCACCAGAGGATGGGATCCCCGGGGTTGAACCACGGGAAGACACCCTGTCGGTAGGCGGAGAGGAGCATCCCCGGCGATAGGTTACCCCCGACGCCGACGATACCTTCGGACGTCGCGGCCTCCACCGGTGGAAACTCGTAGTAGTCATCGGGGCCGAGCCACGGAAACGAAGCTACGACTCGTCCTCCGCTGAAGCGTCTTCGCTCGAGGTTCTCTCGCCTGACGCGTCCCCGTTCCCCGAGCCGGCCTCGTCGTCGGACGACTCGACCGATTCCTGCCGCGGGCTGCCGGGCGTGATGATGATGTCGTCGCCCACGACATCTGCGGTCGCGTGGCCGCCGTCCTGCAGGTCTCCGAAGAGCACGGCGTCAACGAAGTAGCCCTTGATCTTCTCCTCAACGAGGCGGGCGATATTGCGCGCGCCGAACTCGTCGGAGAAGCCGTGCTCGGCGAGCCAGGCGATCGCGCGATCGGTCACCTCGAGCGTGATGTTCTTCTCGTCCAGCTGCAGCGCGAACTCGCTGATCTCCTTGCGCACGATGTTCTCGATCACCGGCGTACCGAGCTTGTTGAACAACACCACCTTGTCCAGCCGGTTCCGGAACTCGGGCGCGAAGAACCTCTCTACCGCGTCGTCGACCGCCTCGCTCGTAACGGTGCGTCCGCCGAAACCGATTTGCGGCTTGCCGATCTCGCGGGCCCCGGCGTTCGAGGTCATGATCAGGATGACGTTGCGGAAATCCGCTTTGCGGCCCTGGTTGTCGGTCAGCGTCGCGTAGTCCATGACCTGCAACAGCACGTTGAAGACCTCCGGGTGCGCCTTCTCCACCTCGTCGAGCAGCAGCACCGCGTGCGGCGCCTTGCGTACCACGTCGACGAGCTGTGCCCCGTCGTCGTAGCCGACGTAGCCCGGGGGCGCACCGATGAGGCGCGAGACCGCGTAACGTTCCTGGTACTCGCTCATATCGAACCGGTGCATGGCCACGCCGAGCGTTTGCGAGAGCTGCCGGGCGAGCTCGGTCTTGCCCACCCCGGTGGGCCCGACGAACAGGAACGATGCGACTGGCTTGTTCGGGTCCCGGAAGCCGGCGCGGCTGCGCTTGACCGCCTGAACGACGGCGTCCACCGCCTGATCCTGGCCGAAGATCGTGCGCTTGAGCGCCGGCTCGAGCTCATTGAGCCGATCCTTCTCGGACACCGAGACGCTGCGCTCGGGTACGTTCGCGATCTTCGACACCACGCGCTCGATATCGAGCGCGCCGATCTCGACCGGCTCGTCGTTCGGATCGGCCGGTTCGCCGGTCGGACCGCGGCGCCCCGAGGAGGTCGCGCCGGCGGAGCCGTCCTCGCCGCTGCCGCCGGAGCCGTCCGACGCGCCGCGCGACCGCTCCCGCTCGGTCCGTGCCGCCTCCGACGGATCGCTCGCATCGCCCCCGGGAGCTCGTGCGGACGGCTCGCGCGCCCCTCCGCCGGATGTCGCCTCCGGGTGCCTCTCGCCCTGCTGAGCCTCCTCGGCGTCCGCCGCCGACGCACTCTCGCCGTCGGGGGCGCGCTCCTGTTCCTGATCGCGCTTGAGTCGGAACGTACGCATGCGCACGTAGGCGCCGCACTCGTCGATCACGTCGATCGCCTTGTCGGGCAGGAATCGGTCCTTGATGTACTGGTCGGACAGCCTCGCAGCTAGGTCGAGCGCCTCGTCACTGTAGCGGACGTTGTGGAACTCCTCGTAGCGCCCCTTGAGGCCCTTGAGGATGTCGACGGTCTCGCCTATCGTCGGCTCCGCCACGTCGATCTTCTGGAACCTCCGCGACAGCGCACGATCCTTCTCAAAGTACCGGCGATACTCGTCGTGCGTCGTCGCGCCGACGCAGCGCAGCTTCCCCGCGGCGAGCGCGGGTTTGAGGAGGTTCGACGCCTCGATCGAGCCGCCGCCGGCGGTTCCGCCCGCGCCGACGATCGAGTGGATCTCGTCGATAAAGAGGATAACCTTCTCCTCCTTCTCGAGCCGCTTGATCACCGCCTTCATCCGTTCCTCGAAATCGCCCCGGAACCGCGTCCCCGCGAGCACCGCGCCCATGTCGAGCGCGAACACCCGATAGCCCTTGAGAATGTCCGGCACCTCGTCGTTCGCAATGCGCTGCGCGAGCCCCTCGGTGATCGCTGTCTTGCCCACGCCCGGGTCGCCGAGGTGCACCGGGTTGTTCTTCAGCCGACGGCACAGAACCTGAATCGTCCGCTCGAGGATCTCCTCGCGACCGACCAGCGGTTCGAGGTTACCCTCCCGAGCGATCGCGGTGAGCTCGGTGGTGAACTGCTCGAGCGGATCGTTCTTCTTCTTCTTGCGACCGCGACCCCCGTTCTGCGCCCCTTCTTCGCCCTCCACGGCTTCGGTTGGCTCTTCGTCCTCGCCGTACTGGTCGTCGCCGAAGGTATCCGGCTCTTCGCCGAAGCCCGAAACCCCGTGCGAGATCACCTCGAGCAGGGCGAGGCGTTTGATCCCGGCCTTCTTCAGGAAGTACGCGCCGAAGCTCTGTTCCTCGTCGAAGATGCTCACGAGGAGGTCGCCCACCTCGACTTCGTTCTTCGACGCGCTCTCGGTGTGGAACACGGCACGCTCGACGACGTTCTGGAAGCCGAGCGACTGCTGCGGGTCGCCCCGGGATATGCGCGGGACGTTGTCGTTGAGATGGTGGTCGAGCTCGGTGCGGATGTCATCCGGGTCCGCCCCGCATTCGGCGAGCACGTCCCGGGGATACTCGAAGTGAAGCGCGGCGTAGAGCACGTGCTCGGGCGTGAGGTACTCGTGCTTGCGCTGTCGCGCTTCCTGGTATGCTGAGCTCAGGATTTCGTTGACGTCCTGATTGAGATTCATGGATCCTCCTCGCTAAAAATCATCAAGGCGGCCGGCAACGGCAATCGTCTGAGCTGAATTCGTCGTCGGTGCCGATGCTCCGGCCGGTCGCGCCCCGGTACCCGAACTCCACGCGCAGGCACGCGCCGCGCGCACTCTACGTGGGCTCGACCGTACACCTCAGCGGGTACTCGCGCTCCCGTGCGAGCCGGTGAACCTGCTCGGCTTTGGTCGTGGCGATGTCGTACGTGTAGGTGCCGACCTGACCGCGACCCTTGCGGTGGACGTCGAGCATGATCTTCGTTGCCGACAGAATATCCTTGTGGAAGACCGTGACCAGAACTTCCACCACGAACTCCATCGTGGTGTAGTCGTCGTTGTGAAGCACGACGCGAAACTGCTCGGGTTCCTGAACGTCTTCTTCGGGCCGATCCTGAACCTCAGAATCGAAGCCCGGACCAATATGCTCACTCATGCATCCACCGCCGGTACCGTCGCACGTAGCCGCACGTGAGCGGCATCCGCCGCCCGAACAAAGCGTGCAGGAGGTTCACCTTGCTGCAGAGCGCGCCTGTGGCAAAGCGCCGGTGGTACACCCTGCACCGCGCGGTCTCCGTCTCAAGATAGGGGCACGGCCGCGACAGGTCAATGCGAACGCCGTTCGCGGTGCGCGACCGCTCATAGCAGCACAGCCCGCACCGACGGCAGATCGACTCCCACCCGTCGACCGCTCGCTTACGCGTGTGCAGAAGCGGCATCAGAACTCCAGCGGCCCGAAATACCCCGCCTCGTCGCGCCCGCTGCGCTCGAGCAGATACGCCTCGACCTCGAGCGGAATGTAGCGCCTGCCGAAATCGCTGTCGTGCACGCTCGAGTACTCGAGCACGTAGCTGCCGCTCGGCTGCGCTTTGATGTCGCGAACGATCGTGCCGACCCCTTCGGGACGGAAGGCGTACAGCGCCGAACCACCGGTCGCCTCGGCGAGATAGTCGAGCTCATCGTTCGCCGCGTCCCGGCTTGTGTAGACAACCCACAGCGTCACGTGGTTGTTGAGCAGGTGCTCGGCCGTCTCGGTCAGAGAATAGGACTCGAACGCCTGCGGCCGCTCCTGCCCGTCGGAGACCACGACGAGAGCCCGACGCCCGCTCTCGTCGAGCAGTTGCGACGTTCCCAACCGCACGCCCAGGTCGAGCCGACCTGCCTCGCCGCGCGCCACCGCTGCGGCGGCCGCCTTCTCGGTCTCGAGCCGCCCGTCGCCGGGCTCGGCCTCGATCACCGGCTGCTCGTCCGCGGCGATCACCCAGAGCTGGTCGTCGCCGCCCAGCGCGTCGTGGACGGACAACGTCGCCGACCGCACAGCCTCGTCGGAGTCGGGGGCGTCGATCGCCGCGTCGACGATCAGACCGACGGCGGCCTCTCCGGTCTGATAGCCTGCGTACACGAGTCTGACCTCGCCGGTGGGGAACCGATCCTCGGTGATCCGGAAGTTCGTCTCGTCGAGCCCGAGCAAGGGGCGCCCTGTGCGATCGGTGACGTTCACCGCGGCGTACACACGGGGATGGTCGAGCGCGTTCACGTAGTCGACCTCGACGTTGAGCCCCGTGTAGAGCTCCTCACTTGCCGCCATCACGAGCACCGAATCGGAGGCGAAGTCGGCGACGAGCAGGTTACGATTCGCGTCGAGCGCGGATCCGAGCAGTCGTTGATCGTCGTTGAGCTCGGCAACCACCGACACGACCTCGCGTTCGACCTCGATCACGTAGAGCCGATGGCCGTCGCTTACGAGAATCTCTCCGGGCCCGTAGACCGACAGGCCCTCCGGACGCGCCATCTGCGCCGTGCGGATCTCGCCCAGCCGGTTCCCGCTCTCGTCGAACACTGCTATCAGCCCCGCCCCGCTGTCGGCCACGTAGACGCGTCCCGCCATCACGACGATGCCCGCCGGCGATTCGAGCCGCCCGAAGGAGAACAGATACTCGCCGTCGGTGGTGTACTTCGCCACGCGCTTGTTCCCGTAGTCGGATACGTAGAGGTGGCCCGCTCCGTCGCCGGCGAGGAACTGCGGGCCGAGCAGCCCGCCTTCGTCGGTCCCCGCCCCGCCGAAGGTGCCCACCTTGAAACCGTCGGCGGAGACGCGCGCGATCCGATCGGCCCCGAACTCGCTCACGAGCAGGCTGCCGTCGTCGAGCGGCAGCACGTCGAAGGGACGGTCGAACCCCTCGATTCCCCCGTCGATCACCCGCCGTCGCACCCCGTTCGGATCGAGGAGGACGACGCGATGCGTGCCGAACGACACGACGTAGAAGTATCCGTCGGAGCGTGGGCGGATCATCGTGGGTCGACGGAAGATCGTGAGATCGCCCTGGCGCCCGGCAAGGTCGACCATCGTCACGTAGCGCCCGGGGGTGATCTCGTCGCCGAGCCGTTCGCTGGTCAGGCCGCGGCTGAGCTCGACCCGTTCGATCCAGCGGTCGAGCACCGCCGTGCGATCCTCGCGCTCGGCAACCCAGCGCCACTCGTCCAGCGCTGCCTGCTCGAAGCCGCCGTAGTAGTACGCGCGGCCGAGCCAGTACCTCGTGAGGGCGCTGTCGCTGTCTGCGCTCAGACTGCGGTTGAAACTCGCGATGGCCTCGTTGACCCTGCCGTCGTGCATCGCGGTCACGCCCCACCGAAACTCGTCGTCGGCCGTGATCTGATTCAGGTCGACGTTCTGAGCCGGGACACCGCTCGACGCGAACAGCAGCGCCACGAGCACCACCACGCGTGCGGCGGGATTCTCGCGGGCACCGGTCATCGGCGCGCCTCCGAGGGGCCGTGCATGATCTCGCGCAGGTGGGAGGCGATATCCCGGTTGCCCGGCGCCGCCTCGAGAGCAGAGCGAAGGACGTCGCGCGCCTCGTCGGTCCGACCGAGCTTGTAGTACGACCAGCCGAGCGAATCGAGGTAGACCGGGTTCCTCGGCTGCCGCCGGACCGCGCGCCGGCAGTAGTCGACCGCACGACGGGGGTCGCGTTCCGTATCGGCAAGAATGAAGCCGAGCGAATTGAGCGCATTACTGTTGTCGGGGTCGAGCTCGAGCGCGCGCTCGAGCTCGGCGATCGCGCCCTCGAGGTCCTCCTCCTCGTAGAGCACGTACCCGAGCGCCGCGTGCGTGCGCGCCGAATCGAACCCGTCGTCGAGCAGCCTGCGGAACTCGAACTCCGCGAGTCGGTAGCGCCCGGTGACCGAGTAGATGTAGCCAAGGATCATGCGGCTCTGGTAGACGTGCGTGAAGCTAAGCTCCGAGGTGACCACCTGCTCGAGGTAGAGCAGCGCCTCGTCATAACGGTCGAGATGCGTGTAGCACAGGCCAAGGTAGTACGAGAGCTCCGGATACTCAGGCGATTCGACGTGCGCGTCGAGCAGGTGCTGAAGAGCACGCTCGTACTGGCCTCGTTTGAGAAGCCGGATGCCCTCGTTCATCATCGCAGATTATACACCCTTCGCCACAAAATGCGCACGACCGTACGCCTCGTCCTCGTGGTGATCGATGGGGTTGAGGTAGACGGGACTGATCGAAATGGCTCCCTCGGCGACCGCGGTCCAGTCGCTTCCCGGTTCCCTGGGGGTTTCCACCGGATGGCCGTTGAGGAAGTAGTACCGCTCGCCGCGAGGAGCGGTGAACTCCTGCAGCTGATCGTGATAGACGCGCCAGCTCGGATAGGTAATCTCCACCGGGAGCTCGGGTGAATCGATGTTCGGACCGTTGATATTGATGAGATGGCGTGGATTCCACAGCCCCACGAGCTGCTCGAGGTTGCCCGCTACGAACGCGGCCAGCGGGTCCAGGTGGAACGGGGGCGTGTACGAGTTGATGCTCACCGCGATACCCGGGGTGCCCATGAAGGCGGCCTGTCGGGCCGCGGCGACCGTACCCGAGTAGATAATGTCCGTTCCCAGGTTCGGCCCGATGTTGATACCCGACACGACCGCGTCAGGCTTCTCGTCCATGACGGCGAGCAGACCCACAATGACGCAATCCGCCGGTGTTCCGCTGGTGGCGAAGAGACTGTCGCCCATCCGGCGACAGCGGATGGGGTCGTGCACGGTGATCGAGTGCGACTGCGCGCTGCGTTCCCCATCCGGCGCGATGATCCATACCTCGTGCCCGGACAGCGCACGCCTGAGCGCGTCCAGGCCGGCGCTGTCGATCCCGTCGTCGTTCGTAAGGAGTATCCTCACGTCCCCTCCCGATGCTCGAACCTCACCCCCTCGTCGGGCCGGCACGGCACGACCAGCGGATGAAAGCCGAAGATTCGCTCGTAATCGCGAAGCACGTCGGCGATCCGTTGCTCGACGTTCTGGTCGCCTACGATGAGCGCGCACGTCCCGGTCGATCCGCCGGCGAGGCGTGCTCCGTAGACGCCCTCCACGGCGTGCGCGTGCTTCACGAGCCAATCTACCTCCGGGGAGGTGCCCTCGTACAGGTCGCGCAGGCTGTTGTGGCTCTCGGTGAGGAGCTTCCCGACCCGCGCTACGTCGCAACGCTTCAGCGCCGAGAGACAGCTCAGCACGCGTTCGTTCTCGCTCACGATGTGCAGACAGTAGTGGCGCGTACCCTCCGGGATCCTGCCGATGCTCGTCGATATCTCCTCGAGCGAGAACTCCTGGAAGCTGCACCCGTTCGAACGCCCCGTGAGCACCTCGAGGCAGTGCACGCAGCCCGCTTGTCTCACCGACTCCTCGTCGATCGTCAACGCCGCCGGGGCGTGGGTGTCGATGCCGAACATCATCGCGCCGTCGAGATCGGCGGGGACGTGCGACCAGTCGAGTCGATGCGTGTCGAGAAAGAGCGCGTGAGCTCGGCGCACGATCGATGAAGCCACGAAGGTCGCGAACCCGATCGGCATACCCTCGAGGCTGTGCTCGACGTAGTAGGCGACCTGTGCGGACTCGACGGGGTTGAGCGGGAAGTTGAAGACAGCCGCGAGCGCGCTCGCGAGCGCCACACCGATCGCCTGCGAGGAAGCCAGCCCGATCCCGGAGGGAACATCGCTCGTGATCGTGACGTTCACCCCGCCCACGTGCGCCCCGAGCGTCTGCAGTCGACTCAGGATGCCCTTCACGATCCCGGCAAAGCGGTCTTCACGCCGGTACCTCAGCGCGGAGCTGCTCGTCCGCTTGCGTTCGCCGAGATCGGCGGCGTAGAAACGCATGGAACCGTCGCTGCGCGGCGCGGCGGCAACGTAGGCCCGCCTGTCCATACCGAAGACCAGCAGATATCCGTCGGTCGCCTCGGTATGCGAACCCATGAGATTGACGACCCCCGGGGCGGAGGTGACGATCTGCGGTTGCTCGCCGTATTCTTCTTCGTGCAGCGATCTGACGTCGCTCATCCGTTCCTCGTCGTGCCCCATTATAGCCGCATCTCGGCGGTACGCAATCGGGGGCGATCTTCGATTACCTGCAGTCATCGTCGTTGACGGGCGTTTGCGGTACTATGGGGCTGTGCTGTCACGAACTGTGTTGCTCACGATTGCCTCTGCGACTCTCTTTCCGCTCGCGCTACCGAACGAGCTGTTCCCCCTCGGGGCACCCTGGCTCGGCCTGGTGGCGCTCGTGCCCTACTACCTCGCGCTGCGCGAGACCGACCGGCCGAAGACGGCCGCTCGCCTCGGCGCGCTCTTCGGGGGTGTCTCCACCGTCATCGCCAACTACTGGCTGATGTTCTTCGGCGACTACTCGGTCTGGACGATCGGAGGGACCACGATCGGGTATATCGGCTACAACTGGGTGCTTGCCGGCTTTCTCTGGAAGACCACACGCGCGCCCGCCGCGTACCGCCCGGTACTCTTCGCGATGACGTGGACGCTCTACGAGTACGCGAAGAGCATCGGCTTCCTCGCCTATCCGTGGGGCCTCGCCGCGTACCCGTTCAACGACCTCGCCGCCCTCAACCAGGTCGTCGACGTGACCGGGGTGTGGGCGCTTTCGTTCCTCGCGGTCTACGCCGCCGCCGCGCTCGCCGAGCTCGCACCGCGCGCCCGGCCGTCCCTCGCGGCCGTTCCCCGCGCAGCCGTAGCGAACATCGGCATGGCGGCGATCCTCGTGGCGCTCGTCGCCGGGTATGGCGCTCTGCGCCTGCGAAGCGAGGTACCTGTCCACGACACGCTCGACCTCGTGCTCGTGCAGCAGAACGCCGATGCGTGGAACACGCGGAATATCGCCGGACCGCTGCGTACCGCGCAGGAGGAGACCGAGCGCGCGCTCGCCCGTCTCGAGCACGAACCGCAGCTCGTCGTGTGGAGCGAGACGAGCCTCCGCTACCCTTACGGGGAGACGCGCACCTGGTACGCGGCCAACCCCCCGGAGCGCCCCTTCCTCGACTTCCTCGCCGACCTGCCGGCACCTCTGCTGACCGGCAGCCCGCTGCCCGCTGCGGACGACGAGTTCGCCGTGCACAACGCGGTGCTGCTCATCGATCCGGAAACGACGGTCGAGCACTGGTACGGCAAGCAGCACCTCGTCCCCTTCGCAGAGATCATTCCGTTCTGGGATCTTCCCGTCGTGAGAGACTTCTTCGACACGGTGGTCGGAATCTCGGGGATATGGGCTCCGGGTCCGGGCCCTCGGCTCTTCGAGGTCGAGGGCAACGATGGGCGGGACGTCGCCATCGCCACGCCCATCTGCTTCGAGGACGGTTTCGCCTACGTGAACCGCCGTTTCGTTCTCGCGGGCGCGGATGCGATTCTCAACCTGACCAACAACGCGTGGTCGCGCACCGACTCTGCGCAACTGCAGCACTTCGTCGCCGCGCGCTACCGGGCGATCGAGACGCGTCGCGGACTCATCCGA
Organism: uncultured Spirochaetaceae bacterium; assembly: GCA_964625715.1. Classification (GTDB taxonomy): domain Bacteria; phylum Spirochaetota; class Spirochaetia; order DSM-27196; family SLST01; genus SLST01. The sequence continues at coordinate 111,710 of CAZVEF010000001.1, read as the reverse complement.
TCGACGAACTCGGGATACACCGCGGTGCTCGACCCGTGGGGCCGGGTTACCGAATCGCTGCCGATGTTCGAAACCGCGCACCTGTCCGCGAGGGTCCCGGTCTACCGACCGGAGTCGGAGCCGATCTACATGCGCTGGGGGGATTACCTGCCGAAGACGTTCCTGCTCGTGCTCCTCACGCTCTTCGCCCTCGAACAGGCGAGAATACGCAGCCGGAAGTGACGTCGCTCGCCCGGCCGCAGCGATCGGGACGCCCGCGCTCACGGTCTGCCGGGCACCTCCACGTGGGTGCGCCCTGCCGGGCGCACCACAAAAAAAGGGCGCCGTTCGGCGCCCTTTCGCTTGCTTCTGCAGTCCGGCACGGCCTCTACCGTTTCGTCCCGGCCCGCTACGACTTGAGGTTGTACTTCCTGCGAAACCGCTCGACACGACCCGCCGTGTCGACGATCTGCTGCTTACCGGTGTAGAAAGGGTGCGACGCGCTCGAGATCTCGACCTGGAACAGCGGATAGGTCTTGCCCTCGTACTCCACCGTCTCGTTGGTCTCCACCGTCGAGCGGGTCAGAAAGAGCGTCCCCGACGCAGCGTCCTTGAAGACGACCTCTCTGTAGTTGGGATGGATATCCTTCTTCATCTGTGCAACTCCGATTCTCACTGGATCGAGCCTCTCGGCAAGGCCGCAAGGTACAAAAACGAGCCGATTCTGTCAAACCGGGCGCAGGCCGGTGCGTCACTCGACCGACGAGGTGTTCATCGAGCGCAGGAAGGCGTCGTTCGTCTTCGTCTTGTGCATCCGATCGATGAGCAGCTCTATGATCTCAACGTCGTCCATCGGATTGATGACCTTCCGCAGGATCCACATCTTCTGCAGCTCTTCCTCGGTGAGCAGAAGATCCTCGCGCCGGGTACCGGACTTCTTGATGTTGATCGCGGGGAAGAGCCTGCGATCGCTCAGTCGCCGGTCGAGGTTGAGCTCCATGTTGCCGGTTCCCTTGAACTCCTCGAAGATGACCTCGTCCATCCGGCTCCCCGTCTCGATGAGCGCCGTCGCCATGATCGTCAGGCTCCCGCCGTCCTCGATGTTTCGTGCCGCACCGAAGAAGCGCTTCGGCTTGTGCAGCGCGTTCGAGTCAACACCGCCGGAGAGAATCTTGCCGGACGTCGGGACCGTCTGGTTGTACGCCCGAGCGAGCCGCGTGATCGAGTCGAGCAGGATCACCACGTCCTTCCGGTGCTCGACGAGGCGCCGCGCCTTCTCGAGCACCATCTCGGCGACCTGCACGTGCCGTGTCGCCTGCTCGTCGAACGTCGACGAGAGGACCTCCGCGTCCACGTTGCGCTCCATGTCGGTCACCTCTTCCGGACGCTCGTCGATGAGCAGAACGATGAGGTAGACCTCCGGGTGGTTCTCGGTGATGGCGTTGGCGATCTTCTGGAGGATCACCGTTTTGCCGGTGCGAGGCGGTGAGACGATCAGACCACGCTGACCCTTCCCGATGGGGCAGAACAGATTGATCATCCGCGTGGCCGGGTCGCCCGATCGCGTCTCCATGTTCAGCCGCTCGTCGGGATGGAGCGGGGTGAGATTCTCGAACGGGATCCGCATCTGCGCGACCGACGGAGTGTCGAAATTGACCGTCTCCACGCGCAGCATCGCAAAGAAACGCTCACCCTCTTTCGGCGGGCGAATCTGTCCGTAGACGGTGTCGCCGGTCTTCAGCCCGAAAAGTCGGATCTGGCTGGGCGAGATATAGATGTCGTCGGGGCCGGGGAGGTACGAGTTCTGAGGGCTGCGAAGGAAGCCGTATCCATCGGGCAGAATTTCGAGCGATCCGTACGCGTAGATCGTGCCGTTGCGCTCGGTATGCGCCTTCAGGACGGCAAAGATCACTTCCTGCTTCTTGAGCGCGATCAGATTCTCCTGGCTGATGCCGAGGCGCGTGGCAAGGCCGCGCAGGTCGCGCATGTTCATCCGCGTGAGTTCGTTGATGGACAACGACTTGTCGTTGCCGTTCTTCCCGTGGTCGCGGCCCACGTAGTCGTTGTGCTGCCGCGACGGGCTCGTCTCCGCGGGAGAACCGTCCCGCTTGGCGGACCGATTCGAGCGCTTGCGCTTCCCACCGCCGGAACGCGAGCGGCCCGCCTTCTCGTCGCCGCCTGATCGCTCGTCGGAGCCCGCGGCACCGTTACCGCCCGGACCCTCGTCGTTCGTTCCGACGGCGGAAACCGTCGCTTCGTCGGCGGAGGCCCTGGCTTCCGAGAACCCGTCATCCGATGAGGAAGCCGCAGCGTCGGATTCCTCTGCCCCTGCCTCGGCGCCGTTCTGATCGCCGTCCTTGATCAGCTCCACGCGGACGTTCTTCTTGCGAGCCACGATCTTGCGACCGCCGCCGGAAGAACCGGACCCGTTGGAGTTCTTCTCCGGATCGTCGTTCTGAGCGTTCTGGCTTTCGTTCTCGTTCATGGTGTTCGCCGTTGGTTCGTTGGGGGCCGGGCTATCGTCGGCATCCAGCCCAAGCGTAGGATGGTCTTCTGAGGGTTTCACTCACTTCTCCGTCTCGATTCATCGAGGATGATCTCGTGGTCGCCGACGTGTCACGACCACATTGGCGTGCCCCGATCTGAGGGCATTGGAAGCGCAGCGATATCGCTTCCAACGGGATGGATTCTACGGGAACCTTAGCAGGTGACCCAAATATAGCCGGTCCTCGCGGCGCTGTCAAGCCGAGACTATGGCCCTCACGACGACCCGCAGCGCGTCCCGAGCCGCCGCGCTGCGGACAGCCGCGCGATCACCGTCGTACCGGAACCGCTTCGCACCCGTCGCACCCACTCGCGAGCACCAGCCGATCCAGACCGTACCCACAGGCTTGTCCGCGGTTGCGCCCGACGGCCCGGCGACGCCCGAGATCGCGACCGCGTAGTCGGCGCCGCTACGCTCGACCGCGCCGGTGGCCATCTCCCTCACCGTCTGCTCGCTGACCGCGCCGTGCGCCGCCAGCGTTTCTTCGCGCACCCCGAGCAACGAGCGTTTCGCCTCGTTCGCGTAGGCGACGAACGCACCCCAGAAGACCCGCGAGCTTCCCGGCACCGCGGTCATCGCGGCGGCGACGAGCCCTCCGGTGCAGCTCTCGGCGGTCACGACGGTTGCTCCGGCCTCAGCAGCGGCCCGGACCACGTCTTCAGCGACGTGCAGCACCTCGTCGTCGTGACGCGTCGCTCCATCGCTCACCGGCTCGCGCCCCGAATCGATTCGCGAATCTGGTCGATCGGCGCGGAGAAGACATCGACCTCCTCGGCGCCTCGAATCATCTCGCACTTGCCTTCGAAGATCACGCCGTCGGCGACGCGGAACTGCGCGGTGCGAACATTGCCGTAGATCCTACCCGTCTCGAGGATCTCGAGACGGTGGGTCGCCTCGATGTTTCCGTGCACGGTGCCGGCTACGATGATATCCTGCGCCCTGATATCAGCGCGAATCTCCGCCCCGTCACGCACCAACAGATACCCCTCGGCAATGATCTTGCCTTCCAGCTTCCCGGATATCTCCACGCTCTCGCGGAACCGTAGCGTCCCCTTCAGGACCGCGTCTGCGCCGAGCCGGGTCCGTATCCGCGGCGCTTCGTCGCCGTCGTTCTTGCGGTTGGTTCGTGCCATCTACTTCGTCGTATAGATCCACACGCCGTCCCAGTCCGGCGGTGGGGGATTCTTCGCATAGTGCCTGCACCGCGCGAGGTAGACCTTCGACGGTCCGTCCTCGGGGTCGAGCTTCAACGCCTGGCCGAAGACCTTGAACGCCTCGGCGAACTCCATCTGCTTGTAGAGATTCCGTCCCTTCCGAAACAGGTCGAGGATCTCACGTTTCTCGTCCGTGATCATTGTTCCTCCTGCGGGTGGCGCCGGCTACGAATGCGTCTCACCGATCGTGTCCGCGTTCGCCTTCAGATTCTGCAGGTGTTTCTGATACTTGTCCTCCAGATCGTCAAGCGTGACCTCTCCCGCCCTGATTTCGTCGCCCTTACGGGTGAGCTCGGCGATTTCGTCCTCGAGCCCTTCGAGCGTGGCAAGGGTCTGCTGAGCCTGCCGGCGCACGAGCTCGACGAACGTCTGAACCGATACCTCGTCGCCGGCCACTACCGTCTCGGCAGCCGCCCGCAGGCTCTGCATGGGTTCCTTCAGGTGTTCGGTGAAGTAGACGAGGCTGCTGTTGAGCGACTCGATGAGCGCGATGCGACGCTCGCGGTGCACGACCTGCTGGCTGAGCTCGTGATTGCGAAGAACAGCCTTGATGCGAGCAAGCACCTCCGAAAAGTTGAACGGCTTGGTGATGTAGTCCTCGACGCCGAGCTCGAATCCCTCGATCTTGTCCTTCACGTCGTCCATCGCCGAGAACATGATGATCGGAGTGCTCGCGTAATCACGATACTCGTCGTCACGTTTGAGAATGCGCGTCACTTCCCAGCCCGAAAGCTTGGGCATGATGTTGTCCAGGACGATCAGATCGGGATCGTTCTCACGAACCGCCTCCAGCGCTTCTTCTCCGTCTGAGGCTTTCGCGACCTCGAACCCGAGCTTGGTGAGCATCACCTCGAAAAAATCGAGATTGATCTGCTCATCGTCTACGATCAGTATCTTCGCCATATCTGCAAGCCTCACTGCACTCGCCCTATTGTCTCCACGAGCACGGCCGCTGTCAACGCGGGCGGGAGCCAACGCGCTCGATCACCTTGAACGCGACCGCGCCGAGCAGTCCGAGCGACGCGATCGCAACCATGACCCAGGCAAGCCAGTCGCCCCAGACGACGTAGAGCGTGCGCCCCTCGGTATAGACCGGAACGTCGCCGATCAGGTAGCCCTCCTCGAACGGGGGGTACATGTCGGTGATGCGGCCGTTCGGATCGATGATCGTCGTCATGCCGCCGTTGGTGCTGCGAACCATGCTGCGCTGCGTCTCGGTCGCCCGGAAGACCGCCATCTGCATGTGCTGCATGCTCGCGGCCACGCTCTTCGACCAGAGGTCGTTCGTCAGGTTGACGATGACCTCTGCTCCGCGCGACACGAACTCGCGCGAGATGTATCCGAACGTATCTTCGAAACAAATGGGCGTGGAAAACCTCACGCCCTCGAGCTCGAAGACGGTGTACTCTTCGCCCTTACCCCAGTGATTGCTCCCGTTCGCCATGAGCAGGTCGTAGAGCCACGGGAACTGCCTGCGATACGGAAAGTGCTCGGTAAACGGGACGAGATGCGTCTTGCGGTACGGCTCGCCGAACTCGCCGTCGTCGTACACGATCACCGCGTTGTAGTCGACACGTTCGAGCTCCCCGTCCTCTCCGCGAAGCAGACGCGCACTCGAGTTGCCGATGACGTAAGGCACCTCCTCAGCCTCGAGGTACCCCATCAGCTGCTCGACGATCCCGTACGAATCGCGATTCGTTCGATACCGGAAATGGTAGTCGATGGGCGGCACCACCGACGTCTCCGACCACACGACCACATCGATGGTCGGATCCTCCGCGAGCGCCTCCGCGCTCAGGCGCAGTGAAATGTCGAGCGAGCGCTGGTACGCGGCCGGACCGCCGATCCACGGATCCGAGTTCTGCTGGATCAGCGCGGTCCGCCAGGTAGGCGCTTCGCTGTAGTCGACCTTCGTCGCAAAGCCGTACGCGATCGACGCGAGGAAGAGCGCGACCCACACGACGGGCGCGAGACGATGGGCGCAGAAGAACTCCTTCGCCCGGTCCCAACCGTCCTTGATCGCGTTACCGAGATACACGCTCGGGAAGGCGACGAGCAGACTCACCCCCCATACCCCCGTCGCACCGCTCAGACGCACGAGCGGCAGAAAGAGGTACTGCGTATAGCCGATGATCCCGTACGCGTACCCGAGAAAGAACTGGGTACGAAAGTATTCGTAGGCGAGCCAGATGGCGAGCTGGAGGAGGTAGCCGTGGCGCGGAAGCAGCGAATCGGCGAGCTTGAGCAACGGAAAGAAGACGAGGAAGTACGTCGCGTAGATGAGCGGAACGGCGATGAGCGCAAGCGGGTGGAATCCGCTGAGCCAGTAGTTGTGCAGCGCGTACGTGGCAAGCCCGTAAACGAACCCGTAGAAGAACACCTCCGCCCAGTTGGCACGGTGCACCAGCACGAACACCGGTATGAGCGCGACGTACGCGAGGGGAAACCAACCCCACATGGACACGAAGCTGGGAAACGAAAGCGAGAAGAGTACCGCGCCGGCCGCGACCAGGCCGAAGTGAACCGCAAGGTTCTCGAGGAAGCCCCGTTGTCGCCACGCGACGAGAGTACGACTCTGTTCCAACGATCTCTCCGCTCGGCCTAGCTACGCAGCGGCCAGGCCGCGTCCTTCAGTTCTTTCCCGGGGCGAAACACGACGACGCCGTGATTCTGAACGCGCACCGTCTCACCGGTCTTGGGATTCCGCGCGCGCTCGCGCCCCTTGCGGGTGCGGACCTCAAAGGTGCCGAAGCCGCGAAACTCGACCGTGCGGTCGGATGTCAGCGCCGTCTTCACTTCCGAGAAGAAGTAGTCGATGATGGCGTGAATATCCTTCTTGCTAACCTTGGTGTTCTCCGAGATCAATTCCACGATCTCGGCCTTGGTGAGCTTGTTCCCGGCCACAGCAATCTCCTTCGGTAGCGGCGCGCGGCCCGGCTCCTACTCCAATGCGTTCAACTTACGCGTCAGTCGCGACTTGGTGCGCGCGGCGGTATTCTGGTGATATACCCCTTTGCCGGTTGCGGAATCGATGAGGCGAGTTACGGACGTGAGCTCGGCGCTCGCGGCGTCCTTGTTCTTCGCGTCTACCGCGACGAGAAACTTTCTGATACCCGAGCGGACCCGGCTTCTAACCGCACGATTGCGCAGACGCCGTCGCTCACTCTGTCGGTAACGTTTGGCTGCAGAGCCTTGACCTGCCAATGGAAATAGCCTCCGTTCTAGTAACTGATGATAGCACCGTAAGTTATCAGAAGACCAGGGGGGTGTCAAGCTCGGGTGCATCGGTATTTCGGGGCCGACCGGGCGAGCCTCGTCCGCTTCCCACTGTCCGGGCGAGCAGCTACAGTAGGGCCATGGGCATCACGATCACCATGCTGTGCCTCGTCTCGCTCCTGCTCGTATGGGACGTCCAGCTCAAGGTGCTCCAGGCGATCAACCGACCCGCCGCTCGACGGCACCTCGACCGCGCGGTCTCCGGGATGGCGCACCGGCTCCTGGTACTGGTTCGCTGCTACGCCGGACTGACCGTCGAGCGTGACCGACGCCTGGTCACGGATGTCCCTTCGCCCACGCTCGTAGTAGCCAATCATCAGAGCGTCGCGGACATCGTCGTACTGCTCGACGCGCTCAGCGGCCACCGCATCCGATTCGTCGCGAAGGCCGAGCTCGCGCACGGATTCCCCGGGGTCTCCGAAGTGCTGCGCATCCAGCGCCACGCCTTCGTGAACCGCACCGGCGATTTCCGACGTGCGGCGATCGAGATGCGGCGGCTCGGCCGGGCCACGCTCGAGGGAATCTCGCCGGTTGTGTTCCCGGAAGGCACCCGCTCGCGCTCCGGCGAAGTACGAACGTTCCATGCCGGGGCCGTACGTTCTATCCTCGCCGCGGCGCCGAACGTTCCGATCACCGCTGTCGCGGTCGACGGAGGTTTCCGTTTCGTATCGGTCGGCGATATCTTGAAGGGCCTGTCGTCGATCACGTACCGGGCGCGCCTCGTGGGTGTCTTCGCGCACGACGGAACAAAACCGAGCATCCTGGAAGCGCTCGCCCGTGCCCAGGAAGCCGTCACGGCGCAGATCGCGGAGTGGCGGTCGAAAGACGGCGAGTAAGAGGGAACTGATGAAAGAGCTGCGAACGCTTCTCCCCTACCTCAAGAAGTACCGTTGGGCCTACATCCTGGGCATCGTTTGCCTCGCCGTGACGAGCGGAAGCCAGATCCTCATCCCGCAGTTTCTCCGCCTCGCGGTCGACGAGATCTCGAGCGGCAGCCTGGATCTGCGCGAGATCGGAAGGCTCATGCTCGGCCTCGTCGGAGTCTCGCTCGCGATCGCCGGAGGCAGGTTCGGCTGGCGCTACTTCATCCAGGGATCATCGCGCCGAATCGAGGCCGAGTTGCGCTCGCGGCTCTTCGACAAGTTTCTCGAGCTGCAGCCGAGCTACTACAACCGCAGCCAGATCGGAGACCTCATGGCGCGCTCAACGAACGACATGAACGCGATTCGGATGGCCTCCGGTATGGCGCTCGTGGCGCTGTTCGACGGGCTGTTCATGACGATCGCGATCCTCGTTATTCTGTTCTCTCAGCAGCCGCGCATCGCGGCGATCGCGATCATCCCACTGCCCTTCATCACCGCGCTCACGCTCTTTCTCGGCCGGTTCATCCGCGGAATGTTCAAGACCGTCCAGGAGGGCTTCTCCGAGCTCAGTCGGCAGACGCAGGAGATCTTCTCCGGCGTCCGGGTCGTCAAGAGCTTCGTCAAGGAGCGATTCTTCCTCCAGCGATTCCGCGACGCCAACGAGCAGTATCAGACCCGAAACATGCGCCTGGTGCGCGTGTGGGGCCTCTTCTTCCCGGTTGTGACCTTCCTCGCCGGACTGATGACGCTCATCCTTCTGCGATTCGGCGGCGAGGCGGTAATCATGGGCGATCTGAGCCCCGGCGAGTTCGTCGCGACGCTGAGCTACCTGGAGATGCTCATCTGGCCCATGCTCGGGGCCGGGTTCACGGTGAACCTTCTCCAGCGCGGCGCCGCGTCGCTCGGCCGCGTGAACGAGGTACTCGCCGAGAAGCCGGAGATCACGAACCCGGAGCATCCAGTCGTCGAGATGCAGTCCACCTCCATCTCGATCCGTAACCTTCGCTTCGCCTACGGCGACGGCGAGGAGCCGGCGCTCGACGGGATCGATCTCGAGGTTCCTCAAGGCTCGATTCTCGGAATCCTCGGCCGTACCGGCTCGGGCAAGTCGACGCTTCTGCGTCTGCTGCCACGGCTGGACAACCCGCCGCGGGGTACCGTCTTCGTGGGTGGGGTAGATGTGCTCGACTACGATCTGGCGACGTTGCGCCGCGCGTTCGGCGCCGTGCCGCAGGATACCTTCCTGTTCTCCGCCTCGCTTCGCGAGAACATCGCTTTCGGTGTCGACGAGCCGGACGAGGAGTACATCCAGCACGTCGCCGACGTTTCGACCATCTCGCGCGACATGAAGGTCTTCCCGCAGGGATGGGATACGCAGGTCGGCGAGCGGGGAATCACCCTCTCCGGCGGCCAGAAACAGCGCGTCGCGATCAGCCGCGCGCTCGCCAAGGACCCGCACATCCTCGTCTTCGACGACGCGCTCTCGGCGGTGGATACGGAGACCGAAGAGCTCATCCTGAACAAGTTGCTCACCGAGCGTGAGGGGCGGACGAGCGTCATCGTGAGCCACCGTGTGAGCACGCTGGCTACCGCCGACCGGATCGCCGTTCTCGAGGGAGGACGGCTCGCCCAGTACGGAACGCACGAGGAACTGCTCGCCGAAGACGGGTTCTACCGCGAGATCGCGACGCTCCAGCAGCTCTCGCGCGCGAAGACCTCGCACCAGGAAGGATAGATGGAAGACGAAAAGGTCATATCCGGCTACAACCCGGCGATCATGCGCCGGCTCCTCGGCTACACGAAACCGTACTGGATCCTCGTCGTGGGGGCGCTCATTTCACTCGGGATCGCGACAACCGGAGATCTGCTCTTGCCGGTCGTGATCCAGCGCGCGGTCGACAGACACCTGGTCGCGCGGTACACGAGGATCCCGCGCGAGTTCATGGATCGCGACGAGCTGCAGAACCTCGATGTCAGCGAGGCGATCGTGCTCGAGGAGGCTACGTACGTCCATGACGACGAGCTCGTCGCGCTGAGCGGTGTCGTCCGTCGGCGACTCGAAGACGAAGGCATCATCGAGCAGATCGGCTACTACCTCTTTCCGTACGACCGGGAGGTCGTCGAGGCGTTCGACGGACGCTTCGCGGATCTCACCGTCGATTACGGGTCACACGAGGGCGAGACCTACGCGTCGATCGAGGCCCGGTCACTCGACGAGCTCAGCGACGAGGCCCGGCGGATCGTCCGGGGTGCGGACATTGAAGAGCTCCAACGGACGACGCGGGTCTTCATGGTGCTGCTGATCAGCGTCTTCTTCTTCACCTTCACTCAGCGCTACCTCATGGCGCTCACCGGGCAGGGAGTCATGAAGGACCTGCGCTCCGAGCTCTTCAGCCACACGGTGCGCCAGCGGCTCGGTTATCTGTCGGACCACCCCGTCGGACGCCTCGTCACCCGGGTCACCAACGACGTCGAGACGGTCAACCAGCTGTTCACCGAGGTCCTCATCAACCTCATCAGCAACTTCGCGAAGATGATCGGTGCGATCGTGACGATCATGCTGCTCAACTGGCGGCTCGGCCTGGTGACAGTCGCCACGTTGCCCCCGGTGATCCTGCTGACGGTATTCTTCCGCGGCAAGGCCCGCGAGGCGTTCCGTAGCGTGCGGATGTGGGTCTCCCGGCTCAACGCCTATCTCAGCGAGCACCTCTCCGGCATGGCCATCGTCCAGCTCTTCGTCCGCGAGCGACACGCGCGCGAAGGGTTTCAGGAACGCAACGACGAGCTCATGAAGGCGAACCTGGGCGAGATGTACGTGTTCGCGACGTTCCGTCCGCTCATCGACCTCTTCAGCTCCACGTCGATCGCAATCGTCGTCTACTTCGGTGCGAGGTTTCTGCTCTCCGGCCTCGTCTCGCTGGGGGTGCTTATCGCCTTCGTCAATCTCATCCGACGTTTCTACCAGCCGGTGATGCAGATCTCCGAACAGTTTACGATCGTGCAGAGCGCGATGGCTGGAAGCGAGCGCGTCTTCGAGATGCTCGACACCACCGATCGGATCACCGACGAAGGCACCGTCGACGCAGATGCGCGCGGCCGGGTCGAATTCGACCACGTCTGGTTCGCGTACAAGGAGGGTGAGCCGGTCATCCGCGACCTCACGCTCACGATCGAGCCCGGCGAGACGATCGCGGTGGTCGGCTATACCGGCGCCGGGAAAACGACGATCGCAAATCTTCTCACCCGACTCTGGGACATCCAGGAGGGCAGCATCCGTCTCGACGGCGTGGACCTGCGCGATTACTCCCTCGACCGGCTGCGAACGCTCGTGCAGCCGATCCAGCAGGATGTCTTCCTGTTCAGCGACACCATCCGGAACAACATCGCGCTCGGCCTGCCGCTCAGCGACGATCGCATTGAAGAGGTCGCGCGCATGGTCCAGGCCGATCGGTTCATCGATCGACTGCCCGCCCGGTACGAGACGCGCCTCACCGAGGGCGCGAGCAATATCTCGACTGGAGAGCGCCAACTGCTGAGCTTCGCCCGGATACTCGCGCACGATCCACGCATCATCATCATGGACGAGGCGACGTCGAACATCGACACGGAGACCGAGCAGTTGATCCAACGCGCGGTGGAAGCGGTCATGAAGAACCGAACCGCGCTCGTGATCGCGCACCGGCTCTCGACGATCAAGAACGCGGACCGGATCATCGTGCTCTCGCAGGGTGAGCTCGTCGAAATGGGAAACCACGACGAACTCATCGCCGCGCAGGGGATCTACTACAATCTCTACCGTCTGCAGTATCAGCAGTCCGAAGAATCGGTCTGAATCGTGATTTCATCGTGAACGACGAGGGTGGCCTCGAGGCCACCCTCGTCGGGCCGATCGTCGACCATCCAGCGCTGCGTCTTCGCGTCCTGGTAGATGCGCCCCGACGGAATGGTGAGGGCCCGTCCGTCACCCTCCATGCGGATCTGTCCGCTCAGGACGTTGACCTCGGTGATCCGAAAGGACGTTTCGTCGTAACGCACGCGAGCACCGACATTCGGAAGCCCGCGTTTCTCCTGCCGGTAGAAGTCGTACTCGTAGGCGAGGCAGCAGAGCAACCGCCCGCACGGACCCGATATCTTCATCGAGTTCAGCGACAGGCCCTGGACCTTCGCCATCTTGATCGAAACCGCCTTCAGCCGGTCGCTCACGCCGTTGCAGCAGAGCACCCGGCCGCACACGCCGAGCCCACCGGTCATCCGCGACTCGTCGCGCACGCCGACCTGGCGGAGCTCGATTCTCAGGTCGAACTCGTGTACGAGGTCCTTCACGAGATTGCGAAAGTCGACGCGCGATTCGGCGGTGAAGAAGAAAACCAGCCGAGGTTCGTCGAGCACGTAGTGCGCGGTGACCAGCCTCATCGGCAGCCCGTGCTCGTCGACGAGCCGGCGACACACGAGCAGCGCGTCGTCGCCGCGCCTCAGGTTCTCCTCGTACCGATCGAGGTCCTCTTTCATCGCGACTCGATGAAGCCCGACGACTTCTCCGTACTGTCCGCGATTCTCGTCACGAACAGGTCCAACCACCCGCGCGAGATCGCGACCGTAGCGCGTGGGAATCACGACGTGATCGCCGCACGCGACGGTCATCCCGTCGCCGACGCGACACAGGTGTGTCTCGAGGGTGTGCAGTACACGAACGAGAACGACGACCCCCGGCCCTCCGGTGACCGAAAACGAATGTACACATGGCGTGCCCACCATGAATTCCCCCTAGTGGCTGAGATCGATCAGGAGACCGTTGATCTCGTCGATCCGCGCGAGCAGCTGGAGCTGTTCGCGCTGGTTCGAAATCATGCCGGCGGCGAGCTGCTCGAGCTTGCCGTCGACGACCTTCACGAGCGCGTAGCGCTTACGTCGAAGGATGCTCGAACCGGATGTGCGCTCCTCAATGCCGATCCCGCGTCGCACCACGGCGTTCAGGAAACGCCGTACCGTCTCCTTATACGCCATCAGCGTCGCGGTGTCACGCTGCCGCTTGAGGCGATCTCCGGCCTCGAAAACGGCGTCGAGCAAGGCGGCCGACTCCTCCTCAACCGCCTCGAGGCCGGTCGGTCCCGCCTGGCCGGACCCGTCGGCGGGGTCGAGCCGCGAAGAGAACGACCGAACCGAAGGGGAGGAATCGGTCCGTCGGGAATACTTCTTCTTCTCCACGTCGCGACGGAAGCTGAAGAACCCGTCGCCGCTTATGCGTTCCAATCGCTATCGCTTCCCCGTGCAACCGCAACGCTGTGCTGACGCGGCCCGTCGGTACCAGGCCGCTCGGCGAGATCGGGATCGTCGGCGGTCGTTTCCGGCCCCGGCTCCGCAGAGGGACGCTGATCGGCGTGCCCGGTCACCGCTTCGGACGATTCGCGCGCACGCACGCTCTCGAGGAGCAGCTTCTTGCGTCGCGCAGCGAGATCCCCCGGTTCTACGAGGTTCTCGACGGTGCCGCTGATAGCAAAGCGGCCGTTGAGCATCACGCCGCCTTCGGCGACGAGCCTCGGTGCGGAGATCGTGCCGATGACGATCGACGAGGAGAGGAGAACCACCTTCTCGTAGGCCAGGATCTCGCCGCGAAAGAGCCCGCCCACGACAACCGTACCGGCTTGTATCGCGCAATCCGCACGGCCCGCCTGGCCGATGATCACCCGGCCGTCGGTTTTAACGGATCCCGAGAAATCACCGTCGACGCGCAGGAGCCCGTTCAGCTCCAGGTGACCGCGGAAAAACGTTCCGGGGCCGACGATCGAGTTGATCAGGCTCTCTTCGCTGCGTCGCCTCGCCGCCATAGGTCTAGAACCTGTTACGCGTACGTCGGTTGAAGTCGGGTTTCGAGAGCTTCAGAAAATAGGCCGGGTCGATGTTCTCCGTACCGATCCAGATCTGGAAATCGAGGTGCGTTCCGGTGGACATCCCGGTATTACCCATCGTCCCGATGCGCTGCCCCTGGACGACCTCGTCCCCCTCGTTGACCTCCACGCGGTCCATGTGACCGTACTTGGTTCTGAACCCGTAGTTGTGGTTGATTTCGACATAGCCGCCGTAGCCGCTCACGTTGTCGAAACCGGCGTCGGTAACCACGCCGTTGGCCGCCGAGATAATGGGCGTGCCGGGATAGAAGGCTATATCGATGCCCTTGTGCATGTACCAGATGCCCTGGACCGGATGGATGTTCGGTCCGAACTCCATCGTGACGTGGCCGTGTCCGTTGATGACCGGCCAGTAATTCGGAATGTCGCTCAACAGCTGCTTGTGCAGGTCGAGCACCTCCGAGATGTCGTCGAGCGGACCCATGGACGCACGCAGCGAGGCGACGACACTCTGCAGTTCGGTGATCTCACGCATCTCGCCCTGGGCCACCTGATCGAGACCGAGCATCGACGCGAGATCCCCTCCTGAGGAAGGGGAGTCGCTCCCGCTCGCCGAATCGATGTCGAGCCGCTGGAGCGTGCCCGACAGCGTTCCCTCGAACTCGTCCCAGACCTGGAGGAACTCGCCCACCTCCTGACGAACCTCTTCGAGACTCGCCTCGGTCTCGCGCAGCCGGGAGCCGTTCTCGTTCGCGAGTCGCTCGGTACCGGTGAACACAGTCGCGAGGTAGAAGAACCCGGAGACGACGGCCACGACGACCAACGCAATGAACAGGAGCGCGAAGGTGTTGAGCTGGAGATTGAGGACCCGCTTCTCCGAGTGCGGGATGAACATGATGGTGAATCGCTGCTTCCCCGATCGCGCGACCCGCCGCAGGAATGCACCGAGGCTTCGGAGCCCTGACCGCAGATGCATGGATATGGGCTGCCGTCGGTTGCTGGCGGCACCGCCTTTCGCTCCTGATTTGGGGTCTTGACTCACCTCTATCTCCTGCCGATTCGGAACACTTACCTGGATTATACGGCAGAACGGTAGCATGCGCGTAACTTTTTGTCAAATAGCGACTTCGACGACCATTTGTTGACGTCGAGCCTCACCAGTGATATGTTCTGGGCAGACTTCGCATTTCAACACACTAGGATCATCGACACGGACGAACTATGAGATTATTCGATTCTCATGCCCACATCGGGCTCATTCACGAGGACCCGATTGAGCAGCTGATCGTGGTTCAGGAAGCAAAGCGGGAGAAGGTAGAAGGCATTCTCTCGATCTGCAATAACCTTCGCGACTTCTTTCAGGTTTACGAGAACCTGAGGACCGCATCGCACGTGTATCACGCGGTCGGCGTCTCTCCGTCCGAGGTCACGAACCCCGGACGCGACTGGCGGGACAAGATCGAAGAGGGCGCCCAGCTCGACCGGGTCGTCGCGATCGGCGAGATCGGACTCGACTACTACCGGAAGTTCGGCGACAAGGACTCGCAGATAGAGCTCTTCATCGCCCAGCTCGAGATCGCCGACCGGCTCGGCAAGCCGGTCGTCATCCATAACCGCGACGCCGGCGGAGACGTGCTCGAGATCCTGCGACAGAAAATCCCGCGCCGGGGCGGAGTGCTCCACTGCTACTCCGAAGACTGGGCGTACGCGCAGCAGGCACTCGAGCTTGAGCTCTACATCTCGTTCGCCGGAAACGTGACCTACCGCAACGCGCGTAACCTCCACGAGACGGCACGTAATATGCCGATCGAACGAATGCTCATCGAGAGCGAGAGCCCGTTCATGGTTCCGTCTGCGTATCGAGGCAAGCGCAACAAACCCGCCTATCTGGTCGAGAACCTCACGTTTCTCGCAGAGCTCCGCGAAATGGACGAGGAAGAGCTCGCCGAGCAGTTGTTCGACAACTCGACGCGTTTCTTCGGTATCGGGTAGCGGCCGGCGACGTACGCGGGCCCGAAAACGACGGTCGCCCACGGCCACCGCTCGGTGGGAACGGCAGTTGACTTCGGACCCGTTCATCTGCTATGAATCTGCGGGTGAAAGAGGCACCCGGCGAGACGCACGCGGCGACCGGTCCATCGCTCCGCCACCACTGTGGCGTGGCGGGGATCTACAGCCGTTCGCCGACCAATATCCCTGAGAAACTGTTCTTCCCGCTCTTCTCGCTGCAGCATCGCGGTCAGGAGAGCGCAGGAATCGCCTATCGCAAGCACGACCGGACCGTGGTCTACAAGGACCTCGGCATGGTCTCGAGCGTGCTTTCGCGCTACCTCGAGGACGAGCGCCGTTCCACGACCGGCATCGGGCACGTCCGCTACTCCACCCGCGGCGGCAACAAGGTGGAGAACGTTCAGCCGCTGCACGTCGTGTGCAACAAGGGCGAGATCGCCCTCGCCCACAACGGGAACATCTCGAACACCCAGGCGCTGAAGACGATGCTCTTCAACGAGGGCTCGATCTTCCAGACAACCTCCGACACGGAGATGCTGCTCCACCTCATCTCGCGCAGCCGCGCGGCGAGCTTCTACGACGCGCTCGTCGAAACGCTCCAGCTCGTCGAGGGAGCCTTCAGTATGGTCCTCCTGCACGGCGACTCGCTCGTCGCCGTGCGAGACCCGTACGGCTTTCGACCTCTCTACATCGGCTGGAAGGACGACATGACCGTCGTCGCGAGCGAGACGTGCGCGCTCGACATCCTGAAGGTTCGCGAGTACCGCAGCGTCGAACCCGCAGAGATCGTCTTCGTCGGACCCGAGGGCGAACGCAGCGACTTCCTCCCGCGTCAGCCGCACCGTCGCCAGTGCGTCTTCGAGCTCATCTACTTCGCCCGGCCGGATTCGCACGTGTTCGACATTTCGGTTCACGAGGCCCGCAAGCGCATGGGGGCGGCGCTCGCCCACGCCGACGGAGCGCCGGTGGGCGACATCGTCATCCCGGTCCCCGATTCGGGCACGAGCGCGGCGCTCGGGTACGCGGAAGAATCGGGGCTGCCTTTCGACTTCGGCCTGACGCGGAATCACTACGCCGGACGCAGCTTCATCATGCCCACGACCTCCGAGCGCGAGCTCGCCGTTCGTATGAAGCTGCATCCCGTGCGGGAAGTCATCGAAGCGAAACGAGTCGTTCTCGTCGACGACTCGCTCGTGCGCGGTACCACGGCGCGCATTCTCGTCCGGCTCATCAAGGAAGCGGGAGCCGCGGAGGTGCATCTGCGGCTCTCCTCGCCGGAGATTCGATGGCCGTGCTTCTTCGGGATCGACATTCCTACGAGGTCGGAGCTCATCTCGAACCACCTCACCCCCGAGGAGATCGCGCGTTCCATCGACGCCGACTCGGTCCGCTTCCTCTCGCTCGACCTTCTGCGTGGCGCGGTCGACCCGCCCGACGATTTCTGCTACGCGTGCTTCAGCGGCAGGTACCCGATGGAAGTGCCGCTGACCCCGGAAGAGCTGATGGCCGATTCGCGGCGCGAGCCGGCCGAGGCGACCGGATACGGAGACGGGCGATGAGGCCGCGCTCCTACGAGGACGCCGGCGTCAGCGTCGCTCGCGGCGACGCGTTCGCCGCCTACCTCGCGGGTCTCGACAGCACGGCCGTCGGCTCGATCGGCGGGTTCTCCGGCGGGCTCGAGGTCGACCTCTCGCGATATCGCCGGCCCGTTCTCCTATCCACGACCGACGGCGTGGGCACGAAGCTGCTCGTCGCGCGCGCTCTCGACCTCTGGGAGACCGTCGGGATCGACCTCGTGGCAATGTGCGTCAACGATCTCGCCGTCTGCGGCGCCGACCCGGTGTCTTTTCTCGACTACATCGCCTGCGGCCGTATAGACGACACCGTCCTCAGGCAGATCGTCACCGGGATCGTCGCCGGCTGCGAGCGCGCCGGATGCAAGCTGACCGGCGGCGAAACCGCAGAGCTGCCCGATATGTACGGGCCCGAAGACATTGACCTCGCGGGCTTCGCCACGGGCATCGTCGAGCGCGACGAGCAGCTGCCCCGCAGGGACGCGATCGTCGCCGGGGACAGGGTCGTGGGCCTCGCCTCCTCGGGCGTCCATTCAAACGGCCTCAGCCTCGCAAGGAAGGTCGTCGCGCCCGACGACCGCGACGCGCTTCGCGAGCTGCTGACGCCGACGAGAATCTACGTACACGAGCTGCGGGTCGCCCGAGCTCACATCAAAGCGGCCGCGCACGTGACCGGAGGTGGACTCGTGGGAAACCTCGAGCGCGTGCTGCCGGATGGCCTGCGTGCCGAGATCGCGTGGGACTGGAAGGTCCCGCCGGTGTTCGAGCGCATCGCCGCGGCCGGAAACATCGACACGCAAGAGATGCGTCGCGTCTTCAATATGGGGGTCGGTATCGCGATGATCGTCCCCGCCGACGGCGTTCAGGCGCTCGAGCACGCGCTCGACGAACCGCTGATCGCGATAGGGAGCCTGGTTCATGGCTGACTTCGTCGTACTCGCATCGGGATCCGGCAGCAACTTCGAGGCGATCGCCCGCGCGCTCTCCGGCGGCGCCCACCGGCTCCTCGCGCTCGTGTCGGACAACCCGGCGGCCCACGCACTCGTGCGATCCGAACGACTCGGCGTACCCTCGGTCGTCGTCAACTACGGCACCGGACGTCGACGTGCGGAGACGCGCCTCGCGCGGCTGCTCCACTCCTACCACCCGGATCTCATCGTTCTCGCGGGGTTCATGAAGGTTCTGCCCCCGCACATCGTCGAGGCCTACCCCGATCGAATCGTGAACATCCATCCTTCGCTGCTTCCCGACTACCCCGGGTTGCACTCGATCGAGCGCTCGTACGCGGACGCCGGCGGCAAGATGGGCATTACCATTCACATCGTCGATCGTGGCGTCGATACCGGACCGGTGCTCGCGCGGTTCGTCGCCGACCGGACCGGTTCTCCGTCGCTCGAAGAGATGGAGCGCCGCATCCACGAGCTCGAGCATCGCCACTATCCGGAGATCGTTGGAGAGCAGCTCGACGCGATAGACCGCCTCAAGGCCCGACGTCGGGAGGCCGGATGAAGACGCTCGTTGTCGGCAACGGCGCTCGCGAGCACGCCCTCGTCTGGAAGTTTGCGCGCAGCAACCGGATCTCCGGGCTCTTCGTCGCACCCGGCAACGCCGGGACCGCAAGCCTCGCGGAGAATCTGCCCGACGTTTCGCCCTCCGACGTGGAGGCGATTACACGCGCAGCCGCGGACGTTCACGTCGACGCGGTTTTCGTCGGCCCGGAGGCGCCGCTGGCGGCAGGCCTCGTCGACGCGCTCGCCGAGGCAGGGATCCCCGCTATTGGTCCGCCGGCGAAAGCGGCCGAGCTCGAGTCGAACAAGGCCACGGGCAAAGCGTTCATGGATGCCTACGGCATTCCTACCGCTGCCTTCCGAACCTTCACCGACGCCGACGAGCTCGAGCGCTACGTAAACAACTCCGATCGTCGTCTCGTCGTCAAGAAGAGCGGCCTCGCCGCCGGGAAGGGCGTCGTAGAGAGCGAGGAGCCGGCGCGGCTCGTGGAGGCGGGCCGGGCCTTTCTCGCCGAAGGCGACTCGGTCGTCGTCGAGGAACGGCTCAGCGGTTTCGAGGTCTCGATTTTCGGAATCTCGGATGGCGACGACCACGTCCTGCTCCCGCCCGCCACCGACTACAAGAAGGCCGGCGCGGGCGGATCGGGTCCGAACACCGGGGGAATGGGCTCGCTGTCACCCGTACCGTGGCTCACCCCGCACGATCTCGAGCAGATCCGCACGACGATCGTCGAACCGACCTACGCCGGTCTGCGCGACGCCGGTCTCTCCTATCGGGGTGTACTGTACTTCGGCATCATGGTCACCGACGCCGGACCCATGGTCCTCGAGTACAACGTTCGATTCGGCGACCCCGAGACGCAGGTCGTTCTTCCGCTGCTCGAAAGTGACTTTGCCAACCTCTGCGACGCGGTTCTGCACGACACGATAGGAAGCTTTCCCGTCCGGGTCTCGAACCAGACCGCGCTGGGAGTCGTCGTCGCCGCGCCCGGCTATCCCTCCGACTACCCGCGTGACCTTCCGGTAGCCCCCTTGCCGGTTCCGCCCGAGCACGAGGCGCTCGTCTTTCACGCTTCGACCGTCGTCCGGGACGGACAGATCAGGACCGGCGGCGGTCGTTGCTTCACGGTAGTCGGCGTCGGACGGGAGCTCCTGACCGCGCGCACGCGGGCCTACACGACCGCGAAGAACGTCGCGTTCCCGGGCTCCTGGTTTCGCCCGGACATTGGCGGACGAATCTTCGGATAGACGCCGAAGCGACGCATTCACACCGCGTCGAGCCAGCCCTGCTGACGGCGCACCTCGTAGAGCAGCACGCCGCAGGCGACCGATACGTTCAGAGAGTCCGCGTGACCGTGCATGGGAATCCGCACGAGCGCGTCGGCGCGCTCGGTGACGAGTCGCGACACGCCCTTGCCCTCGCTGCCGAGAACGATCGCGGTACGACCCGCCAGACGCGTCGTGTGCGCGGGACGGCCCGCCATATCCGCCGCGTACACCCAGAACCCGGCGGCCTGCATCTGCCCGATGGCGGCCGCAAGATTCGCCACCGTCACGATGCGAACGTGCTCCGCGGTGCCGGCACTCGACTGCACAGCCACGGCCGAAAGCGGTGCCGAACGGCGATCGGGCACGACCACCGCGTCGGCCGCGAACTGGTCGGCCGAGCGCAGGATCGCGCCGTAGTTGTGCGGGTCGGTGACGTGATCGAGCAGAAGCACGAGCCCGTGCCGGGGGTGGGCGTTCGCGAGAACGTCCTCGAGCGTCGCCGTCGAAGCTCCGGTGTGAGGGCCCATTTCCAGCGCGCAGTCCCGGGCGTCGGGTGCGAGCCGCAGGAGCTCGCGTCTGCTGACGCTGCGGACCGTCACGCCACAGCGACGCGCGCGCTTGACGATCTCGTCGAGCCGTCTGGTGGCTCCGGCGACGTAGAGCACCGCATCGGGACCGGAGGTCGGCAACGCCTCGACCACGGCACGGTGCGAGGTGAGAAGCTCACTCGCCGTCATATCGCTCCCGGTCGTCGATGATGCCGTCAAAGTCGCGATCGCGCTCCCACATAGTGATGTAGACCCCTCTGCGGAGGTAGACCCACGCGTCGATGCGATGATCGTAGTTCGTGTCGACTTCCTGCCGCGCGAGAACGCCGTTCTCGTAGAAGTAGAAGTCGTCCATCGCGCCGTCGCGGTTGAAGTCGACCGCCTCGCGCATCTTCCGTCCGCTGTCGTCTACCATGACCGCGTAGTCGACCACGCCGTCGTCGTTCCGATCGAGCGTCAGCCAGCCTTCTCCATAGTCCTCCGGGTCGAAACTCTGCCACGACCGGCGCTCGCGCCGATCGGGAAAATCCTCGGAGTCGAGGCCTTCGGCCCCGGCGGCGATTGCCGCGGCGAAGCTCAGTGTCACAAGGACGATACGCAGGTTCACACTCTCAGTGTCGGCAGGTGGCGCGGGCCTCTGCACGAGGAAACCCGCGCCGATACGGGTCGGGCTTCCGGACGGCTCTTCGCCCCGCCCTCCTACTCACGGGCGCGCGACTCGGCAGCCTCCAGCGCCTCGAGTAAGCCGTTGACCCGCAGCGCGAGCTCTCGCAGCTCGTCGCCGCGCCGCAGCTGGATCCGCACTCCCGAGTCGCCGGCGAGAGCCCGTCGGATATCGGTCGACATGCGATAGACCGGCCCGCCGAGCCGATTCGCAGATCGGACCGCGAAGACGAGCAGCACCGCTGCGATGATCGCGTTGTTGAGCATGAGCGGCGGGAGAATCAACGCCCAGCGCGTGGTCTGAGGCATCGCCTCTGAGACGTACGATCGTCGCTCGACGGTGCGTCCGTCGACCTCCACGCGTTCCCGCCGCTGCTCCTGACGATAGACGACGACAAACTCGCGGTAGAGCCGCTCCCCGGCGATGTAGCTCGCCCAATAGTGGACGACGAAACCGAGCGTCGTGCCGACGACCGCGAGCACGATCGCCAGAACGAACCTGGTCAGCAGGCGGGACTGCAGCGGCGACGCGAGCAGCTTTCGCCGTCTCCGTCTCACCCGCCGCCACATAGTTATCTCAGGTCCGCGAGGGGAACGGGTTGCGGCGACGTGTTGTTGCCCTCGAGATCCGAGAGCTCCCTGAGCAACGACTTCTCCCGCGACGAGAGGCGCTGCGGGACGGTCACGAGAATTCTGATGTACATGTCACCGCGACGGCCGTGGTTTGGCTGCGGAATACCCTCGTTGCGCAGTCGCAGAATCTTGTTGTTCTGGGTTCCCGAGGGGATCTTCACCTTGACCTTCCTGCCCTCGAGAGTGGGCACGTGAAGCTCGGTGCCGAGCGCCGCCTGGCTGTAGGTGATGGGGATGACGCAGTACACGTCCTGCCCGTCGCGTTCGAAGTACTCGTGCGGGCGTACGCGCAGAACGACATACAGGTCTCCCGGGGGACCTCCCTTCGGACCCGAATCGCCCTGCTCGGGAATCCTGATGCGGCGACCGTCGTCCACGCCGGCCGGGATCGTCACGTTGATCTTCTGGTTCTTCTTCAGCAGCCCGTTGCCGCCGCACTTCGTGCACGGCTTCTCGACGATCGTCCCTTCTCCACCGCACGTAGGACAGGTACTCGCGATCGAGAAGAACCCCGAACTGCGGCGCACCTGACCGGCACCCCCGCAGGTCGGACACGTCTTGCTTCCGCTTCCCGGCTCCGCGCCGCTGCCGCTGCACCGGTCACACGTCACTTGCTTCGGGTAGGAGACTTCCGCCTTGGTCCCGAAGGCCGCGTCCTCGAACGAGATCTCGAGATCGTAGCGCAAATCGCTTCCGCGCCGAACGTTCTCACGACGACCACCGCGCCGCCGGCCGCCGCCGAAGAACTGCTCGAATATGCCTCCGAAGTCGCCGAAGATGTCCTCGAAATCGTGGAACGCGTGCGAGTAGTCCTGAGGACCGCCGCCACCTCCGCCCATACCTTCCACACCGGCAAACCCGAACTGATCGTACGCCTGGCGCTTCTTGTCGTCAGCAAGGACTTCGTACGCTTCGGTGGCTTCCTTGAAACGCTCTTCAGCCGCCTTGTCCCCGGGGTTACGGTCGGGATGATTCGCGACGGCGATCCTGCGATACGCCTTCTTGATGTCGTCGATGCCGGCGCCTCGTTCGACGCCGAGCACCTCGTAGTAGTCACGCTTGGCCACGATCAGCTCTTGGTGTCGTCCTCGTCAACGACCTCGTAATCCACGTCTTCCGCGTCCGTCTGACCCGCGGACTCACCGCCGCCCTCCTCGGGGCCAGGTTCGCCGCCGGACTGCTCGCCTTCACCGGCCTGCTGTTCGGCTTGCTGCGTGGAGTAGATACGCTCCGCGATCGGATGCATCGCCTGGTTCAGCGCGTCCATCTTCGCCCGGATCGCGTCCGCATCGCCGCTCTCGATTGCCGTCTTGAGCTCGCCGATCGCTGCCTCCGCGGTGTTCTTCTCCTCCGCGGTGATCGTCTGCTCGTTCTCGCGGAGAAGCTTCTCCGTGCCGTAGACGAGGCTGTCCGCCTCGTTGCGTACCTCCGCGGCCTCGCGGCTCTTCTTGTCGGTCTCCGCGTTCGCCTCGGCCTCCTTGACCATCCGGTCAATCTCCTCTTCGGAGAGGCCCGAAGAGCTCTCGATGCGGATCTTCTGCTCCTTACCCGTACCCAGATCCTTCGCCGAAACGTGCACGATACCGTTCGCGTCGATGTCGAAGGCGACCTCGATCTGCGGCACGCCGCGGGGAGCCGGCGGGATGCCAACGAGATCGAATCGGCCGAGCGTGCGGTTGTGCGCCGCCATCTCGCGCTCACCCTGGAGCACGTGGATGCTCACCGCGGTCTGGTTGTCCGCCGCGGTGCTGAAGATCTGGCTCTTGCGCGTTGGAATGGTCGTGTTCTTCTCGATGAGCTTCGTGAACACGCCGCCGAGCGTCTCGATGCCGAGCGAGAGGGGGGTGACGTCGAGCAGCAGGACGTCCTTGACGTCGCCGCCGAGGATACCACCCTGAATCGCGGCGCCCATGGCCACCACTTCGTCCGGGTTCACGCCGCGGTGCGGTTCCCTCGCGAAGAGCTCGGTGACGAGGCGCTGGACCGCCGGTATGCGCGTGGAGCCGCCGACGAGGATGACTTCGTCGACATCCGAGGCCGACAGTCCCGCGTCCTTGATCGCCTGCTGGCACGGCCCCTTCGTCTTCTCGACGAGCTCACCGACCATCTGCTCGAATTTGCTGCGCGTGAGGCTGTACTGAAGGTGTTTGGGACCGCTCGAATCCGCCGTGATGAACGGCAGGTTGATGTCGGTCTGTTGCGTGCTCGAGAGCTCCTTCTTCGCCTTCTCGGCCGCTTCCTTGAGGCGCTGCAGCGCCATGCGATCCTGAGCGAGATCTATACCGTAGTCGCCCTTGAAGCTCTCAACGAGCCAGTCGATGATACGCTGGTCGAAGTTGTCACCGCCGAGATGCGTGTCGCCGTTGGTGCTCTTGACCTCGAAGACGCCGTCGCCGAGCTCGAGGATGGAGATGTCGAAGGTTCCTCCGCCGAGGTCGTAGACGGCGATCTTCTCTTCTTTCTTGTCCTTGCCGAACCCGTAGGCGAGCGACGCCGCGGTGGGCTCGTTGACGATGCGCTTGACCTCGAGGCCGGCGATTTTGCCGGCGTCTTTGGTCGCCTGGCGCTGAGCGTCGTTGAAGTAGGCGGGCACCGTGATGACCGCTTCGCTCACCGTCTCGCCGAGGTAGTCCTCCGCGGTCTCCTTCATCTTCTGCAGGATGGCCGCAGAGATCTCCGGAGGGGAGTACACCTTCTCGCCGACCGTCACGCGAGCCAGTCCGTTCGACTCGGAGATCTGGTAGGGGACCATCCCGATCTCTTCGGCCACTTCCTCGTAACGACGCCCCATGAACCGCTTGATCGAGAAGATGGTGTTCTCCGGGTTCGTCACCATCTGGTTCTTCGCCGGCTGCCCGACGAGGCGCTCGTCCTTGGCCGTGAAGGCCACCATGGACGGCGTCGTCCGCTGTCCTTCCGCGTTCTGGATGACGACCGGCTCGCCGCCTTCCATCACCGCAACGCACGAATTCGTTGTTCCGAGATCAATGCCGATGATCCTACCCATCTAGTACCCCTCTATTCTTCTCTACGCCAAAGATCAACGCTATACGCCCGACAGGCAAGCCCTCACCCGGCTCTCCGTTCAGGCTCCCGTCTTCGAACGATCGTCTTCCTGCGCCTGTCCGGCACCGGCCGACTGTTCATCCGGGGAGCCGCCCTCAGCCGGCATCGCGACCTTCACCTTCGCCGGACGCAGAACCCGCTCGTTGAGCAGATATCCCTTCTGAAAGTCCTCGCGAACGGTGGGGTGCTCGACGTCTGTCGACTCCTCTGTCATCATCGCCTCGTGGCGCTGCGGGTCGAACTCCTCGCCCTCGCTGTCGAAGCGTCGCAGCTTCCACTTGCGTTCGAGCATCGACGTGAACTGCTTTTCGATCATCACGATCCCGTCGTGGAAGGACGAGAAGTCCTCGGACTCCTCCCCCGATTTGATGGCCCGCTCGAAGTCGTCGATGATCGGTACGATGTCGAGGAGCAGCTCGCGGTTCGCGTACGAGGCGAACTCCTCCTTATCGCGCTGCATTCGCTTGCGGTAGTTATCGAAGTCGGCCGATTTGCGCAGGAGCTGGTCTTTGAGGTCCGCGAGCTCGCGTTCGAGTTGCTCGACCGCATCCACCGGCGTAATCTGCTCCTCCGGTTCGGAGGGAGCGCCGGTCTCCACCTGCTCCGCATCGCTGTTCGCTTCCGGACTCTCCTGCGTCGACGCCTGCTCCTCAGGCATCGCGGCCTCGTCCCGCGCTTCTCCGTCGTTTGACATGCGTTCCTCTGTGCGTGATTCGTTCGCAGCAAAAAGTACCCACGCCCCCGGGTAACGTCAACCCGGGCAGAAAGATAGCACTTGGTGAACGAATTCTCATTCGGGTAACACGGAGCCCGCTGCGTATTGTTACTTTCTGGGAAGGATTGGCACACGAGGTCTCATGAGCATAGTAGCACTCCAGAACGTCCACAAGGTCTATCCGCTCGGTCAGACCGAGGTGAGAGCCGTCAACGGCGTCACCTTCGAGATCGAGCGCGGTGACTTCATATCGATCGCCGGACCGTCGGGCTCGGGCAAATCGACGATTCTCAACATGATCGGCTGCGTCGACACGCCGACCGAAGGCACGGTTCTCATCGACGGCCAGCCGACCGGCGGGCTTTCCGACCGCGAGATCACGAGCCTGCGCCATCGCTTCATCGGGTTCATCTTTCAGAGCTTCAACCTGATCCCGGTCCTCAACGTCTACGAGAACGTCGAGTTTCCGCTCCTGCTCGGGAAGAACACCGCGCCGAAGGCCGAACGGGCCGAGTACGTCGACTTTCTCATCGAGGAGGTCGGCCTCACCGACTGGCGTACCCACCGACCGAACGAGCTCTCCGGCGGGCAGCGACAGCGCGTAGCCATCGCGCGCGCGCTCGTGACCAAGCCGCAGGTCGTGCTCGCCGACGAACCCACGGCGAATCTCGACTCGAAGACCGGAAGCGCCATCATCGAGCTCATGAAGAAGACAAACCGTGATCTCGACACGACGTTCATCTTCAGCACTCACGACGCCACGATCGTCGACATCGCCGACCACGTGATCCGTCTGCAGGACGGTGTGGTGATCGAGGACCGGCGGACCGCGGTCTCCCGGGACGTAGAGCCGGCCGGAGACGGAGGCCGCGCCTGATGCCCGTCCTGCTGCGCATCGCGCTACGCAATCTCGTCGAGCACAAGGGCAAGACGCTCATCCTGGGCATTCTCGTCGCGGTGGGCGTGGTCGTGCTCGTCGTGGGTAACTCGCTCATGGACACCGCGCGCGACGGGATCTCGCGCGCCTTCGTGGACAACTACACCGGGGACGTGATGATCTCGGGCACCGCCGATGGGCCGATCAGCCTCTTCGGCGTGCAGTCGGTGGGAGGTATCGACCCGACCCCCGTGCTGCCCGACTATCCGGAAATCGCCTCATTCGTAGACGAGCACCCGCATGTGGAGCTGTGGACAACCCAGATCACCGGTTTCGGACTGCTGCGCCCGGAAGACGAGCGCCTCGACGGCTCCGACAACAGCGTGTTGACCGTGCTCTTCGGCGCCGAACCGCGGACCTACCAGGAGACCTTCGACAACGTTCGCATCGTCGAGGGACGCTACCTCGAACCAGGCGAGCGGGGTCTGATGCTCAGCACCGACCGCGTCGCAGAGCTCGAGGAGAATGTCCTCGAGGCGCTCGAGAAGCAGGAGATCGAGGCCGATTCGTACCCGATCTCCGTGGGCGACGAGATCCGGATCGTCGGGCTCACGAGCGACGGCCTGCCGAGCATTCGCGTCGTCCCGATCGTCGGTATCTACGAGATGACCGGTATCAGCGAGGGCGTCGGGTTTGAGCTCGTGAGCTACGTGGACCCCCAAACGCTGCGCGCGATGCTCAGGCTCAACCTCGGCTCGAGCGCGCAGCTCGAGCTCGACGAGTCACAGACCGAGTTGCTCGACCGGGGCTCGGAAGACGATCTGTTCAACGACGACGACGTCTTCGGCGAGGATTCGCTCGGCGCGGCCGAAGGCGACGACGATTCCGCGGAGAGCGACGAGGACTTCTTCGACCTCGACGCGCTCGGAGATCGGTCGCAGCCCTCCGCCGCGGAGCCGCCGCCGGAGCAAGAAGACGCAACCCCGGACGCGGCGTCCAGCGTCGACGACCCGCGCCTCGCGTCGTCGACGTGGCACTACATCCTCGCCCGGGTGAACACGCCGCGACGCATCGGCGAGACGATCGCCGACTTGAACGCGTTTTTCGCCTCGTCCGGCATCGACGCCCAGGCCGGCAACTGGGAAGTCGCCGCGGGGCCCTTCGCGACGACCGCGGACGTCATCCGGACCGTGTTCAACGTGGCGATCATCGTGATCGGCGTCGTCGCGGTGATCATCATGATGAACACGCTCGTGATATCGGTAATGGAGCGGACAAGCGAGATAGGCACGATGCGCGCGCTCGGAGCGCAGAAGAGCTTCGTCTGGCGCATGTTCGCCTATGAAATCCTCGTGATCACGACCATCTTCGGTACGATCGGCATCGGGCTGTCGCTTGCCGTCATCGGCATCCTCCACCTCGTCGGGATCCCGGCGACGAACACCTTTCTCACGGTCCTGTTCGCCGGGCCCGAGCTGAAGCCGGTTGCCTCGGCGATCAGCGTTTTCGGGGGACTCATCGTAGTGTCGATCGTCGGCCTGATCGCGCACGTCTACCCGGTCGCGGTTGCGCTCCGGATCCAGCCGATCAAGGCCATCCAGACGGAGTAGCGGCTATGAAGAAGACCATCATGATCGCGCTTCGCAACCTCAACCGGCAGAAGCGCAGAACCTACCTGCTCGGCGGGGCAATCGCCTTCGGCGTCGCGATCGTGACGCTCATCAACGGTTTCGCGGGCAGCTTCGTCGAGAACGTGAGCGAGAACTTCTCGCAGCTTCTGGCCGGGCACATCTTCGTCTCCGGCCGCGAGCGCCTTCCCGACGGCCGCGAGCGCCGCCTGATCCGCGACGACGAGGAGCTCATCGGCACGCTCGAGGGCCTCGACCTGCCGGTCGTCACCTACACGAAACGCAGCGAGTTCACCGGCGGTCTCCTCTTTCAGGGCCAGAGTATCCGGCAGAACATTGTCGGCGCCGACTGGGACCAGGAGGAGTTTCTGCGCGAGCGGCTCGTACTCGTCGAAGGCTCGTTCGAGAACATGCTCCGTCGCAACCGGGACGGAGAGCGAAACGGCATCATCCTCACCGAGGAGATCGCAGACCGGCTCAACGTGCGCATCGACGACCGGGTGGTTGTGCGGCTCCAGACGCTCGACGGTCAGCAGAACGTGGGCGAGTTTTCGGTCGCGGCGGTCAGCTACGACCCGGGGCTCTTCGGCTCGCTGTCGGCCTACGCGGACCTCGACTACGTGAACGAGCTCCTGCTCGTGCCGCCGGGCAGCTACCAGACGCTCGGCATATTTCTCGAAAACCTCAGCCGGATCGAACCGTCGGTGGACGAGTACTACGCCGCGCTTGAAGACCGCGTCCAGCTCTTCCCGCGCAGCGACGCGGGTGACGAGGAAGAGAACCCGGTCGCCCAGCTCTTTGAGGAGAGCGAAGACGAGGAGTGGGAGGGAACCCGCTACCGCGTCTATACGCTGAACGACATTCTCAGCGAGGTCGATCAGATCGTCGACCTGCTCAACCAGGCGGCGCTCGTGATCCTCGTGGTGCTCTTCGTCATCATCATGGTCGGCATCACGAACACGTTCCGCATGATCATGTACGAGCGCGTTCGCGAGATCGGGACGATGCGCGCGCTCGGCATGCAGCAGAACCGCGTACTCGGAAGCTTCCTGCTCGAGGCGCTCTTCCTCGCGCTCGGTGGCGTTCTTGCCGGACTCGCGGTCGCCGGCGTCATCATGCTGATCCTCGGGCAGATCTACCTGGGGCTCGACTCGCCCATCTTCATTCTGCTCAAGAACGGCTACTTCACGTTCACGGTACTGCCGTGGCAGGTGGCGCTCAATACCGGGGTCGTCGCGTCGCTGACGATCCTCGCGGCGTTCTTCCCGAGCCGGAAGGCCGCCCGCATGAGACCGGTCGACGCGCTTCGGTCGGTATAGGCTCGCATGGAGAGGATGCACGAGGAGGGCATATGAAACGCCTGATAGTACTTCTTTTCGGACTCGCCGTGCTCGGCGGGATCGCATTCGCTCAGACACCCGACTTCGACGCGCTGCTCGCCGAGCTCGACGAACGAACCACCTTCGGCGATGGCGACTTCAGCGCCGTCTATACGATCATCTCGGAGACCCCGGGCGAGGAACGCGAGGTCACGCAGGCGCGTCTCTTCCGGCGCGACGTCAACGATCAGTTCCTCATCCTCATCCTGCAACCCGAGGTACAGCGCGGGCAGGGGTATCTCCAGGTCGATGAAAACGTCTGGTTCTACGACCCGGAGAGCCGAAAGTTCGAGCGCACAACGATCCGCGAGAACATCCAGGGTTCGGACGCGCAGAACGCGGATCTCGACCAGAACAGCTTCAGTGAGGACTACGAGGTCGTCGACTGGGAGGAAGGGACCCTGGGCAGCTTCGACGTGTGGATTCTCGACCTGGAGGCGACCAATTCGGACGTCGCCTACGACAAGCTGAGGCTCTGGGTCAGAAGGGATGTGACGCTCGTGCTCAAGCAGGAGGACTACAGCGTCAACGGCCGCCTGATGCGCACGAGCCGCTATCCGCGGTACGAACGAGTGGGCGAGAAGCTGTTGCCCAAGCAGGTGCTCATCGTCGACGAGCTCAACGAGGGCGAGCGCACGCAGCTCACGATGAGCGACGCCACCACGCGAACCATTCCTGATTCGGTGTTCAGCAAGGCGTATCTGGAACGGGTGAACAATTGACGGCTCGCTCACTCGGGTGGCTGCTCGTAGCCGCGGCGTTCACGCTCGCTGCGGCGCCTCTGGTCGCGCAGGACACCGACACTGCGGGGTCCTCGGGCGACGCCGAGGCCGAGGACGAGGCGCAGGCCGATGACGACGAGTTCTTCGAAGATCCGTTTGCCGTCGACGAGGAGCCGGGCGCGGACACCGACGACGGCTCCGAGGCCGGCGGGGATGCCGAATCGGAGGCCTCATCCGGCGAGGACGGCTCCGGCGAGGACGGCTTCGCCGACGACGAGTTCGACTCTCTGTTCGAAGACGACGACATGATCGACACGGCGGACGAGTCGCAGATGATCGAAAACCCGCAGGACGAGCTCCTCGAGAGCGAGGGCGTCAGGTGGGGCGGCCGGATCCGCGGCTCGCTCACCGCCGACTGGGAATGGGACGATGTCTGGACGTCGGAGTTCGAGCTCACCGAGCCCACCTCCGACTCGTTCACGCCCACGGTCGGCGCGGACCTCACCTTCGACGCCCGCCCGGAGCGCGAGTTCCGTACGTTCGGGAAGCTCAAGATCGACACGACCGACGACGGCGGCCTGACGGGGCTGGATCTCGGCGTCGCCGGCGACGACTTCGATACCGACGATCTACCCGACGGGCTGACCGCCGAGGAGAACGAGGACGGCGACACCGAGATCTCCATCGACGGTATCGACGGTGAGCCCATCTTCACAATACCCGGCGACACCGAGTCCGACGAAGAGCCCACTACCGGCACCGCCCCCGGCCTCGACGTCTCGGTCTTCGAGCTGTTCGCCGACTACGTCTGGCGCGATCAGCTCTTCTTCCGCTTCGGCAAGCACACGATCAAGTGGGGCACGGGCTACTTCTTCAGCCCGGCAGACGTGCTCAACCTCACCGCGGTCGACGCGGAGGATCCGACCGCCGACCGCGAGGGTCCGGTGTCTCTGCGCATGACGTACCCCTTCGGTCTGACCGGGAACGCCTATCTGTACGCGATCACGAACAGCGGCGCCGACATCCTCGACGTCGCCGTCGCGCCGAGAGTCGAGTTCGCGGTCGGCCCGGGGGAGCTTGCGATCGGCGCCTACTACCAGCGCGCGCTCGCGCCGCGTCTTGTTCTGCTGGGAACCGCGAGTTGGGGCGAGGTCGAATTCTTCGGCGAGGGGGTCGCGCTCTGGGGATCCGACCGCGTGTTCGTCAGACCGAGTCGCGATCAGTCGGCGGCCACCGAGAATCCGGACGACGGTCCGGAACTCATTCTCGACACGTATACCGTCGACGATGCGCCGTTCTTCCAGGCGACCGCCGGGGCGCGCTACCTCAAGGAGTGGGACGGCGGCACGAGCCTCGCGCTCATCGGGCAGTACTTCTTCAACGGCGAAGGGTACGAAGACACCGAGGGGCTCCTGCCCGCCGCCGCGCGGCTTCTGCTCAACCCGGGCGAGAACGGGCTCGCGATCGAGAACGAGGCCGATCAACCCGAAGGATACGAGCCCCCGCCCGATCTCGCGTTCGGCGACCTCGCCAACTGGGGCCGACACTACGCGGGCGCGACGGTGTCGCTCTCCAGCCTCTTCCTGGACGACCTCGCGCTTTCCGCCTTCGGGCTCGTCAACCTCACCGACCTCTCCGCGATCGTGACGCCGGCGATTACCTATCGCTTTCTCGATCGGTTCTCGCTCGGCGTCTCCGGCCGGTTCACCCTCGGAGGCGCCGACGACGAGTACACCGATCCGGCCGCGCTGTTCACCGCCGACGAGGCCTCGCCGACGTTCGGCCTGACGCTGGACATCGCGATGCCCGGGGGTTCGTTCTGATGACACACCGCCACACGCCGACACCCAACGCCTTCGCACGATCTGCCGGTGCTGCGGCAATCCGCCCGCGGCGCGTTCCCGCCCTACTTCGCCGCGAGCTCGAGGATCAACTCCACCTCGCCGCGTGAGAGGCTCGTCGCGCGCGCGATCTCGTCGACGTTCCAGCTCTGCCGAGCGAGCTTGATCACCGTGTCGCGCGTCGTGACCGGCGGCGCTCCGGCGGCGTTCTTCTGGCCGCCGCCGTCCTGCTTCATGATCGCGCCGAGCAGCTTCACCTGCTCTTCGGCCTCGTGCTGCACCTCTCCGAGCCTCGTCTCGGTCCGCGCGAGCCACTCGCGCGCCTGCGTGAGATTCTCCATCCGCTCCTCGACGTCTTCGAGGGTGCGGTCGAGCAGCGCGAGCTGCTTCACCGCTGCGTCCGCGTCGCGCTTGTTCGACGCGAGCTGGTTGAGCCGGGTCGCAAGCTCCTCGATCTTCTCCGGGACCACGTCGATCTGCGACCTGACGTCGGTCAGGCGCGTCTCGATCTCCTGCAGGCCCTGGAAGTTCTTGTCCACCCCCTCGGTGGTGAGGTCGAGAATCGAGCGCTTCTTCTCAAGCCGCTGGAACTTTCCCTCGACGTCCTTCTCGAGTTGCTCGAGATTGCGAAGCTGCGCCTGCATCGCCTGCAGCGCATCGTTGCTCGCGGTAACGTGCTCGAGCTTGAGCTCGACCGCCTGGCTCATCGAGAGCAGCTTCTTGTAATCCTCCTCAAGCGAGTCGATGCGACGCTTCTCGGACACGAAGCGATTCATCTTCTCCCCGACCTCGTCGGCCGACTTGCGTATCCGGTTGAACTGGGCTTCCATCTCGCGCAGCTCCTTGCGCTGCGCCTCCACCCGCTCGAGGTCCCCACGCAGATCCGAGATCTCCTCGGAGAGCTGCTCCTTCAGCGCGTCGGCGCGCTCGAAGACCTTCGTCTGCTCGACGAAGCTCTTCTGCTGGCGCTGAATCTCCTGCAGATTCGCGCCGAGCGTGCTCGCCTCCTCGTTCAACCTCCCGAGCAGGCGCTCCTGATTTGCCGCGAACTGGTCACGGCTGTCCTGCACGACCCCGCGGAACTCCTTGATACGCGCCTCGAGCTCGCCCTCCATCGAGCGAACCTGCTTCTCTGCGTCCACTTTGAGGTGCGAGTAGCGCTCCCCGAACTCGGCGAGCATCTCTCGGCTCCTCGACTGCATATCGTCGGACACGCGCGTCATCTGCTCGCCCAGCTCATCGAGCTGCCGCTGCAGCCGCTCGCGCTCGGCCTGGTTGTCGGTGAGCGCCTCGTCGCGCTCGCTCGAGAAGGCGTCGCGAAGCTCGGACATCGTCTCGTTCACCGAGACCCGGAAGTCCGCGATCTGCTGGTTCACCTCCGCGGTCGTACTCGCGAGCTGCCGGTCGACCTGGTTCTTCCATTGGGAGGCCTCGTCGCGACCCGACTCGAGGACCGACTCGAGCTCTCCGCGCTTCCGGTCGAACTGCTTGCCCAGCTCGTCGATCTGCTGCTTCACGTTGCGTTCGAGCTCGCCGAGCTCGTCGGCCATCTGCTCGCGATGCTGCGCGAACTGCGACCGCAGACCACTCTTCGACTCCGCGGCGAGCTGCTGGATCTCGTCCTCGATCTCGCGTTCGAGCGAAGCGATCAGCTCACGCGAGTCGGACACGCGCAGCTCGATCCCCCGCTGGAACTCGATCGCCTCTTCCTGGATCTTCTCGTACGTACCGTAGGTCGACGTCTGCAGCTGCTCGAGCTGCGCCTTGACCTGACTCGTGTATTCGGCCTCGATCCGCTCCCGTTCCTCCCGGGCGCTCGCCGCGACCTCGTCGAGCTCCTGCTGGAAACCGCCCTGCCAGTCGACGAGTCGCTGCTCCATCTGGACCTGGCGTTCCTTGAGGTCGGCGAAGAACTCGTCCTCGAAGACCTGCAGCTTCTCGTTCACGTTCTCGTAGGCGCGGTTTTTGAGGTCGGTCAGCCCGCTCTCGAGCTCGGCCATCTGACCGCGTACGCCGTTCATCTCCGCCTCGACGTCAGAGCGGTCCTTCTCGCGGCTCTCGCGGAAACGATCGGTGAACTCGGTGAACTCGCCCTGAACGCGGTTGACGACCCGGTCCATCGCATCCTGCAGCCGACCTTCGAGCTCCTCGACCTCCTGGCCCACGTCACCGAGCTTCTCGAAGCGATAGCTGATCTGCGACTCGTACTCTCCGAGCTGCTCCTCGACCTCGCCGAGGATCGATCGGTGCAGCTCGTCGGCGGCCCGCTGTACCCGATCGTTGAGCTCGCTGCCGAAGCTCTCGATGCGCCGATCGATCTCTCCGCGCGAGGCCTCGAGCTGACGGTCGCGCTGGGCGAGCTTCTTCTCTGCCGAATCCACTTCCGCGAGGGCGGCGTCGATACGCTCGACGAGCGCGCGCTTCTGGTGGTCGAGACGCGAGGAGAGCTCGCGCGCGACCTCCTGTGAAGCGTCCTCGATCCGCTCGCGCAGCTTGGCGAGCGCCTCGGTCTCCATCTGCTCGCCGCGTTCGGCGAGCTGGAGAAGGCGTTTCTGGTAGTCGCTCTCCATCGCCTCGAGCTGCTCGCGAATCTCGCCGAGCTGCTCGGAGCCCTGGATGGAAGCTTCCTCGGCGCGGTGGACAACCGTTTCCGCGATTTCTTCGAGCTCTTCGCGCGTACGGGAGGTCATCGCCTCCGCTCGTTCCTCGGCGCCGCGAATGTACTCGCCGAACTGATTCACCCGCTCCTGCAGACCGCCCAGCTCGCCCCGCATGGATTCGACGCGCTCACCCGCCTCACGGAACACCTCCGTCTCGACCTCGCGCAGCCGCGTGTCGTTTTCCGTGCGGAACCGCTCGGTTATCGCGTCGAGTCCCTTCTCCACGGTGTCCAGGCGTTCCTGACTCTGCTTGATGCGCCTGCCGACCGTGTCGACGTACGACGACTCGTCGCGCACACGGTTGATGTTCTCCTGCGCCCGGCCGGTCATCTCGACGAGCTCGTCGAGCGCCGCATCGTACTCGCCGATGCGCGCGCCGATACGCTCAATCTCCTCGGCGCGACTGTCGAGGCCGCTCTCGATCGCCTGGACCCGTTTGAGCACCTCCTTCGCCGCCTTCTGATGGACCTCCAGCTCGATACCCATGTCCTTGATCGTGACGACCTTCTCCCGGACATGCGCGTCGAGCTCCTCGTGCACTCGATCGGCGTACCTCTTCACCTTCTCGAGCGAACGATTGTTCCGATCGAGCTGGCGATAGACGTAAAGCACGATGAGAACTATCGCGATGACGATGATATCTGCACCTGAGAATTGCATCGTTCCCCCCCCGAAGAACTTGTCACGGCAATTATAGCCGGTTTTCGAGAGGTTGACCATCGCCTTCGCGCGAGTTTAACGGGGAATTAGTGGCGGAGGGACTTGAACCCCCGACAAAGCGGATATGAGCCGCTTGCTCTACCGACTGAGCTACGCCACCGTGCAATAAAAAAAACGCTCGGTGAAGATAGCCAAAGGCGCCGGGCGCGTCAACCCGCACCGAGGCAGCGGAACCGCACCAGCGGTTCCTGCGAAGCCGAGCGTGCCCGGTGGCGCCCGCTCGGTTCTATACCAGGTTGTGCGTCCGGGCGTGCCCCATGAGGCGCGCGTTCCACTCGTTCCGGCGCAGGTAGTCGGTCTTGTGCGCGTACTCGTCCATCCGGCTCGTGCGCTGCTGGATGTAGCGCACCGCCTTGCCCAACACGGTCGTGCCGTCCTCCACGCTCAGCTCGCCGCTCTCCGGAAGGATGAGACTGTAGAGATAGAAGTACGTTCGATTGTACGGATCGATCTCGCTGATGCGCAGCTCCCGGGTGAGCCGGTGCAGCTCCTCGACCCCGTCTGCGATTCGGCCGCTTTCGGCGAGCACATACCCGTGGAGCGCCATCATCTGATGCGTGAGCACCTGTGTTCCGCCGACCACGCCGATCGCGCGGTCCTCCAACGCGGCGAAGCCGCTCGCCCACGCGATCGCTTCCACCGGTCCCGGCGTCTGCGGCATGAGCGACAACCCTTCCTCGAGCGCCGCGATCGCCTGCGCGTGCTCGCCGAGCTTCAGATGCGCCTCCGCGAGGAAGAAGCACGATTCTGGGTTGGCCGCGTGGTCCCGCAGGATCGCGCCGGCGCGGCGCACCCTGCCGTCGTAGATGAGCGAGCGCGCAAGCCAACGTTCCATAACGGCGCCGGGGGAGCTCATGCCGTACAGCCGCGCCCGGCTGCGGCCGCGTGAGAAGATGTCACCGGCCTCCCGGTAACGGCCGAGCTCGAAGACGACTCGCCCGCGCGTGAGCTCGGCGAACAGCTGCACTTCGCGCATACCGGCCCGTCCGGCCTCTGCGTCGAGCTCGCCCGCCTCGCGCAGCGCGCGAGTGAGGTTACCGTAGACGTAGTCGCACACCAGCGACAACGCCCGCGCGCGCACCTGCTCGAAGGTATCGTCGCTGCTCGCTGCCGACCTGGCGGCGAGCAGAAAGTACTCGCGTGCCCCGAGCAGATCCTCCTGCGCGAGCAGAACAAGGCCGAAGTCCAGATTTGCCCGCGCGAGCCCGGCCTGATCGTCGAACTCCTGATAGATCATCACCGCACGCTTGAGGAGCGCGACCGTCTCCTTCGACGGCCCGCCGTGGAAGGTCAGCCGCGCCTTCTGGACCGCGAGATCGCCGCCAACCGCTCCGCACCGCTGCGCATCGACCGAACGGTCGCTGTGCGACCGGGTGCGTTCGGCGGCCTGCATGTTCGCCTGGAGGAGAGCGAGTCGAATGCGGTTCGTCGCGACGACCGCCTGCACACAGGCGCGGGCCGCGCTCGACAACCCGCGCGGAGGCGCCGTGTCGTAGAGCAACCGCTGCGCCTCGTCGAGTCGGCGCTCGTTCATCACGCACGTGAGCAGCTGGTGGTAGAGGCGGGGGACATACTCACCACCGGCAAAGGAACCGAGGAAGCCAACGAGACGCTCGCTCACCCCGATCCCGCGCGTCTCGACGAGCTCGACGAGTCCCCGGCTCACCCTCTCGTAGACGGTCTTCGCCGCCGAACCGAGCCCGAGCTCCAGACGCGAGCGGAGTTCCGGATACGACGGGACGACGTCGTCACGGTCCTCGATCAGGCCGAGCAGCCGCAGCCGCGAAAGCGTGGTGGGGACTCGAACACGGTCGGTGCCGAGGCGGATCGCCAGATCCACGTACTGATTGCGCGTGACGAAAGGTGCGGCGTAGCACGCGGCGAGGAGGAGCTCCTGGACCTCAGAGTCCAGCGCCGACGCCACGCGCCACGCGAGATCGGCGTCGTCCACGTCTTCGACCTCTCCGTCGGTCAAACGCTCCCAGTGCGCGGCGCAGGTGAGATAGTGCACCACGGGCGCGGCCTTGCCCCGGGTAAGGCGCATCAACCGGTCCCAGTTGGCCTGTGCGCCCGAGAGCTCGGCCAGCTCGCTGGCGGTCCGACGCGGGAGACGGACGGTGCGCACAACGAGCTCTGCGAGCCCCGCCGCGCTGAGAGATCGAGAGCTCGTACCGACAAGCACGAGCGCGGGCCGATGCTCCGGAACCGGCAACCGCGAGATCGTGCGCACCAGCGCGTCTGTGGCCTGGGCCGGCCATCGGTCCACGTTATGGCAGAGCAGCACCGGCGTCACGACCGCCTCGGCGGCGCGACGAACGTAGGCGAGAAGGTAGCCTTCGAGCGCGATCAGCAGGTCGGTCGGGAACGCGTCTGGCAGGACAACCGGCCCGCCGGGGGAGAGCAGCGCCTCGATCAAAGCCGAGCGCTCCTCCCACGATCCGCGTTCGGCGTCGTTGAGCCAGAACGGAGTTTCGTGTACGTCGAGCGCGGAGAAAATGGAGCTGAGCGGGGCGTACGGGTGCGCGTCATCGGCCTCGGCCTCGAGCCACCGCACGTCGGGCGACGAACCGGCGAGCTGCTCGAGCGCCGCCCGAGCGTTCACGCGCAGCGCGAGCGGGTCGTCGCCGACAACGAGGAGCATACGCCCGACCAGATCGTCGGGCACGAGCGCCTCCATCAGCGCGTCCACCGCCCGGTTGTTCCGCGCGTACTCGGTGGCCGACTCGACGTCTTCGCCTCCGCCGCCCCTCGTGCCGCTGATCCGGAAGAGCTTTGTCGATGGAGCCGGCTCGGCCGCCACGTCGAGGTGATGCGCGAGAAGCGGGTGCGCCGCCTCGCCGAGCCAGGCGGCGTCGTCCTCGTAGACAGGCAGGAGCATCGCTCGAATATGGGCCGCCGCTTCGGGCGCCGGCAGATCGATGTAATCGAGAACGACACCCCAACCCGCGAGCTCGGGTTCCCGGGCCGAAAGCAAGGCGGTCGTCTGCTCGAGCGCATCGAGCACTCCCTGTCGGTCGTCCGGCTGCGCACGCTCGAATCGAAACACCCAGAGGCTGCCCTGCTCGAGCGCGAACGAACCACCCTGCACCTCCACGACGGCTATGACGCGCCGCCGCACGTCGGCGATGAGCTCGCGCTGCAGGCGCTCGAGCTGGCGCAGACCGTGAATCTCTACCGCGAGTGTGTACATGAGCTCTCCCACTTCCATTATCGCCCGAATGGAAGCGCCGGCTTACCGTCGGCTAGAGCTCGTCGATCGGGAGGTTCTTCGGATCGGCGGCTCCAACCGTGTCGACGTCGCCCCGGTAGCTGGAACCGTAGATGTGCTGAAACAGCGTCTCCATGTCGTCGGGATCGAGCTGGATGAACTGGATCGCGATGTAGACTCGCCCGGAGTCGCTGTACTTGCGCATGACGCGGCCGCGCGACGGGATCGTGGTCTGCCCGAGCGAGATCTTCAGGTCGAGATCCGTGTACAGCAGGATATCCGGCCCCTCGGGCGGGTAGCTGAACAGCAGGCCCGATCCGGAGATGTCGATGAGCTCGGCCGCGCCGAACTCGTCAACCTGCGGCTCGGCCTTGAAGTAGCCGTTCGCCTTCAGCGAGAACGCGAGAACGCGCCCGAACTGGAGCACGAAGTCGAATACCCCCGGCTCGAAGCGCTCCCGGTCGTTGTCCGCACGGATGAGGTACATGTAGCCCACGACGTACTGCCGGTAGAGGATAGGGCAGTAGAGCTCGTGCCACAGGCGCCTCTGACGGTTCGCCTCGACGATCTTCCCGATCTGCTCGAGCACGCTGAACATGTCTTCGCCGTCTTCGGCCTTCAGCGATATGATCTCGTCCTGCGTGAGGATTCGCTCGCGGACCTCCACGGACCTGATCTGCGCCTCGGCCGCGTAGAACGGGAGTACGAGAATCCTGCCCGATCTGGCGATCAGCTTCTCCTGGAAGCTCTGCGGGCGACGTTCGCGAAACATGACGATCTTGTTCTCGGTCGCGAACCGGGCTGCGCGCTCGCGGAACGCCTGCAGGAGCTCGGAAATCTTCGACGCGTCGAAGCCGGGGTCGGCCCCGGGATCTTCCGCCGGCTCGTACTGATCGGAGTCTGGATAGTCGAGCTTGACCTGCTGGCCCTTGAACAGGAACGAGACGCTGACGTCACGGGGCGCCTTGATCCGCTCGAAGGTCCGCGAGAGGTCGCGAAAGAGCTCGGTCGGTTGCTCTACCTCGGCTACGTCCTCCGAGCTCTCGAGAACTCGCGACGTGAACGTCATGGGATTATTGCGGAAGCGGAAAAAGACCGTGATCTCGTCCGCATCCTCGGGAAAGATGTCTTCGGCAAGACGGATCCACAGCCGCTCGT
This sequence comes from uncultured Spirochaetaceae bacterium, assembly GCA_964625715.1. Taxonomy (GTDB): domain Bacteria; phylum Spirochaetota; class Spirochaetia; order DSM-27196; family SLST01; genus SLST01. The sequence goes on along the minus strand of CAZVEF010000001.1, from coordinate 71,808 downwards.
CGTCTATCCGCTCGACGAACGCCTGGAGGCGTTCGGCACCGAGGTGGACCTCGAGCGGCGTGCGCTGTTCGAGGACGTTCTTCAGGATGAACTCTCTCTCTATCCGCTTGATCTCGTTTGCCACCGACGCTCCATTAAGGGCGGGGAGATTGAAAGGCGGGGTCGAACAGGTCGTCCGTACCCCGACTCGACGCAATAGCCTGAATATCCGAAATATACCACTGCCCCTCGGCCATTTCCAGAATGACCTCGCCGTGAGCGCCGCCCGTCTCGCCGAGCACGCGGTAGGCAATCGATCGCTCCCCACCCGGAAGCGCAACGGGTCGAGCGACGCGAACGCCGGCGGCGGCGAGACCGGTCGAAGCGAGATCATCGATCACCGCGAGCGCGCCGGGCGCCGGTTCGATGAAGGCGTCCTCCGGCGGCCGACCGTCTGCGAGCACGGTTTGCAGGAAAACGCGGGCGTGTTGCCGTGCCGCCCGCTCGGGCCGGGAGAGGCCGCTCGTGGCGAGCGAGCCGATCACGAAGTCAGACGGGTAGTGCGGCGGCGCCCCGAGCCGGCGCGAGGCGAACGCCTCGTCGCGCGCGTCGATAGAGACATCCCGCTCAGCCGAGGCCGCGCGACGGTCCTCGTCGCCGGGCGTAGAGGCGGAGACGCCCGGGGACGCCTCCTCGCCCGGGGTCGTCGGGCGGCGCCCGCGCCCGGCATCGGTGAGGCGCATCGGCTGACCTTCCCCCTCCGAGCGTTCGGCCGCCGACGCCCCAGCGGGCTCATCCCCGTCGCCGGAGCGACGGGCGCAACCGATCTGCGCGAGGATGAGGGTGATCGCCAGAAGCGCGGTGATCGTACGGCGAAATGGTGGACGCACCTGTGGGCATACTATAGATTGGCGGCAATGCGTGTAAAGGATCATGTCCTCCGGCATCTCGATCACGATTACACTCGCCCCATCAGGGATCCGCTGTGGGGCCACATCTATCTCAGCGATGGGCTCGTATCGATCGTCAACTCGGTCGAATTCCAGCAGCTCAGCCGGATCAAACAGCTCGGCCCGACCCACCTCGTCTACCCCGGCGCGACGCACACCCGACTCGCTCACAGTCTGGGCGTCTACCACACCGCCTACCGCATGATCCGGGCGCTTCTCATCTACGACGAGGCCCCCGCGATCAACCGTGAGCTGGTGAGCGCCTATCTCGCAGCAGCGCTGCTCCACGACCTGGGCCACTTTCCCTTCACGCACAGCCTCAAGGAGCTCCCGCTCGCGGATCACGAGGCGCTCGCAGCCGAGATCGTGCGCGAGGGAGACCTCGCTCGGCGCATCCGGGACGACCTGCGCACCGACCCCGATCTCGTCGCGCGCATCATCGACGAATCGCTCGACGGCGACGGCAGACCCGAGGTGCGACTCTTTCGCAGGCTGCTGTCGGGCTCGCTCGATCCGGACAAGCTCGACTACCTCAACCGCGATGCGTATTTCTGCGGTGTGCCCTACGGAACGCAGGACATCGACTTTGCGCTGAGCCGTTTGCGCCCCAACGGCGCGGACGGGATCGCGCTCGAACGTTCGGGTATCTCGGCGGTGGAGAACGTTCTGTTCAGCAAGTACCTCATGTATCGCGCCGTCTACTGGCACCGTACCGTTCGCGTCGCGACCGCGATGATCAAGGTCGGGCTCTACCATGGGCTCACCGAGGGGTTCATCGACGAGCGAGACCTCTACGGTCTGAACGACGAAACCTTCTACGCCGCATTCTGCTCGCACGAGGAGCGGCCGTTCGATCTCATCCGCCGCGTCTACAACCGTCAGCTCTACGTTCCCACCGCCGATCTGGGCTTCGACGAGACGAACCCGGCGCACCAACGCCTGGCGAATCTCGCGGACCGCGCCGCAGTCGAGAAGCGCCTCCACCGCCTGATATCGCGGCGGCTCGGACGCGAGATCGAACCGCTCGACATCATCGTCGACATCCCGGAACCGGTGAGCTTCGAGGTCACTTTCCCGGTCATCGACGAGGACCGGGTCATCGACTACCCGGATGCCGGTAGCGTCTTCACGCCCCACGTGATCGAGGACTTCACCCGCGCGCTTCGCAGGATCCGTATGATCCTCGAGCCCGGCGTGGCGGCCGACCTCGACGCGCATCGGCAGCTCCTCGACGAGGCGGTCGAGTCTCCGTGATTGATTCTGCGACGACCATGCAGTAAGATCACAGGAGAGCCAGCGCATGAAGTACTCCAAGTTGATGAAGGAACGGGTTCGCCGAGTGGGTGTTCTCCTGCGGGAGCTGGGCTTTGAGATGCTCGACGGCGAGTTTCTCGAGGAGACGTACTCGGCGGCATTCGAGTCGACCGACGGATTCCAGGGCGCGGTCTACATAGACCGTGACAGCAAGTTCCTCGAGCTCGCCTATACGTTCAGCTTTTCGAGTAACCTGGCAGATTTCGTCCAGGGCAAACTCGAAGACGTTATGCAGATCTGCTACGAGTACGGCTGCTACAACACGCTGATGACCACGCAGCGAGAGATCACGCTCACCGTCTTTTCCAAGATCTACTACGCCGGCCTCAACTACTACGCTCTCAAGGAGACGGTCCGCGACTACCGCGAGGCGGTGGAATCGCTGGCCGAGGTGCTCGAGCTCAAGAGCGAGCTCGGCAAGGGGGCCGCGGGTGGCAACGCATAAGTCGCTCGTCATCCACAACGTAATGGAGGAATCGGTACTCCGTGTGATCGACGAAATCTGCGACGAGGACGAAGCGGCGGACGCCCCCAAGTACTGCACATCGCCGGAGTGCCGGATGGACGCCGCCTGCTACGTGCTCAATCGGGTCCAGCAGCGCTACGTCAGCTCCGCGCGCGGCCAGGCGCACACCGAGCTCGAGCTCGGCAGGGACCAGCAGCTCATCGTCGATCTCGTCACGCTCGCGCACGAGGGACTTCGACGCGTCAGCAGCGTGCGTCGCTCCTTCTACAGTGACGAACACACGTCGGTCTCATCGGTCTCCGGACCGCACTTCTACCTGCCCACGATCAAGGGCCGGCTCTTCAACGGGGTGAGCTTCGAGCTCGTCACGAACGTGGAGGTCCTTCTCCTGCTCGACAACGAGCGGGTCACGATGCTCGATTCGCGCTGGCAGAATCCCTACGAGATCGTACCCAACACCGCCGGGACCTACCTGTTCTGGCCGACTCCGGTGCCGGCCGAATCCCACGGCATCGAACGCACCTTCGAGTTCGAGATCCGGGTCGAGGCCGATTCGTACGAGCCGCTGCGCCACTTCTTCTCGATCGAGCGCACGAGCACCGCGCAGATCCCGGACGCGCTCGAGATGTCCGGGGAGCACCGTCTACCGGACCTCTATCTCCTGCCGGCGTAGACGCTCCTGCCGGCATAGACGCGAACCGCGTCGCGGGCCCGCGCGGTCTGTTCAGAAGCGTTCGCTGATGATCTGGACGTCCTGGATCCGCCCGAGCGACTCTTCCTCGACGAAGTGCAGCGCCTTCTGCATGACCTGCTCGCCGTGCTGTCGGGAGTTGGAGACGACCGCCCCGCCGAGCTGCGTGAACGTCAGGCTGTCCTGCAGGTCCACCTCCGCCACCGAGATCCGGTAGCGGCGAATCAGCTTCTCCTTCAGCGATTTCACCATCCGGCGCTTGTCCTTGATCGAACCGATCTCGGGTAGCTCGATGATGAGTTGAATCATGGAGACGACCATCGACTACTCGTTCAGGATGTCCCGGATGTCATCCATCTTGAGATCGAGCAGATCCGCATCGTCCCCGCCGCCCGCGCGGTCCTTCAGCGGAAGAAAGACCTCGTTGTACAGGCGTCCGAGCCGGTAGACCTCGTCGTCGCGGTAGAGCCGGGGGATCTTCACCTCCAGGTTGTACCCCTTCTCGTTCATCCCGCGTCGCATCACGTGGACAGGATCGGAGACCGTCATCGCGAAGTGCGGGCTGTAGAAGAGCATGAACACGAGAACGAGCAGCACGACCACCGCGAAGTACACGAGATTCGCGCGCGCCTGGTCCTGGTTCATCGGTCTCAGATCGAAGAACACGCGGGCATCTCCGCGCTCGCCGTACCCGTAGTCGATCGGCCCGAAATGGGTCTCGTAGTGCTCGTTCTCGTACCGGCTGTAGACCGTTCGACCGTCGCGCTGCACGACGAGGATCGACGTTTCCACCTCGGCGAGATCCTCGACCTCGTTCACCGCCGAACGGTTCGACAGATCAAAGGAGCCCACTCGCTCGAGCAGCTCGAGCGTTTGTTCCTGATAGCGCGTCTCGAGACTCGGCACGCCGAAAGCACTGAAGAGCACGCTCAGCACGAGGACACCGCCGATAACCACGGTGACCGCGGTGGTGGCGACCCTGGCGACGTGACGCTGTGCCATCTGCGACTCGGTATTGCGAATGCGGGCGAAGATCTTGAGCACACGCAGAAGCCTGAGGATCCGCGCGATGCGGATCGCCTTCACCACCTTGAGCACGTTCAGGATCCCGGCGAAGCCGACGACCGTCGCCGATCCGCTGAGATACGCGAGTACCTGCGGCCCGGAGGCGAACAGGAGCAGCGGGATGGAGGCGAGCAGATCGACCCAGCCCCGCTCGTACCAGAAGTAGATCCCCGTTCTCCGGTTGACGAACGCGACGTAGAGCCGCGTCAGGAACTCGATCGTGAACATGAGGTCGAACGCGAAACCGGTGAACAGCAGCGCCCGTCGCACGTCCCACGACCATCCGGCGAGCACCGCGTAGTCCTCGAGAAAGGTCTGGATGAGAACGAGGACGATCGCGACGATGACGAGGTTTTCCAGGAATGCTCGTGTCTTACTCATACTACCACCCGTTCTCCGTGGCTATCGAATAGAGCTCGTCGAGGAGCTTGAGGTCGAAGCCGTAGAATCTGTAGTTCCTCCTCGCGACGCTGAGCCAGCTCTTGTCCGGGCTGTCGGCGCCGCGGTCGACATCCACGTTCGGCTGGTAGCTCCGTGCGCGCGCCGAGAAGACCGCCGCGAGTCGGGCGGTCGCCTCGATGAAGCGGTTCTCCACGTACGATACGTTGGCGTTGACGCCGCTTCTGACCACCTGGTCCGGCACCGCAGGCAGCTGTTTCTTCGCCGCCGCGAAGACCTTCTCGGCGAACCGTTGGTCGACGATTCCGGAGGTCTGCTCCGACTGAACACCGCCCCCGACCGCCGAAACGAGGTTCACGACCGGCTTCAACAGAAGCGTCACCTCGATCATCGAGGCGACGTCCTCCTTGCCGAGCTTCAGCCGCTGTACCTTCGTCAGCTCGAAATGGATGTAGCTCTTGCGGGCCCAGATGGGGTCCATGTATCGATGGACGAATCCATAGGCGAGCGCTGCATGCGCGCCGGTGAAGGTGCGCCGCGCATCCATACGCGCGAGCACCCCGCGGATGAAGGAGCCCACCTGCACACCCGCATCACCGCCGGCGGCGGCCTGCTGTCGCAGCACGCTCATGAACCCGAAGCGAATACCCGATACGATGGTGTCAAGCTGCGGCATGAGCTCGCCGTCGACGTGCTCCATGAGAGCCTGCATCAGAAGTGCTATTATCTGGTTCCAGGACTTCCCGGGGAAGAACGCCTGCGAGCTCAGCGTCGGCGCGAGCTGCGCCGCGTTGGTATGGAGGAACTGGATGATCTGTTCCTCGCGTTGCAGCGGCGTCAACGCCTTCAGCGCGGGGTTGGCGAGGAGCCTGGAGACGAATGCCGATGCCTTCTGCTGTTCAGCGTTCATGCTTCTCTAGTCTCGGTCCGCGGTCGCGTTTACATGACCGCCGCAGCCCAATAGTATACCGCACGTGCGTTCCCGCATAGCCCTCCTCGCCCTCGCAGCCCTCGGCCTCGTCCCGCTCGCCGCCGATGCACCGCCGAATCCCTTCGAGACCGAGGCTCCGTCTGCGCTCTACGACTTCGAGATAGGGGATGCCGATGTGTCTCTGTTCGCAACCGGTACCTGGACCACCGGCTTCGCGCCGGCGGTCGGCTGGCTCATGAGCCGCACCGACGACGGATCGCTGCGCTCGCTTCCCGGCTACGACTTTCCGGGGCTCGAGTCGGTTCCCTTCGAGCAACAGGTCAACCTCACGCTCTCGCTGTGGCTCCTGCAGCGCTACTTCTTCGAAACCACCGTGAGCGAGCAGATAGAGGAGTCGACGATCCTCTTCGGATACGCGGGCCGCGAGGACGAGACGGTGCAGTCGGTACTCGCGGGGAACACGGCGATCGGGATCGGCACCTACCCCTTCCTCGACTTCGGCGACGAGACCGGTTCGGTAGGCCAGGACGCGCCGGGCGCGAGCGCCGCGTTTCGCACCGGGCGCAGCACGCACGAGCTCATGGTGCGGTACGCGCCGAGTGAGCGCGAGGAGATCGTCTACGCGGATGGCGGGATCGTCAGCGAGACGCGCGTGTCGGCGAGTGAGTACGAACGCAACCGGCACTTCGTCCTGCCCGACGGTAGCCTCGATTCCCTCGAGCTCTACCTGGAGAGCCCGAGCGGCGACTTTACCGACGGCGACGGTCGGCGCTACCGTCTCCTCGACCTGGACACCGAGGTCGTCTTTTCACTTGCCGACGGCGTGTTCAGCCTCCGGGAGGCGCCGACTACGCGCCTGCTCGTCTACTACGAGGCCGGAGGCGTGCCGATCGGAGACGCTGCGCTCGGCAGAGCTTCCTGCTTCGGCCTCGACGCCGACGGCCGGCCCGATCCCGACACCGTGCTCGACTTCAGCTTCGAGTCCACCGAGCTGCGCAACTACGCCGAGCTGTTCGAGCCGCTCGATCCCGACGAGCTCACCGTCACGCTCACCGGCGACGGCACGGACCGCGAGGCGTTCCTGATCCACCAGCCCGGCCGGTTCTCGCCGTTCGCGACCGCCGCGACGTACGAGCGTCCGGAGTCCGCCGGCGGCACCGTGGAGCTCGAGGCGGCCCCCGGCTCGCGCTACCCGAGCTCGCTCGACCTCGTCGTCTCCGACGCCCGCGAGACCGTGACGGTCGGCTCGCTCGCCGGCGATCCGCGCGCCTTCGAGAACCGCTACCCGCTCGCCTCGGAGCTCGCCGAGCGCCCGGTTCCCGGGATCTACGGGCCGGCGCCCGCCGAGCCGCCGCAGACGCCCGACCTCGTGTTCCGCAGCGTCACGCCGGCCGAGACGATCGAGCTGCCCGAGGAGTTCATCCCCGGCAGCGTCCGGATCGAACGGAACGGCACGGTGGAGACGCGGTTCGTCGTCGAGGATTCGGGACGCATCGTCTTCGATACTCCGCTGCGCCGCACCGACGTCGTGCGCGTCTCCTTCCGTACCTCCGCCGCCTCCGGCGCGGAAGATCTGCTGTTCGCGAGCGGCAACCGCTTCGAGCTCGCACCGGGGACGAACGCGCAGCTCGCGCTCGGCGCTCGTCTGAAACCCTCGCGGGCACGTTACTCGACGCGCGCCGACGAATACCCCGGACGCCTCACGCTATCGGGTTCGGTGGAGACCCGAAGCTCCTCGTGGCGCACCCCTCCGCCGAGCGAGCTCGACGCGCACCTCGCCGGCGCGGTCTCGCTTTCGAGCCCTGACACCTCCGGCGTGCTTCGCGTGGCCGGGATGAACGACGGTGCGCGTTCCTTTCCGGTCTCGCCGACCGCGCTCTTCCTCGCCCCGCGCAGCCTCGACGCCGGCCCCGGCCCCGACCTCTCCGCCGGCGGACGCGGGTTCCTGCACTTTGCCGACCACCTGAGCGTAAACGCGCTCGGCGACCGCAGCTACCTCCCCTACACCGCCGACCCTCAGGCGGTGTCCCCCTCCGAGTACGCCGCCGGCGGACGCGGCGGCCCGTACCCGGCGAGCACGCCGCCCGACGACGACTACGCCGGGACGGTCGCGGTGTTCGACTACGAGATCCCTTCCGACCGGAGCTGGGTCGCTGGTCTCGTCCGCATCGACGGTGGCCGCGGCACCGACCTCTCGGATGCGCGCCGGATCGTCGTGCCGTACCGCGTCGTCGAGGCCTCCCCGGAGGCCGCCCGGCTGACGTTCGAGCTCGGCGCGATCGGCGAGGACCTCGACGGCGACGGCACGCGCGACACCGGAGCAGACGCGCTTGCCTTCCACGATTCGTCGAACGGCTTCACGCTCGCCACCGGCGCGCCGCCACCGGCGGGTCTCACCTACAGCGAGGACGCGAACGGCAACGGCGTACTCGACCCCGAGCTCCCCGACCTCGTCTTGGCGCACCCGGTCGACGAAGACGACCTCACCGACGACGGAGCCGGCTGGCAGGAGCTCGAGATCGACCTCACCGCCGCCGAGGCACGCCGCCTCGCCGACACCCGCGCCATGCGCGTCGTGATCGAGCCGGCTACGGCCGGGGACGCGGTAGCCGGGAAGATCGTCGTGGGTGCGATCGACGTCTTCGGGTCGGAGTTCTCGGTCGAAGCCTCCGGGAGCCCTCCGGAGGTCACGACGAGCGTCTTCCCGGAGACCGAAGCGAACGCCGACCGGCTCGGAAAGGCATTCCCGCAGGTCGCCTCCCGGCTGACCGACGAGGACCCGGAGCAGCGCGTGCTCCGGGTCGGCTGGGACGACGCCGGCACGGGGGACACCATCACGCTCAGCCGAGCAACCGCGGTCCGGGCTGCCGACTACGAGGAGCTGCGGATCTACTACCGCGCGCCGTCGGCGCAGGCCGCCGGCGCGGAGATCATGGTGCGCGCGAGCGACGGCGACGGCGCCTTCGAGGCCGAGCTCGCCGAACCGGCGATCGTAGCCGACGGCGCGTGGCACGAGCTCTCGCTTCCGCTGCCGACCGACGTCGACGCGGTCGTGCGCCGCATCGACGTGGAGATCGCGACGAACGGCGTCGAGGAGGCGGTCGTGCTCTTCGACGAGCTCTCGTTCTGGGGACCGAGGACGAGCGTCGGCGCGGTCGCGCAGGCCGAGCTCGCGTGGAGGCCGGATGTCGAGATCACCGTCGACGGGACGAACGTGCTTTCGGATGTTGCCGTCGAGCAGCGGCTTCACGCCGAGACGGCGAGCTTGCCGGACGACCCGGACGCGAGGCGAAGCGGCCTCGAGAGCTCGACCGACGTCTCGGCCACCGTGCTCGGCGCGCAGGCGGCCGCCGGACTCGACGCTCGGACGGTCTCGGCGGGCACCGGACTCCAGGGCCGCCACGAGGTCACGATGGCGCCGCGGGTAGTCCCGCTGCGACTGGTCGACTCGTTTCAAGCCGGATACGGCGTCTTCGGGCCCGGCACCTCGCACGAGACGAGCTTCGAGCTCACGATTCCGGCGATCGGCGTCGTCGAGACCGACTGGGTGAGCGTTCAGCGCGACTCGAGCCGGGTCGCGTGGTCCGCCTCGGCGAGCGCCGGAGGAACCGCTGCCCGGACCCGCGATTCCACGCAGGTTGCCGGAGACCGGGACGAGGATCCGGCAGAGCGCCGCTCGCCCGGCGTCACCGTCGGCGCTCACGCCGAGCTCAGCGAGACCTCCGCGACGGCCGACGGTGCCCCCCCCTACCCGGTCGCGTGGACCCGAAGCTTCTCGAGGCTCGCCCCGACCGCCTCGCCACAGCAGCGCGACGCGTCGGCGAGCCTCGAGGGCTCGCTCGCCTTCGCGGGCGTCGGGCTCGACGCCGCGGCCGGCTCGTCTTTCGACGCCGACGCCGCGGCGGCCCGGCGCGGCGTCGAGACCTTCCTCGAGCTGGGGGTGCCGTGGCGCGCCGGCGACCGGTTCGACGTTTCGGTCAAGGCCCGCCGCGAGCTCTCGATCGAGACCGAAGGCGCACCCCGACCCCGCCCGGCCGACGACGTCGCCGCGGCGGCCGAGCTCCTCGCCGACTATCCACTCGTCGTCGCCTTCGTCCCCCTCGCCGAGCTCTTCGCCGGCGACTACCCGGAGCGCTCGGCGGATCTCAGCCTCGGCTTGCTCGCGTCGCGCTACCGCCCGCAGCTCTCGCTCGAAGCACGACGCGGGATCACGAGCTCGCCGTGGTCGCTCCTCGTCCCGACCGGCGTGGAGCTCTCCGCCGCGCGGCCGGCGCGGCGCGACCTCGACGCGGCGACGAGCTCCTACGAGCTGTCGGGCCAAGCGCTGCTCGTCGCGCCCAACCTCTTCGGTCGCCTCGGCGTGCGGCCGCTGTTCGGCTTCTACGACAGCGACGAGTTCCAGTCGCGGGCCCGCCTCGAGGTCACCGGCGGCGACGGGGCACCGTGGGAGACCGCTATCGGCTTCAGCCAGTCGACCCGGCTCATCTGGACCGACGACCGTTCGGTCGAGCTCGAGACCTTCGTGACGACGGTCGTTCCGGACGACGGGACGAGACAGCTCACCGTTCGGCTCGCGCACCTGCGCTCGCGTCCGACCGAGCGCTTCGCCGGCCCGCTGCTGCCGCGCGTGCTCGCGGAGGCCGAGGGTACGATCGAGCACGAGTCGAGCCTGACCGTCGAGTACGATCAGACGCCGGGCGACCGCCTGCTCGCGCGTCTGGAGCACGCAACGAGCCTGCGCTTCGACGAGGCGGGAACGATTCGACTGCACGGCGGATTCGGCGCCGGGACGCAGACCTTCGCCGGGGAGCCGGGCACGCTCGTGGGGCTTCGCGTGGGGATCGAGGGACGTCTGCGCCTCTGATTGCCGCCGATCGCCATGGTTTTTTGAGCTAGCCGGTACTATACTCAGGCTTTGAGGAGGGACTCCGATGAAGCGATTGACCGCATCCGTGGTGCTTCTGACCTTCGTGGCGCTTCTCGGCGCTTTCGCGCAAGACCTGGAAGGCGACGAACCGCAAGGCGAAGGAGTCGGGCCCGATGTCGGGCTGGGTATCACCATTGGCGCCCAGAGCTTCCCGAACCCCGACTACGACGGAACCGAAGCGACCGACAAGACCATCACCTACCAGTCGGTCGGGCTGACGCCCGACATCGGCATCGGCAAGTTCGGGCTGGGACTCGACCTCACGCTCAACTATCGATTCGACGCCGAAGACGACACCGGGTTCGAGGTGCGCGCCGCCGACTGGGTACCGGACGACGAGACGAGCTTCCTCGAGCTCTACCTGCCGAAGCTGCGCTACGTCCGCTGGGCGCAGAAGGGCGACCCGCTCTACGTGCTGCTCGGACAGGTCGACAACGGCCTGCTGGGCAACGGCTTCATCATGGGCGGCTACACGAATACGCAGTTCCTGCCCGACCAGCGGATCTTCGGCATGAGCCTGGACGTGGACGGACGGCTCTTCGACTTCCCGTTCGCAGGCGTCGAGACCTTCGTGGGTAACCTCGCGGTGTTCGACCTGATCGGCAGCAGACTCTTCGTCCGACCGCTCGCCGCAACCGCGCTGCCCATCGTCCGGAACCTGCAGCTCGGAGGCACGGTTGTGAGCGATCGCAAGCCGTTCCACTACGTCGAGGACACTCTGGAGGACAACCCGAGCGCGAGCGTATCCGACTTCCTGCCGGCAGGCACGTCGCAGAGTGCCGCGAAGGCGCTCGTCTGGGGCATCGACTTCCGCATGCCGGTGCTCAACAACGACCTCGTCTCGCTCGCCGGTTTCGGCGACTACGTCAACCAGGGCGGTAACTCCGGCGGCATGCTCGGCTTCGGAGGGCGGCTGTTCCGCGTGATGACCTACGGCGCGCAGCTGCGCTTCCTCGGCGAGGACTTCATCCCGGTCTACTTCGATCGGTCCTACGATCTGTTCAGACACCGGAAGTACGCCTACTACGCCGGCGTCGACGGATTCAGTACCGACTCCTACGTCGGCTGGTTCGCGAGTGCCGGGTTCTCGCTGCTCGACGACCAGCTCGTGTTTGCCGCGAACGTCGACGGCCCGTTCGGCGGCGCCGACCCGGACGACACGTTCAAGCAACCGCATCTGCTCGCCACCTTCATGCTCGGCGAGGGCATCCTCGGCGGATTCAGCATGGAGGCGAGCTACGACAAGAAGGGTATCGAGGACTTCGCAGACCTCGTAAGTCCGGAGGACTCGGTGATCGGAGCGCGCGTCAACTACCGGATCGAGAGCGCGGTGATCTCGCTCGTCTACGACCTGCAGTACGACCCGTTCCCCGAACCGGGCGACGATCCGTGGGTCATCACCTCCAAGCTCGAGACGGCGATCTCCCTCTTCTAATACCGGAGGCTTCTATGAGACGGATTACGGTACTTTGCATCGTGCTCGCGCTCTTCGGCGGCATTGCAACCGCGCAGGAGCTCGTCTACTACGAGGGCGACGTCCGCGTCTACGAACGCGTCGACGGCGAGCTCTTCGAATTGCAGGACTCGCAGGACGGGTTGCTCGACTTCGGCTACCGACTCGATCTGAACTACGTCGTCAAGACGTTCGATGGGTTCGCCGAGATCCTGCTTCCCAACGGACACGCGCTCAAGCTCGCAGACAGCACGGAGATCAAGATCGAAAGCGTGCTTGAGCGCGGAGCCTCCTCCGGCGACGACGTCGTCTCGGTGGCGACCGGTCGTCTGAGGAGCGTCGTGTCGAACCTCACCGGCACCGGACGAGGCTTCGAGGTACGAACCCCGACAGCCGTCGGAGGTGTTCGCGGCACCGACTTCGTGACGCAGGTCGCGGCCGGCGACGAGATTGTCGCCGTGCGCGAAGGGGTCGTGGAGTTCACGAACGAGGCCGGCTCGACCGTCTCGCTTCAGGCGAACGAGTTCGCCAACGCGCTCGCCGCCTCGTTCGCCGCCGCGCAGGCGGACGTTGCCGAGCAGTTCTACGGCTCGCTCGAGCAACTCTCCGAGCAGACCGAGAACGCGCGCCAGCAGGTACTCGAGGAGCTCGGCGTCGGCGAGGAAGAGCCGTCGGCCGACGAAGATCCGATTGAAGAGGAAGAGCCGGCCGAGGCCGAACAGACGGACGACGAGGCCGATTCGGACGTCGACTCCGGCGACGCCGTCGTCGTGGAACCGCAGGAGCCCGCTACGCCGACCGAACCCGACGACAGCACCGCTGACGACGAAGACGACGGGCCTGTCGACGAGTTCATGGCAGGCCTCACCGACGTGCTCGAGCTCGAAATCGGCTCGATCAGCCTCGAAGGCAGCACGTACAGCAAGCTCGTCGCCCAGCCGACCTTCCGGATCGGCAAGCTCCGCGCCGGACTCTACCTCCCGGTGATCTACACGGGCAATCTCTTCGACCGCGACGATTGGTACAAGCCCGAGGGCAACGACGAGTGGTCCTTCGGCACCGATCACGACTGGCGGAACGACACGCTCGGCGCGATGGGCGACCTCACCGGCGATATCGCGCTCAAGATCAGGTTCATCGAATGGGGCGAGATGCGCGACCCGTTCTTCCTCAAGGTGGGCAACCTCAACACGCTCACCCTCGGGCACGGGCTGCTCATGCGCAACTACGCGAACGACATCGAGTTCCCCGCGATCCGGCGCATCGGGTTCAACGTGGGTATCGATTTCGGCCGAGCCGGCTTCGAGGTCCTCACGAACGACCTCGCCGCGCCGGAGATCTTCGGAACGCGGCTCTACGCGCGCCCCCTCGACGGCTTCCCGCTCGCCGTCGGCGTGAGCGGCGTCACAGACATCGCACCCGCCTCGGATCTGCCGGAAGCGGACGACGAGGGAGCGACGGTCTTCGAGACCGAGCGCACCGTCGATCCGGTCTTCCTCAACGTGGGGCTGGATCTCGACCTGCCGGTGATCGAACGCGACGCGTTCTCGCTCGTGCTCTTCGGCGACGTGGGAGGACTGCTGCCCTACCTGCGCCGTTCGGCGGGTGGGCTCGACGCGGGTTTGCAGACCCAGGCGCTGATCCAGGAGACCGCGGCCGGTACCGAGCTGCGCAACTACGGCATCGCCTCCGGAGTGTTCGGAAACGTCTCGCTGCTCGACTTCAGACTCGAGTTCCAGAACGACCACGGCATCTTCGAGCCGGCGTTCTACGACGCGAACTACGACCGCACGAGCGGCGACAAGGTCCGCCGGACGGTCGACTACCTCCAGAATCCGGGGGCGAGCGAGTACAAGAACGAGACGCTCGGGATCTACGGTGAGGCCGGGCTTACGATCGCACGGGTCGTCCGGCTGGACGCCGGTTACCTCTGGCCGTGGACACGGAGTGCGGAAACCGACGCGATCGAAATGGGCGACGACGACTACCTGCTTACGAGTCTCGAGCTTCGTGAAGGTCTGCTCCCCCTCGACATCAGCGCGAGCTTCGCCTACGAGCGAACCAGCTTCGTTCCGACGCTGATCGACAAGACCGGGTTCGAGGGCGCGCGCCTGTTCGACGCGAATACCGTGCTCAAGGGTGAGATCGTCTATCCCGTCGCCCCCATCATGGACATCGTGGGAACCGTCACCACGACGGTCCTCCGCGACGAGACCGGAAACGTCAGATACGAGAGGCGCAACGGCGAGCTCTACCCGATGTTCGGCCCGGTCATCAGCATCGAGACCCGCATCGGCTCGGGTGGAGGATTCTGATCGCTCGCCTTCCGAGCGCAGGCATTCCCAGGGCCGGCTTCTTCGAAGCCGGCCCTTTTTCTAGGCGCGCAGTCGCGGTAGTATAGCCGCATGAGCGAGGGCGCATCGTGCATCCGCATCCTCGACCCGTCGGTGGCTCGCAAGATAGCCGCCGGCGAGGTCATCGAGCGTCCGGCGGGGGTCGTACGAGAGCTCCTCGACAACAGCCTCGACGCGAGTGCCTCGCGAGTCGAGGTCGGGCTCGAGGCCGGCGGTACCGAGCTCATCCGCGTCGTCGACGACGGGTACGGCATGGGCAGAGACGACCTCGAACGGTCGGTCCTCCCGCACGCCACGAGCAAAATCGCGACCGACGACGACCTTCTCCGCGTTCGAACGCTCGGCTTCCGGGGCGAAGCGCTTTCGAGCGTGGCCGCGGTCAGCCGGCTGGAAATCACGAGCGCACCGCCCGACGAGACACCCCACCGCCTCCGCGTGGAGGCGGGGCGCGTCGCGGCGCTCGAAACCGCTCCCGGCGCGCCGGGCACGAGCGTGGCGGTCGCCGATCTCTTCTACAACGTTCCCGCGAGGCGGCGGTTCCTCAAGCGCCCCGGCAGCGAATTCACGACCGCGCGGTCGGTCTTCCTGGACAAGGCGCTCGCGTTCCCCCACGTCGAGTTCCGCCTCGCGTCGAACGGCGAGCTCAAGAGCGTGCTGCCGAAAGCCGCGCGGGTCGAGCGCATCGCCGCCGCCTATCCGCAGCGCACCGAACCGGCGATGCTGCACGAGATCGAGGCCGCCGGCGAGGGCTTCCGCGCCGTCATTGTGGCGGGCGAGCCGACCGCTCCGCGGAAGGACCGCAAGGCGCTGCAGGTCTTCGTGAATCGGCGCCGCGTCTGGGAGTTCGCGCTCGTTCAGGCCGTAGAATACGCGTATCGCGACTATCTTCACGGTGGCCTCTATCCGGTTGCCTACCTCTTCGTCGACGTGGAGCCGGAGCTCGTGGACTTCAACATCCATCCGGCCAAGCGCGAAGTACGGTTCCGAAACCTTCCGGAGATCCACCGCCGCGTCGTTTCAGCCCTTTCGAGCTATCTCAGCGTATTCGACCGACGTGCCGTTTCGATGGGCGAGGCGTTGCCGTTCGGCGAATCGACGGTCGCCGAGCCCTCCGGATCGTCGGCGCACTCCGCGCCGTCGGGCCGCTCAACGTTCGACCTCTCGCGCGTGCTCGCGCCGACGCCGCGCTCCGACGCAGGCGACAGCACGGCGTCGGTTGACCACGCGACCGAACCGCCCACCGGCGACGAACCGGGCTTCCGGTATCTCGGCCAGATCATGGGGCTTTTTCTCGTCGTCGAGCGCGGCGACCGGCTCTACCTCGTCGACCAGCACGCCGCGCACGAGCGGATCATCTACGACCGCCTGCGCTCCGGAGCCGGCGGGCAGGAGCTGCTCTTTCCGGTCCGGCTCGAGGTTCACGCCGGTGCGGAGCAGACGTTGCGCGGGAAACGCAACGAGCTGCGGCGCCTGGGTATCGAGCTCGCCGAACGCGACGGGGCATGGGAGCTGTTGACGGTGCCTTCCGCGGTGGCAGTCGAGGCCGAGTCGCTCGCCGCGCTGCTCATGGATCTGCTGGACCGGCCGGCCGACTTCGAGCGAGAGCTCTACGCCTCGCTCTCGTGCCGCTCGGCGGTGAAGGACGGCGACGCGCTCGCCCCGCAGACGGCGGTCTCGATCGTGCGCGGCGTGTTGGGGCTGAAGAACGCGCGTTGCCCGCACGGGCGCCCGGTCTGGGCCGAGTTCACCCGCGACCAGCTCGTCTCGCTCGTCGGGCGAACCTGACGCCCCGCCGGCGCGGCTCCCGACGAACGCGCTGCCGGCCGGCGGTCGCACCCGCTCACGACGATTCGAGGTTGCCGAGCATCTCCTCGATCCGGTCGCGGCGCTCGTAGTCGGGGTTGAGCTCGAGCAGACGCTCGAGCACCGTGCTCGCCTCTTCGTTCTCCTCCTGAGCGATCAGAGCCTCGCCCAACCGGTGGTACGCCTGCCAGGAGTTCGGATCGACCTTGATCAGCTCGCGCAGACTCCGCTCGGCGCGCTCGAACTGCTCGGCCTGCAGGTACGCGATGCTCAGATGGTAGCGAATGGCCGTATCGTCCGGCCGGTTCGCGATCGCGACCTGGAAATGCTCGATGGCGTCCTCGTAGAGCTTCTTGTTGAGGTAGACGTTGCCGAGATTGTTGTTCACCTCGAGCCCGTCGGGGCGCAGCTCGTAGGCGGCGAGCAGGTATTCGAGCGCCTCGTCGTAGAGCTCGAGCTCGTCGAGGAGGCTGCCCAGCTCGTTCAGCGCCTTGTAGTAGCGGTTGTCGAGACGAACCGCGTCCGCGTAGCTCGCGAGCGCCGCGTCGACCTCGCCGAGCTCCTCCTGGACCTGTCCGAGCGTGTAGTGATACTCGGCCGTCTCTTCGTCGAGCGAGACTGCCTTCCGCGCCGGAGCGAGCGCTTCCTCGTGACGCCCACGCTCGAGCCGGGTCAACGCGAGGTTGTAGTTGTGCGGCGCCGCGTCGGGTTCCAGTCGGACCGCCTCGGCGAACCCTGACTCCGCGCGTTCGAGCTCTCCCGCGAAGTAGTTCGCGAGCGCGAGGCGAAAGTGGTAGTTACCCCGGTCAGGGGCGAGCTCGACCGCCTTCGAGAGCGCGCGGATCGCAGTGCTGTAGTTCTCTCGGCCGGTCTCGATCAGGCCGATTCGGTACCACGCGCGGTGATCGTCCTCGTCGACCTGCGCGGCGAACTCGAATGCTTCCAGCGCCTTCTCGTTGTCGCGCAGCGCGAGATTGGTCACGCCGAGATTGTGGTACGCGTTCGGGTAGTGCTGGTCCGTCTCGACGACCGTCCGGTAGCTCGCGCGCGCGTCGCGGTATCGTCCCGCGCGGAACTGGCTGTTGCCCAGCTCGAAGAAGATCTGCGCCTCGTCCGGGTTCAACCGGGCCGCGGAGCGGAACGACTCGATCGACTCGTCGTAAAGCTCGGTCTGCTGGTAGATCTCGCCGAGCGTGAAGTGCGGCTCCCAGACCTCATCGTCGCGACCGATCGCCTCATTCGCAAGCCTGATCGCGGTCTGTCGGTTGGTCTCGTTCTCCTCGTCCTCCTCGAAGTAGCTGCGAGCGCTCCTCGCGAGCGCGAGCGCGTGGCTGCGGTCCTCCGCGGCCTCGTCCTGAAGCTCGATCGAGAGCACCTCGTCGAACGCCTCGCGCGCTGCCTCGTAACGTTCGTCGTCGACCGCGTCGAGCCCCTCGTCGAGCAGCTCGTTGACGCGTTCGAGCTTGCGCCGCTCCTCCTCGTTCATGCGCGCGAGCTCTTCCTCGCGCGCCCGCGCCTCCGCTTCCTCGCGGGCCCGCTGCTCTTCGAGGCGGCGTTCCTCCTCGGCTGCCAGTCGCGATGCGATCTCCGCCTCTCTCGCGCTCGCCTCCGCTTCGGCGGCTCGCGCGGCGGCCTCAGCTTCGCGGCGCCGCGCCTCGGCCTCGGCCTGACGCGCCGCGAGATCGGGGTCCGCCTCGCTCCGTGCGGTGCGCTCGTCGGCCTCGCGTTTCGCCTGCACGATCTCGTCCTTCAGCGCCCGCGCCTCGTCGTCCGAGCCGTCCTCGATGAGCAGCCGGTCCACGAGGTCGAGCGCCCTCTGGTACTCTTCGGCCTCGAGGTAGTCCCGGGCGAGCCGCAGCGTGTTCAGTCGGGTCTCGTCGACTTCCTCGGCCTCGGTCGCGTCCGGCGGCGCGGCGGCGGGCTCCGGTTCGCCGTCTCGCGAGCTCAGTAACGCGAACGTTCCGCCTGCAAGCGCGAGCAGCACGGCGCCGCCGATGATCAGAAACCTTCGTCTATCGTACACGTAGCGCCCTCCCTCGCCGTGCGTCAGTCTGCAATGTCGAACTCGTCGTCTTCGTAGGTGTCGATATCTTCGCTGCCCGCCGACAGGTTTTCCGTCTCCTCGGCCGAGCTGTCGATCGAGTTGAGAACGTTATCGAGCAGGGCTCGCCGACTGGCCTCGGCCTCTTCGCGCCTGCGCTGCTCCTCGGCGAGCCGACGCGCCTCTTCCTCCTCGCGTCGGCGCTCCTCTTCGGCCTTCCGGCGCGCCTCTTCCTCCGCGGCGATACGCGCCTGTTCCATATGGTCCTTCAGCAACGCGATCATGCGCTCGATGCGTTCGCGCTGCTGGTGATCGGGCTCGAGACCGAGCACACGCGTATAGTCGGCGATCGCCTCCTCGTATCGCTCGAGCGATACGTTCAGATTCGCGCGGTTGAGGTGCGCCTCGGTGGATGCGGAGTCCGCCTCGATCGCCGCCGTGTAGGCCGCGTGCGCTCGCTCCGCGTCGCCGAGGTGGAGGTAGTTGTTGCCCATGTTGAAACGGATGCGGCTGCGGTTCGCGCCGGGCACGCTCTCCGCGCGCTCGAGCGTGGCGATCGCCCGTTCGTACATCTCCAGCTGCTCGTAGCTCAGCGCGAGATAGAGGTAGGCGCGCGCGTTGACCGGCTCGGCGTCGATCACCCGTTCGAAGATCGTCGCCGCCTCGCGGGGCCGGTTGTAGAGTAACGCCTCCGAACCTTCGTCGAAGAGCTCCGAAGCACCCGCGCCGACGGCCACGACGACGAGCAGCAACCACGCGGCAACAGCCCGAAACCGTGTTTGACAGGGGTATGGAAAGTCCGTACTCTTCGAAGAAGCAAAACTTATGGCCTTGACCATCGCTATTATCATCCTCGGAATAGCTATCGCAGTTGTTGCGTATTTTCTCGTGCGATCGATCCTCATCCCCAAACGGGTCGAAGCGCTGCGCAACCTCTTGAAGCAAAACAAGACGCAGGCGGTGATCAAGGCGGCCAAGCAGCTCATCGCGAAAGACGCGCGCAACGCCGATGCTCACTACCTCCTCGGGCTCGCGTACGGCCAGGAGAACAAGAACGAACTCGCCCTCATGGAGCTCAAGACGGTCAACCAGATCGGCAACTTCGACGGTCTGGTCCAAGAGGTCCCGTTTCGAAAGAAGATAGCGGAGCTTTACTCCAAATTCAATCAGCAGGAAGAAGCACTCAAGGAGTACCTGCTCCTGCTCAAGCGCGAGCCGAACAACGCGGACTACTACTTCGCGGTCGGGCGTATCTTCGAGGAGCGCAACCGGACCGACCGTGCCGCGCAGTACTACAAGAAAGCGACCGAGCTCAATCCCCGCAACGGCGAGGCGCACGCCCGCCTGGGCCTGCTGCTCTACCGGGCCAAGCGTTCGGTAGAGGCCCGCGCAGAGCTCGACGCGGCGGTCAAGGTCCAGCCCGAGAATCACGACGCCTGGTACTACATTGGGAAGATCCTCAAAGACTCCCGCGACTGTGTGGCCGCGATGAGCGCGTTCGAGAAGGCGAGCCGCGAACCGGCGCTCAAGGTGAAGGCGCTGATCGAGCGCGGCGGATGCCTGATCAACATGGGCAGCCTCGAACGGGCCGTCTCCGAGCTCGAGCGTGCGGCGAAGCTCGCCGACGAAGGCACCAGCGAAGAACTCTACGCCCGCTACTTCCTCGCCCACTGCCACGAGAAGCGCAGGCGGATCGAGCTCGCCGTCGACGAGTGGGAGTACATCTACTCGAAGAAGCCCAATTTCCGCGACGTCGCCGAGAAGCTGGGCACGTATCAGGAGCTGCGGACGGACGACCGCATGAAAGACTTCCTCACCCTCGGGCGCGACGAGTTCATCCAGGTGTGCACACGCATCACGCAGGCGATGGGGCTCACGGTACGCGACACGAAAGAGATCTCCGGCGGGAGCGAGATCGTCGCGGTGGAAAACACCTCGAAGTGGCGCAACGCGCGCGCGATGCCCAAGCTGATCCGTTTTCTCCGCGTGGCGGACATCGTCGACGAGTCGACAATCCGCGACGCGCACGAGGAGATGCGCAAGCAGAGCATTACGCGCGGGATGATCGTCACCAGCTCCACCTTCAGCAGACTGGCGCAGGACTACGCCGAGAGCCGACCCATCGACCTGTACGACAAGGAGAAGCTCCAGTCGCTGCTCCAGCAGATCGAGATGTAGGCGGCGATGAAGATCCTCTGCGTCGCCGACCACATCGACCCGCTGGTCTACAGCGCGGCGGTCAAGGAACGCTTCGCGGATGTCGATCTGGTTCTCAGCGCCGGCGACCTTCCCATGGAATACCTGGGCTTCATCTCCGCGAGCCTCAACAAACCCATCTTCTTCGTCTTCGGCAACCATCACCTCAAGCACCTCTCCCGCTTTCGCCGGTGGGGCGTCCAGGCGGAAACGGGCAGGTACGAGACCTCGATCACCGAGTCGTTCCGCAACTACTTCGGCTCGACCTACATTGGCGCGAAGGTCGTCCGACACAAGCACCTGATCATCGGCGGGCTCGGAGGGTGCCGACGCTACAACAAGGGGGAGAACCAGTTCACCGAGCTGCAGATGTTCATGCGGATTGTGACGATGCTTCCGGCGCTTGCGTGGCATCGCGTCGTTCACGGGCGCGCGATCGACATCCTGCTCACGCACGCCTCCCCGTTCGGCATCAACGACCGACCCGACCCGACCCACGTTGGATTCAAGGTCTTCCGGTGGTTCCTGAAGACCTTCAAGCCGACCTACCAGCTGCACGGCCACGTGCACCTCTACGACCTGAACGCCGAACGCGTGGCGCGCTACGAGTCCACGACGGTCATCAACGTTTACGATCACTACATCCTGGAAATCGACGAGGAACGGCTGTAAGGTCGAGAACGGGAAGGCTCCATGGGCAGTACTTTCATCAGGCACGAGGCGAACGACGACTTCTCCAAGGCCCGTAGTCGAGAGACCATACACAAGATCGTCAACCTGCTGAACCCCGGACGGCACGAGATGCTCTCGCTCCGCGAGGTGCGCGAGGTCCTGCGGCCGAAGAGCGAATCGTACCGGGGCCTGCAGGTCGTACCGCTCGACCGGATCGTCGGCTCGGAGGGCCGCTACGCCGACTTCAATCGCGAGTTTCTCCCGCGGCACGAACACCTCCGCAAGCGCTGGACGCGGGTCGACGAGGCGCATCTCAGCCAGGTCAACCTGCCTCCCATCAGGCTCTACGAGATCGGCGGCGTCTACTTCGTCAGAGACGGCAATCACCGGGTGTCGGTCGCGCGTTCGCAGGGCGGCCGGAGCATCGACGCGGAAGTCGTCTCGCTCGACTCGGCGATCGAGCTCGACCCGGGCCTCACCCGCGAGAAGCTCAAACAGGCGGTCATCGACTACGAGAAGAAGCAGTTCTACCGGCGTACACGGTTCGACAAGGTCTTCCCGGACTACGACCTCAAGTTCACCGCGACCGGCCGTTACGACGAGGTGCTCCAGCACATCTACGGGCACAAGTACTACGTCAACATGAACTACCAGGAGGAGATTCCGTTCGAAGCCGCGATGCGATCGTGGTACGCAAACGTCTTTGTACCCATTATCCGCGAGATCCGCGAACGGAAACTGCTGAATCGGTTCCCGGGGCGCACCGAGGCCGACCTCTACGTCTGGCTGGTCAAGCACTGGGACGAGCTGAAGCGCCGATACGGTGAGGATTTCTCGCTCGCCCGCGCCGCCGAGGATCTCTCGTCGAAGTACGGCCGGTCTCTCTGGCAGCGCATTCGCGAGGCGTTCCGGCACCGCCGCGAAGAGCGCGAGCGCAAGAAGAAGATCGCCCGCGGAGAGATCATCGAGGAGTAGGTTCCGTGGCTAGAACTCCAGCGGAATGGGACCCGACTCCCGGATCGGTTCCTCGCCGGCGGTCGATACGTACGCCGTGAGCCCCGACTCCTCGGGAATTCGCGCTTCGATCTCCTCCGGAACCGGACCGGGGGCGACGACGCTGCTCACGATCATCTGCCCCGCCCGCCCGTAGACGCGCAGCACGACCGGACCGTCGGCTTCGACGGTGAGCCGGCGAGCTTCGACGGTGAGGCGAGGGAACGGCTCCTCGCGCGACGCGGGCTCCGCGCCCAGGAAGAAGGTAGACTCGGCGCGGGCGAGCGCGGCGTCCTCGACGATGAGCCGATACTCCCCACGCGGCAGATCCTCCCCGTCGGGCATGCGGATCTCCGGGACGCCATACCATTGATCGCCGGCGTACTCGAACGAGATCCAGCTCTCGCGCACCAGCTCCCAGAAGAGCTCGCTATCGTCGTGCACCACGAAAACCCGCGCCGGATCGTCCGCCCCGTCTGCGTCGCGGAGCGCGACGTAGAAGCGCAGGACCTCCGCGACAGCGCCGGTCGACGGATCACGCACGAGCGCGAGGCGCGTGTCGGGGAAGAGGATCTCCGGCGCGCTTCCCGAACAGGACACGAGCACGCCGAGAATCGCCAGCCCGCAGAGCCAAGCGAATACCCTACTCATCGTCGCCCTCCGGTCGCACGAACGTCCCGCCGCATCGCTCTACTCGACCGTCGACGATCATCCGGGCAAGGAGCGCTCGGGCGCGGCCGTGCGAACACCCCCACCGGCGCGCGACGTCTCGCGAAGAGAACGACGCCGGCAGCGCCCGGGCGCGCGACTCGTAGGCAGCCCGCTCGACGAGGTAGCCGCCGTCGAGCTCGAGGACCTCGCCGCGGTCGACGAGCTCGCCGACGATCGGACCGCGCCCCGAGGACTGCATCGCCCGCGCGTGAAGCGCGCCCGGGTCGTCGTACTCGAGCCGACGCAGCTCTTCGCGGAGCACACGCGCCGCCGGGCTTGCGCGATCATGCACCGGACGCCCCCCGCAGAGCGACCGCACGATCCGCTGCGCGAGATCGCCCGGATCGCTGGACCGCGTGTCGACGAGCAACCGCGCGAGGCGACGTCGGCTCGACGGGTCGAGCGCGTCCAGCGCCGCGAGCAGGTACAGCGGCTCGCCGTCGAGCCGGCACCGTTCGCCCGGATCGAACGCCACCCGGCTGTCGACGGCGAGCCGCAGCAGGCCGTCGTGGCGGGCGAAGCGGACCGGAACGGCCCACCGGTCGGTTGCGAGCGTCCCGCGGCGCCTCAGGCGTCCGGACAGTCGGGGTGGCCGTTCGAAGCGACCGCCGTCCGGTTCGAGAGCGAGGAGATCGGTTCCTTCGGTCAGACGGGTCGTCTCCATTCGTCGTAGTCCGGGGTCTCCTCGCCGCCGGGGACGTCCGGTCGGTCGGCGGTCCACCGGTCGCCGCGAGGCCGACGCGAAAAGGGCAAAAAAAGGGGGTGCAACCGTGTGGCCTGCACCCCTCGTTCGCGAGCTCGTCGATCAGTAGCTCTTCGACTGCTGCAGCTTTCGCAACTTCTTCTGAATCTTCCGTTCGAGGCTCTTCTTCTTGCGGTTCTTGATGGCTGACGGCTTCTCGTAATACTCCCGCTTCTTCCATTCGCGGATGATGCCCTCTTTCTCGACCATGCGCTTGAAACGCTTGATAGCCTTCTCGAGGTTCTCACCGTCGTCGACCTTCACGTAGGCGATAGGAACACCCCCTTCCTGGCGTTGATTCGGTCCCCGCGGGGACGTCGCACCGAGGAACTCAAGCTCTCAAAAAAACCGCAGACTGTCAAGGTACGCTCTCGGCGGCCTCTTCGGCCCCGGTGTCACCCGGAGGAGCGTTGTCCGATTCGGCATCCACCGCACCGCCCCCGACGGCTGGAAGCCCGGTCACCAGCGCGCGCGCGGCGGCGGCCGCCGGGCAGACGGGCACACCCCCTACCCGGATCTCCCAGTGGAGGTGGGCACCGGTGGCGAGTCCGGTCGCGCCGACGGTCCCCACGACGGTGTGCGTGCCGACGATCTCGCCCACCGCGACGCGCATCTCGTCGAGGTGGTAGTAGAGCGAAAAGACGCCGGGCAGGTGCTCGATCACGATGGTCTTCCCGGTCAGGATTCGGTCGCTCGCCATGCGGACGATCCCGCGGCCCGAGCTGCGCACCGGCGTCCCGACCGGAGCTGCGAGATCGAGCCCGGTGTGTACGGCCGGTGCCTCGCTGCCGTCCGAGTAGACGAAGGTTCGCCGATCCCCGAAGAGCGAGGTGAGACGCGTCTCCTCGGGCAGCGGCCAGCGAAGCTCGTCGAGGTGGTAGAGCGCATCCGGATCCCGCGAGAGCACGAGCTCGGTCAGGATCCGGGTCTGCTCGACCTTGCGCGGGTCGTCGTCGCTTCGCAGGCTCGTGAGCGCCCGATTGAGCGTGATCCTCTCCGCGCGAAAGGTGTGCTCGGTGATTTCGATACCCCGTTCGAAGACCGTCTCGCCCTCGGCCGATACGCCGCGCAGGCGGTAGGAACCCGGAGTACGGGTAGGATCGACACCTACGAGGTACGCGCGCAGTCTCACCACGCCCGTCATGCGAACCTCGATCGCGGGGGCGTGCACGACGGTCCGTCCCTCCGCGTCGATGAGCTCGACCGCCGCGGGTCCCCCGCCGCCGTGCGCGAACACGCGCACGATCCCGCCCGGCTCGCCGATCGGCGGCGCCACGACCAGCGCACCCTGCGTCGTCGACGGCGGCTCGGCGTCCGTTCCGGAGAGTATACTCTCGGCCCCGAGCTCTCCGGTCGTGACGACGGCGACGAGGAGCGCGAACACGACGAGCATCTTCCGGCTCGTACGCCACCGCACCGCCGCCGACCGCACGAACATCACTCCCGAGCCCCTGCGCGACGCAGGTCGAGTACGGTGAGCTGCGGGGTCTCGCTTCCCCGATAGACGTTGGTCCCCACGTTCACGACCGCATCGACCGTATCTCCGCGGTCGAACGCCACTCCGACACGCTCGGAGGCGTTCCAGTAGACCGCCGGCCACTTACTCGTTCCGGCGTCGAGCGTCAGCCGGAGATGATTCTGCTCGCGCCCCATGAACTGAACGTCGAGCAGCCGCATCCCTCGCACGAGGAAGGCGAGCGGCGGGTTCTCCTGCCCGAACGGAGCGAAGCGCTGTACAACCTCGAGCAGCTTGAGCGTGAGGAAGTCGGTGGGAAGCTCCGCGTCGATCTCGAGCGGGGTCTCGGCAGATTCCTGCATCTCGAGCGCGGGGATCACCTCCAGAAGCCGCTGTTCGAGCTCGGCGAGCCGGTCAACCGGGAGGTGAAAGCCCCCCGCCTGGTCGTGGCCTCCCCAGTCGGCGAGGATGTCGTCGCAGCGCGAGAGCAGATCGGTGACGACGACCCCGCGAGCGGTGCGAACGCTGCCTACCGCCCTGTCGGGCAGCAGGCTCACGACGGCCGCCGGCGCGTCGAACTGACGCGCCAGCCGTCCGGCGAGGATCCCGGTCACTCCGCGGTGGATCTCCTCGTGGCGCACGAGCACGAAGCGCCCGTCGTGCGCGGCGAGGCTGTCTCTCGCCTGCGCCTGCACGAGCGTCCACGCCTGTTCGCCGACCGCGCGGCGTTTCGTGTTGAGCTGCACCACGTAGTCGGCGAGCTCGTCTCGAACGCGGTCCTCGGTGGTCAGCAGCAGTCGCACCGCCCGATCGGGCTCGCCCATCCGACCGCTCGCATTGATCAACGGCGAGAGCGACCAACCGATATCCCGGGCGACGATCGTCTTGCCCAGAATCTTCTGCCGTTCGAGCAGGCTTCGCAGGCCGGGCCGCGGTGAGCCGCTCATGCGACGCAGCCCCTGTTTGACGAGGATACGGTTTTCGTCGCGAAGCGGCATCATGTCGGCGAGGGTTCCCATCGCCACCAGGTCGAGCGTCGACACGAGATCCTCGAGGACATCGGCTTCCTTCCTGTTCACGAAGGTCGTGAACAGGCTGTGAAAGACGTCGATCTCCTCAGGCTCCACTCCGGTGTAGCGAGACAGGCGCGACTCGGATTTCAGCCGCAGTAGCGTGCGCCCCTGAAGCGAGGGGAAGAGCTTCCACACCTCCGGGGCAACGTCGACGACGTTGACCTCGACGTTGCCGCCGAAGGCCTGCTCGATCAGCTTCGCCTGCGCCGGCGCATCGTAGACGAGGATGGGCAGACCCTGCAGAAACGCACCGAGGCGGGAGTGCTCCACGTCCACCACACCGGGCACGATGTTCTCGCTGATCCGGTCGATCTCGACCATGTTCTCCAGCTTGATCGCGTCGAGGATGAGCGACTCGTTGCCGGGACGCACGTTCAGCAGACAGACCGGCTGGTTGAAGAAGTCCGACTGCGCAAACCCGAGCGCGTAACGAACCTTGCTCACGAGCGCGCAGGCACACAGCCCGTCGAAGGGATAGCTCGAGTCCGGCATCTTCGGGTTGACGAGCGCCACCGCGGGCGGCAGCTCTTGCTGCGGGTTGTGGTGGTCGATGATGATCGCATCGATCCCGGCCTCCGACGCGTACGCGATCTCGGTAGCGTTCGTCGTGCCGCAGTCGACCGCGACGAGGAGCGTCACGTCGCGCTCGAGGAGCTCGTCGATCACCGCGGTCGTCAGGCCGTACGCGTCGTCGCCCATGGGTACGCCCCAGCTCACCTCGAGCCCGAGCTTCTCGAGCGCCTCGGTCATGAGGACCGTGCTCGTGATGCCGTCCACGTCGCGATCGCCGTAGACGTGGACGCGCTCACCCTCGCTGACGGCCTGCTGGATCCGCTGGACCGCGTCGGTCATCTCGTCGAAGAGAAACGGGTTGTGCAGAAAGCGCAGGTCGTCCTCGAGGAAGAACCGGACGCTCGCCGGGTCGTCGACTCCGCGTCGCACGAAGATCGCGGCATCGAGCAGGTCGACCTTGAACTGCGCCGCGAACTCCTTTACGCGCGCGGGAGCGATCGGTTTCTTGTTCCAGGTCATAGCGCCGAGAGCTCGTCCACGATCAACGGAAGCCGTGCGGGTCGTTCGTCGTCCACGGTGAACGCTTCGCGCGCCTTCTGCGCCGCGGTACGCGCGGCGTCTTCGCTCTCACCGTAGACGGTGCACAGCGTGTCACCGGCCGACACCTCCTCGCCCACCTTGCGCGCGAGCTCGAAACCGACGTTCGAACGCACGTCGTCGTCGGTCGTGTTTCGACCCACGCCGAGTCCCACCCCCGCGATGCCGATCGTGTACGCGTCGATCGCGCTCACCACGCCGTCGCACTGCGCCTTCACCTCGACGCTCGATCCGCCGCGCCGCTTACCGAGTTGCCGCTCGAGCCCATCGGGGTCGCCCCCCTGCTCTGCGACGTTGCACCGAAACCGCTCGTACGCGCTGCCGTCGGCGAGCGCGGCGCGGCACCGCTCCTCGCCCTCCTCTACCGACGAAACGACGCCACCGGCGACGAGCATCCACGCGGTCAGCCGCAGCGTGACGGTCATGAGGTCCTCCGGCGGGACGAATCCGTCCGGGGCGCGGTCGCCCATGAGGCAGTGCACCGACTCCTCGACCTCGAGAAAGTTTCCCACCATGTATCCGAGCGGTTCGTTCATCCTCGTGATCACCGCGACGGTGCCCCGATCGAGGCTCCGGCCCGTGTCGATCAACGACTGAGCGAGCAGCCGCGAGTCCTCGACGCTCTTCATGAACGCCCCGGAACCCGTCTTGACGTCGAACACGAGCGAGCGGGCACCCTCGGCGAACTTCTTGCTCATGATGCTCGCGGTGATCAGCGGCACCGACTCCACGGTTCCGGTGACGTCGCGAAGCGCGTAGAGCAGCCGGTCGGCGGGGACGATATCCTCGCTCTGCCCGGTCATCGCGTACCCGCACGCGGAGATGATCGACCTGAACCGGCTCACGTCCATCGCCGTGGAATAGCCTTCGATGCTCTCGAGCTTGTCGAGCGTACCGCCGGTATGACCGAGCGCGCGCCCGCTCATCATGGGGACCTGGAGCCCGCACGACGCGGCGAGCGGCGCGAGGATGAGCGAGACCTTGTCGCCCACCCCGCCGGTGGAGTGCTTGTCCACCAGGGGCCCGGGCAGCGCGTCGAGGTCGATGGTCGACCCCGAGTCGATCATCGCCCGCGTGAGCGCGCCCGCCTCCTCGCCGTTCATCCCGGAGAAGTAGACGGCCATCAGCCACGCCGAGATCTGATAGTCCGGGATCGATCCTTCGACGTAGCCGTCGACGAGGAACTCGATTTCCTCGCGCGAGTGCGTCTCACCGCTGCGTTTCTTCACGATCAGATCAACCGCTCTCATTCGTCTCGAGGATACCATAGCAGCCCCCTGTTGAACATACCGACCGTTTCGCATCCGTGCTTCGGAAGGCGCCGATGCCGAACCCTGCGACGCTGCCGGCCTCGGCGCCGGCCGACCCCTTTGTCGCGAGGTGGTCGACGTGAGTAGCTTCTGCGGCGATGTACGAACTCTTCGTTGACCTGGACGGCGTGCTCGTCGACTTCGACGAGGGCGTAAAGCGAGTAACCGGCTCGTATCCTTCGGAACTCTCCTCGGACAGCATGTGGCCCCGGCTCGCGCGGACGCCGGGCTTCTACGAGCAGCTCGACTGGATGCCCGACGGACACGAGCTGTGGAACACGATCCGCGAGTTCAGCCCGACGATTCTCACGGGTCTGCCGATGGGACGCTGGGCCGAACCGCAGAAGCGCGCGTGGTGTGCGCGCGAGCTCGGCGCGGACGTACCGGTGATTACGTGTCTCAGCAGGAACAAGGCGAAGCGTGCGCGTGAGGTGACGCCGGCGCGCAAGACACCGGTGCTCGTCGACGACCGTGCGTGGATCCGCGAGGCGTGGGAAGAGATGGGCGGGCTCTTCGTCCACCACACCGACGCTGCGTCGTCGAGCGCGCGCGTGGTGGAAATCTTCGACCGCGAACGCGCCGGCTGAAGCGCGCCGGCGTGTCGGGCTACAGGATCCCGGCCCCGCTTCGCAGCGCGTTCAGCGGCGACTCCACGTGCTGCTCGAGGATCGCGTAGAGCACGCGCTTGATCCGCGCGATCGCACCGTCGGGTGGAACGACCCGAAGCGCCGCGCCCAGCTCCTCACGCCCGGCATGCCGCAGGTACGCCGCTGCCCCCGGCTGCCAGCGCGGCATCTGATCGCTCGCCTCGTCGGCGGCGCAGAAACCCTGCTCGCGCGATGAGTAGTAGATAGGCGCGTTCTCCGCGAGAAACTCGCCGCTGACTGCGCTGTGCTCGAGGTCGGGCTGCAGCCCGCTGTACTCGAGGAATCGCCAGACAAACTGGACGCTTACCCGCTCGGACTCGGCCGCGGGTCGGCGCTGGAGCTCGCGGAGCGACTCGACGAGAAGCGCGTATAGCCGGTCGGACTCGCCGCCGGTCGCGTAGGTCTTGAGCACGCTCTCCGCCCAGAGGCTCGCGGTGTAGAACTTCACCAGATCGTCGCGAATTCCGCTGAAGAACTCGACGACGTCGAAGTCGGTGATCTTCGTGGACTGTTTGACCGGGTCGGTGTAGAGGTAGCAGGTACCGGTGCAGAAGAGGTTGGTCGTGCCGCGCAGCTTGCCCTTCTGCGAGTACGCACCGTGCGCGACCGCGCGCACGAGCCCCACGCCGGGCGTGAGCATGACGACTCCCTTGTGGATCTCGCCGATGCGGTTGTTCTTCAGGATGATCGCCGGCGTCGCGCTCGAGCGGTTCATCGTTCCATCCGCGTATTGCTTGACTCGAGCTCAAAGCGCTCCATACCCTAAGTATACAGTACCGACACACGAAGTAGAGGCCCCATGGAAAACGAGAGTCAGAGGATGATCATCCCGGCCGACAGCATCCTCCCGAACCGAATGGTGATCGTGCCGTTGAGCGGGAAGCCCATGTTCCCCGGGATCTTCACCCCGGTCATGATTCGCGACAGGAACGACATCGCCGCGGTCGAAGAGGCGATGAACGACAACGGCATGGTCGGGCTCGTGCTCACGAAGAGCGAAGACGACGAGGATCCGACCGGCGAGGATCTCCACGAGATCGGCACGGCGGCGAAGATCGCCAAACGGATCAAC
The DNA here is from genome assembly GCA_964625715.1 of uncultured Spirochaetaceae bacterium. Lineage (GTDB taxonomy): Bacteria > Spirochaetota > Spirochaetia > DSM-27196 > SLST01 > SLST01. Next base: position 41,453 of record CAZVEF010000001.1, on the reverse strand, counting down.
CTCCCCGACGGAGGCTACAACATCTTCCTCTCCACGGTGAAACGCTTCCGGATCAAGAAGATCCTCAAGAACAAGGAACCGATCATCGCCGCCGTCGAGCACATCGAGGATACGAACGACACCGGCGACGAGGTGACCGCGCTGACGCGCAGCCTCATCAGCGAGATGAAGCAGATCAGCGAGAACAACAACCTGTTCAGCGAGGAGATGAGGCTGAACATGGTGAACATCGACCACCCGGGCAAGATCGCCGACTTCATCACGAGCATCCTCAACATCGATCGGGACGAGCAGCAGAAGGTGCTCGAAACGATCGACGTCTACGAGCGCATGGAGCTCGTGCTCATGCACATCAAGCGCGAGCAGGAGCTGCTGCGCATTCAGAAGAAGATCCAGACGCAGATCAACGAGAAGATCGAGAAGAGCCAGCGCGAGTACTTCCTCAAGGAGGAGCTCAAGGCGATCAAGAACGAGCTCGGCATGCCGACCGACGCGAAGTCGAGCGAGTACCAGCGGCTCCACGAACAGATTGAGGCGCTGCATCTGACCGGAGAGGTGAAGGAGCAGGTCGAGCAGGAGCTCGAGAAGTTCAACCTCATGGACCCGAACTCGAGCGAGTTCCACGTGACGCGCAACTACCTCGACACGATCGTGAATCTGCCGTGGGACGAGCCGCCGCAGCAGGAGATCGACATCCAGAAGGCAGCGAAGGTCCTCGACGCCGACCATTACGGACTCGACGACGTGAAGGAGCGGATTCTCGAGTTCCTCGCCGTGCGTAAGCTCAAGAACGACTTCAAGGGCTCCATCGTCTGCCTCGTCGGCCCTCCCGGCGTGGGCAAGACCTCGGTGGGCAGGTCGATCGCGCGCGCGCTCGGCAAGGAGTTCTTTCGTTTCTCGGTCGGCGGCATGCGCGACGAGGCTGAAATCAAGGGCCACCGCCGCACCTACGTGGGCGCGATGCCCGGCAAGATCATCCAGGGCCTGAGGATCGTGAAGACGAAGGATCCGGTCTTCATGATCGACGAGATCGACAAGCTCGGCGTGAGCTTCCAGGGCGACCCGAGCTCGGCGCTGCTTGAAGTCCTCGACCCCGAGCAGAACGTCGCCTTCCGCGACCACTACCTGGACCTTCCCTTCGACGTGTCGAGCATTCTCTTCATCGTGACGGCGAACACGCTCGACTCGATTCCGGAACCGCTGCTGGACCGCATGGAGGTCATCCGCCTCGCCGGCTACATCGACGAGGAGAAGGTCTCGATCGCGCGCAAGTATCTCATTCCGCGCAGCCTCGAGCGCGCAGGCCTCGCGAAGAGCGACGTAGCGTACACGAAGGCCGCGCTGCTGTCGATCGCCAACGACTACGCGCGCGAAGCCGGTATGCGCAACTACGAGAAGGCGCTCGACAAGGTGCACCGCAAGCTCGCGCGAAAGGTCGTCACCGGAGAGCGAGAGCCGAAGTTCCGGATCGACCGCGACGAACTCCCGGAGTACCTGGGCAAGCCCGTCTTCGTCGAGGACACCGTGAAGAAGGTCAACCAGCCGGGTATGACGATCGGCCTCGCGTGGACGCCCTACGGCGGCGACGTGCTCGTCGTGGAGGCGGTCAGCAACCCGGGCAAGGGCGGCTTCCGCCTCACCGGACAGATGGGCGAGGTCATGCAGGAGTCCGCCGGGATCGCCTACACCTTCGCGCGCAGCCACACCGAGAAGCTCGGGATCGACGCCGAGTGGTGGGACAAGCGGCACGTCCACCTGCACATTCCGGCCGGCGCGATCAGGAAGGACGGGCCGAGCGCCGGCATCACGATGGCGACGGCGCTCATCTCGCTCGCCACCGGCCGAAAGATCAGACCGGGCATCGGCATGACCGGGGAGCTCTCGCTGATCGGGCAGGTACTGCCCATCGGGGGGCTCAAGGAGAAGACGATCGCCGCGCGTCGGCACAATCTCAAGCACATCATCATGCCCGCGCAGAACGAGCGCGACCTCGACGAGATCCCGGAGAAGACCCGCAGGGGGATCACCTTCCACCCGGCCGAGACGATGGACGAGGTCCTGGAGGTCATCTTTGGCAGATAGCCGGGCCGACGCACCGGAGGCCGCCGTGGCGCGCACGACCGCGCTCGTCGGCCTGCTGCTCCTCGCGCTCGCTGCCGCCGCCTGCGCTCCCGGCGGGGAGGATTCCCCGCGCGGGGCGACGCCGGGAGCACAGGCCGACGGCGACGGGTCGGCGACCGGCGAACCGGTGCACCCCGCCTTCACGCTCGACCGGCAGGCGCTCGCAGCCCTGCTCGACGGCACGGCCTCGGTCGTGACAACGACTGTCGAGGCCGACCCACGGCGCTTTCTCGAGCTCCTCGACGAGGTGCTCGACGAGCCGGAGGACCGGACGGTGCTCGTCGACAAAACGACAGACCTCGGCGAATCGTACGCTCCCGCGGACCTCGTCGAGCTGGACACGCTCGCCGACGAGCTCGCGCTCAGCCGAGCCGGGCATCGGCTCACCCGGGACACCGCGGAGGCGTTACTCGAGATGAACGCCGCCGCCGAGCGCGACGGGATCACGCTCGTCGTCAGCTCCGCGTACCGGTCGTACGCCTATCAGGCCGATCTCTTCGCGCGCTGGGTCGACGAGCTCGGCCTCGAGGAAGCCGAGCGCGTGTCGGCGCGGCCGGGGACGAGCCAGCACCAGCTCGGCACGACGGTCGACTTCGGATGCATCTGCGACGAGTTCGCCTCGCAACCGGCCGGCCGCTGGCTCGCCGAGCACGCGTGGAGATACGGGTTTTCGCTCTCCTACCCCGAGGGCTACGAGGACCTCACGGGGTACTCGTACGAACCGTGGCACTTCCGCTACATTGGACGCTCTGCGGCGCGGCTGGAGCGCGAGTACTTCGACGGCATCCAGCAGCGGATGCTCGAGTTTCTCCACGCGCGCCACGGCGACCTGGAGGCGGCGAGGACCCATGATAGATAGCGCATTCTCCCAGGGCGAGCTCGTCCATCCGCTCGTCGGCGCGCCGAACTCTGTCGACCTGTACCAGGCGATGGCCCGAATCGCCGGCGGCGGACTCACCGGCGACGCGTCGCGCACGCGCCCCGTCGAGGAGCTCGTGGGTCACCACGATCACTACCTGTTCGTGCTCGTCGACGGGCTCGGGCTCTCGCTCGCCCCGCGGTTCCCGGCAGGCGGCTTTCTTGCCAGCGCCGCGCGTCACGAGCTTCGCAGCGTCTTCCCGAGCACCACCGCGGTCGCGCTCACGAGTCTCGCGACCGGCGTGTGGCCGGCCGAGCACGGTCTGACGGGATGGTTCACCTACTTCCCCGAGCACCGGCGCGTGCTCGCTCCGCTGCTGTTCCGCGAGCGCGGCACGGACATCGACGCGAGAGAGCTCGGCCTCGCGCTGCCGGACATCGTCAGATCGGCCTCCATGTTCGGCTCGTTCTTCCGGACGGTCACCTCCGTCCTTCCCCGCGAGATCTGCGACGGCGCGTACGCGAGCTGGTCGCGCGGCGGGACGCCGATCGCGCCCTATCGCTCGTTTGCACACGCCACGCGCCTCCTGCGCCGCCACTACCGGCGCGTGACAGGACCGACCTACACCTACCTCTACGTCCTCACCGTGGACAAGCTCAGTCATATCCACGGCGTCGCCAGCGACGAGGTGACCACCGAGGTCGCGCGCGTCGACCGCTTCCTCGGGCGAGTCCGCGAGACCCTTCCGCCGTCGGTTCGCATGCTCGTTACCGCCGACCACGGGCTCGTCGACGTCCCGAAGGAACGTCACTTCGTGTTCCGGGACGGCGACCCGCTCGCGAGCCACCTCCTCGCCGGTCAGACCGGCGAGGCGTCGACGCCGGTGTTCCACGTGCGCGACGGCAGGGTCGACGACTTCCGCGAGGCGTTCAGCAGGCACGAAGCCGCCCGTTGGTTCCGGCTCTACACCCCGGCCGAGCTCGCCGACCTGGGTCTCTACGGTCCGGGCGCGCTCTCGGAGGCAATGCGGCTGCATCTCGGCGATCTGGTCGGGATCGCGAACGAGCCGTCGCTTCTCGAGTACGTGCCCGCCGGCAAGTCGCCGGTTCCGCACGTCGGTGTCCACGGCGGGTTGCGGCCGGGCGAGATTCGCGTGCCGCTGCTGCTCGCGTAGGGAGGCACTGTGGAACTGGTGGCACCCGCGGGCGACCTTGAGAAACTGGAAGCCGTCTATCAGTACGGGGCGGACGCCGCCTACATCGGGCTCGCCGGGTTCTCGCTGCGACGCCGCGCGAACGACGTTGACCCGGCGGCAGTCGCCGACCGCCTGCGCGAGATCAAGCGATCAAAGCTCCTCTACGGGGCGCTGAACATCTACTTCCACGACGCAGACCTCGAACGGCTGGAGGCCGGGATCGATTCTATCGCGAGGCTCCCGCTCGACGCGATCATCGTGAGCGATCCGGGGGCGGTCCCGCTGTTGCGCCGAAGGCTGCCCCACGTCGAGCTCCACCTCTCCACGCAGGCCAACTGCCTCAACGCCGAGGCCGCGCGCGTCTACCGCGACCTGGGGTTCAGCCGCATCGTCGCAGCGCGCGAGATGTCGCTCGACGACCTCGCCGCGCTGAAGGCGAAACTGCCGACCCTCGAGGTCGAGGCGTTCGTCCACGGCGCGATGTGCCTCGCCTACTCGGGCCGATGCCTGCTCAGCGCGTGGCAGGCCGGCCGCAGCGGCAACAAGGGCGAGTGCGCGCACAGCTGCCGCTGGAACTATCGGCACGCGATCGAGGAGGCGAAGCGGCCCGGCGTGTACTACCCGGTCGAGGAGGGCGACGGCTTCTCGACGATCCTCTCGCCGAGCGACCTCTGCATGATCGATCACCTCGCCGAGCTGTGGCGCGCGGGAGTCGACGCGGTGAAGATCGAAGGGCGGGTGAAATCGGCCTACTACGCGGCGGTCGTCACCCGCGCCTACCGGATGGAGATCGATCGCGTAGCCGCCGGACGCCCGCGCGAGGAGGTGCAGCCGTTCATCGACGAGCTCGCGAACGTCAGCCACCGAGAGTTCTCGACCGGCTTCTACTTCGGCGACCCGCAGGCACTCGCACCGACCGACGCCACCTACCGGCAGGCGTACCGCTACGTCGCGCGAATCGGACGGTGCGTCGGGGAGGGGCGGTACGAGCTCGACGTGAAGAACAGCTTCGCCGCCGGGCGCGTCGTGCAGTACATCGGACCGCGTGTGGCGTCGGTGGAGGACCGCGCGTTCGCCCTCTTCGACGCCGACGGCGAGCCGACCGGCCGCGTCACGCACCAGGCCGGCGGATTCATCGAGCCGTCGGTGCCCGTCGAGCCCGGGTTCATGATTCGCCGGCCGGCGGATCGAACCGACGCCGACCGCCGACCGGGTTTCATCGACCGCTAACCTCCGCGGCGATCTCACCGACCGGGCGAGGCGGTTATCGCAGCGCGCGGATCGCACGCGTCCGCGCGGACAGCTGCCCGTACTGCTCGCGCAGCGGTAGCTCCACGCCTCGAATCAGTCTCGCGACCGCTCCGTCGGGCACGAGTCCCGCGTAGGTTTCGTCGAACCGGGACCGCACCGCGCGCAGGCCGCGCAGATGACGGCCGAGATCGCGCACCGCGTCGACGAGCTCGCGGTCGCGGCGTGGACCGTCCGCCTCGGCGGCGATCAACCGCTCGTGCGCGCGGGCCACCAGCTCCCAGCCGGACCTGCGCGAGCGACGCAGCTCCTCGTGCACCGCGGCGAACGGGCGGTCCAGACGAGCCGGGTGCCCAGCCCGCGACAGGCGTTCCTCGATGCCCCCGGTGCGCTCGGCCTCGCCGCTCTCCTCGTCGCCGACGACACCCCCCGGCACAGCCTCGACACCGGAGTGCCGCCCGCGAGGCGTCTTCCCGGTGAGCGATCGGACCGCGAGCCCCGCCTCGACGCAGGCACGCTCGACGAGCTCGGCGTGCTCGCACTCCGGCGACACGACGACCCCGAAGAGATCCGGCGCAAGCGAGCGCAGGTCGTCTACGAGATCCGAGGTGAGTTTCGCGAGCGCCCGCCGCCACTCGTGCCCCGACCGCCTGCGAGCGCGCTCGAGGTGGCGGTATGCCGACCTGCTCGAGTAGACCGCAGGCGGCACCGACCTCACCACGACCGACAACCGGCACGAGGCCTCGGTGCACGCGCTCGCAACCGCCGCCACGACCGCTTCGGGAAAGGCGTCGACCCGGATGAGCGTCGCGTCGATCGTCCACGGGAACCGGCCGCCCCAGTCCACCGCGATCTCGCAATCGGGTCTCAGAGCCGAGCGGCGGACGATCTCGACCAGACGCTCGGGCGCAGGCTCGAGTCCGCGCAGGTCTATCACCGTCGTGTCTGCCGGAAGGAACGATACCACCCGATCATCTTAGCGGTCGCAGACGGAGGTGTCATGTCCCTTGCGAGTCGACCGGGCCAGCGATATGCTGTCGGCCATGAGCGGCTCCATCCCCGAACGACTGGCGCGTGTCGGCGTACACGTGCCGCGCATCCTGCTTCCGGCGTCGTCGGTCGACCTCTACCGGTGGGCGGTCATCGCCTGCGACCAGCACACCTCCGAGCCCGACTACTGGGAAGAGGTGACCGAGATCGTGGGAGACCGTCCGTCGACGCTGCACATGGTCTACCCGGAGGTCTACCTGGGCGAGCCCGACGCGCAGCGCCGGATCTCGAAAATCCACGAGACGATGCGCCGCTATCTTGACCGGGGCGTCTTCGAGGAGCTTGACCCGGCGATGATCCTCACCGTCCGCGGGACACCCCACGTGAGCGAGCGCCGCGGGCTCATGCTCTCGATCGACCTCGATCAGTACGAGTACACACCAGGGGCTCGGAGTCTCATCCGCGCGACCGAACGCACGATCGTCGACAGGATCCCTCCGCGTGTCCGAATCCGGGAGGGTGCCCCGGTGGAGGTGCCGCACATCATGGTGCTCGTCGACGACGCGAAGGATGAGCTCTTCGGTGGCCTGCTCGGGCGCGATCTCGACCGCCTCTACGAGACCCAGCTCATGCTCGGAGGGGGCCAGGTCAGCGGATACCGCGTCGCCGGCGACGCCCTCGAGCACGTGGCCACGACGCTCGAATCGCTGCTCGAACGATCGTCCCGCGAGGCCCCGTTCGTGTTCGCCGTGGGCGACGGCAACCACTCGCTCGCGACGGCCAAGGCGGTCTGGGATGGGATGAAGGCCTCCGCTCCGGCCGACCACCCGGCGAGGTACGCGCTGGTAGAGGTTGTCAACCTCTACGACCCGGGCCTCCGGTTCGAGCCGATTCACCGCCTGATCCACACCGACGATCCTGCCGCCTGGATCGACTCGCTCGCCGCGGCACTCGGCGGTGAGCCCTCCCCGTGCTCGCTTGCCAGGCTCCGGCACGACCTCCAGCACGACTCGTCGGCGATCGGCTGCGTGAGCGCCGACCGCTGCCAGGTACTGCGACTCGCCGATTCGCGCGAACTGCCGGTCGCGGCGGTCCAGTCGTATATCAACGATGACGAGTCGATCGACGTCGACTACATCCACGGCTGGGATACCAGCGTCCAGTTGGGAAGGGAGCCTCGTTCGGCGGTCGTCATGCTGCCGGCGTTCAACCCGCATCGCCTCTATCCGACGGTGTCGAAGCGCGGAGTGCTTCCGCGGAAGGCGTTTTCGCTCGGGGAAGCGGAGGAGAAGCGCTACTACCTCGAAGCGCGCCGGATCTCCTGAGCGCCACGGACTCGCTCGGTGTCGATGAGCACCTGCACGAAGAGCGCGAGCACGAAGGCCACGAGAGCCGCCGCGCGAGCGTAGGATCGCCCGCCGTGCCGCGGTTCGGGCCTGCGAAGGATCGTGCCGGGGGTGCGGGTCAGACCCGTGCGGTGGGCATCGCCGACCCTCACGACCTCCTGGTCGGGCGCGTAGTACTGGAGCCGCCGCGCTTCGAGTGCGACCGCGTCGGGGCTGCGACGATACAGCTCGGCGGTCGCCGTGAGCCGCGAGTTCAGCCGGCGAAGCTCCTCGACGTTCCGCTCGAGACGTTCGCCGTGGTGCGCGAGACGCTCGTAGGCGGCATGGTTATAGTCCGACACCACTAGCGTGCCGGCGAGATAGACGACACCAGCCACGAGGAGCGCGACGCCGAGGTGCGAGAGCTTCATCTCTATTAAGAACGGCGCGAGGATGGAGGCTCTTGAGGTATTATTGACAGGTCCGACCCCTCACGGTACTCTTCTAGTGTAAGATGTCAAAGCCCCCCTTAGGACTGCCGATAAGCTAGTACGTGGACGTCTCAACCCAGGAGAAGGGAATGGCAGCGAGCGAGGATCGGAACCGATTGGATAGAGAAGAGCATACCCAGGACAGCGACCTCGAGCAGTACGGTGTGTGGGTGAAGGCTGGCCCCGAAGACGTCGACGAGAACGCAGCCGAGGACGAGGCATTCGCGCTTACCGACCTCGGCGACGAGGAACTCGAAGAGGCCGAAATGGACCTTCTCGCGGGCGAAGAGGACGAGCCCGATTTCAGCGCCGACGAGGTCTCGATCGACCTCGAGGAACCCCGTGAAACGATCGACCTCGACGTGGAAGACCTCGGAGACGAGCTCGACCTCGAATCGCTCGACCTCGACGAGGAAAAACCGCCCGCCGAAGAACCGCCGGAAGCACAGCCCGAGCAGCCAGCCGAATCGTACGAGGGTCAATCGGAAGAGGACGAGCTCGACAACCTGCTGACCCTCGAAGATGACGAGATCACGCTCGACCTCGACGAGGGAACCGAAGACATGGCACCCGACGAGCCCGTCGTCGAGGAAGCGGTCACCGATACGACGATCGATCTGGAAGATACCACCGTCGATCTGGACGATACGACACTCGAGCCGGAGGCACCCGAGCCGCGCGAGCCGGTGTCCGACGAGGCCGAGTTGGATCTCGACGCCCTCGAGCTCGAACCGCTCGAAGAAGAGACCGCCGAGGAGTCGGAGCTCGCAGAGGCCGAGGAGCTCGATCTCGAGTCACTCGACGAGGAGGAACAGCCGGACGCCGCCCGCGCCGAGGAATCCGGCCCTGCCGAAGGCCCCACCGAGGGCGCCGTCGACCTCGAGGACGAGTTGCCGGGAGATCTGGACGACCTCACGCTCGACCTCGACTCGCTCGACGTGGACTCCTACGGCGAACCAACCGAGGCGAGCGAACCCTCCGGCGAACCGGACGAGCATGATGAGGACTCCGCCGTGCAGCCGGAGGCCGATCTCACCGAGGAGGCCGAACCGGTCGACCTCGGGGTCTCCGAGGTCGACCTCGAGGAAGACGAGCTCGACCTCGAATCGCTGGACCTCGGCGACGACTCGGAGACGGCAGAGATCGACTTGTCGGCCCTGCCCGGCGAAGAGGACGAGGACTTCGGTTCCATCGCCGACGAAGAGCCGCAGCAGACGCCGGAACCGGAAGACGACCTCCCCGAGCTCGAGGCCGACGCCGAGCTGTCCGACGAGCTGTCCGACGAGCTATCGCTCGGGACGCCGTCGGACGACGAACTGAGCCGGGGCTTCGACGACCTCGCCGCGGTGGAAGAGGAGATGGTCGCTGAGCCGTCTGCCGAGGAGGCTGCACCCCCGCAGGCAGCCGCGACCACGGCACCCGCCGGCGGCGAAGAGCGCTCGGTATCCCTGCTCGAGAGCATCGAACGCGAGCTGAGCTCGATCCGCACCGAGCTGACCGACTTGAAGCAGGAACTGTCGCACCTGCGCTCCCAACCCTCGGCGCCGCCTTCGCCGGCGGAGGAGGAGACCGAGGCCGAAGAGCCCGGCGGCGGCTTCTTCGAGGATGAAGCCGACGAGGATGAAACCATCGCGCTCACCGGCGTCGAGCTCGACAATATCATGAGCACCGCCGAGTTCACCGAGCAGGCCGGCGAGCCCACCGACTACCAGGAGGTAACCGGTCTCGAGCCCGAATCGGAGCTCGACCTCGACCAGATCGGCGAGCCGGCGGAACGCTCAGGAGTACCACCGGTCGAGGAGACCGGCGGCACCCCCGCCGTCCAGGAGATCACGCTCGAAGAGGCGCCGGAGGACATGGGCACGATCGACCTCGATCTCGGCGGCGAACCCGAGGATCGGGACGTCGACGTCGGCGCTCATGAAGAGGAGCCGTTCGCCGCGGCCGACTCGGAGGTCGAGGCGCTTGCGAGCATGGACATCGACGCCGAGCTCGCCGACATCGAAGAGCTCGACGACACGACCCCGGAGCCGGAGACGCCCCTCGAAGCCCCAGAGCCGCCCGAGGGGCCCGCACTCGAGGACGAGCTCGCCGAAGACGAGACGCTCATCCTCGACGCCGAGCCGCTCGACGCGGAACCGCTCGACGCGGAACCGCTCGACGCCGAGCCGTTTTCCGCCGAGGAGCCGAGCGTCGCCGAGGAGCCGCGGCGCGACCTTACCGGGGCGGAGGATGCGCTCGCACAGACCGGCGACACGCCGATCCCCGAGAACCTCAAGGGAGAGCTGCGAAGCGTGCTGAACTACATGGACAAGCTGCTCGACTCGCTCCCCGAAGAGAAGATCCAGGAGTTTGCGGCAAGCGATCACTTCAAGGTCTACAAGCGACTCTTCGAAGAGTTGGGACTGGAGCAGTAATGGGACTCATGAGCCGAGCGCTGAACACAGCGCATCCGGACGCGGGCAGCCTGCTCAAGCGGGCGCTCGCGCTGCGGTCCCGCGTCACCGCCGACCTGTCGACCGACCGGTCGACGCCCGAGCAGGTGGTAGACGAGCAGCTCGTGCTCGCGACGGCGGAAACGCCCGCGCGCGACGAGCCCGACGGCAACGCGCCGGCCGCTTCAGAGGAAAAAAAAAAGCCCTCGACGCCGTACTCGAGCCCCCGGCGCTTCGCCCGGAGGCGGCGACGCGCGCGATTCTTCAACGTCTCCCGTCGCTGCCTGACAGCATAGAGCTCCCGGCTCACCTGTTCGAGTCGCTCGTCACGCACCTCGACCTCCGCCGCGCGGCGCTCCTTCTCCCGGACTACGACGAAGACATCTTTGTCCCCTGGGCCTCCACGGGGCTCGACGCGACCTCGCTCCACCGGCTTCGCATTCCGGCGACCGACCTGGAGTCTGCCCTCGCAACGAGCGATACGGGCATCCTCTGGGCCGGGGAGACCTCGCGCGAGTTCGCCCCGTACTTCTCGCGGCGGGAGGGATCGCTGCTCGAGAATCTCCTCGTCTTTCCCTTCGTCAAGGACGGGACCCTCGAGGCGGTGCTGCTCGTCACCGACACCCCGTATTTCAACGGGTATATTGAGCATCTACGCATCATCCTCGCCGCCGTGGGTGAGCCTTCGACTGAGGCAATGCAGTCGAAGCGCATCGTTCGGGCTCGAACGATGCGGCAATCGATCGTATTCAAGCCGTCGGAGATCGACGTCGTCACCGAACGCATCGCCGCGCGCACCGACGACGGTCTCGGGCTCCTGGTGGTCCAACTCGCCGACGTCGTTTCGCAGGTTTCCACGTCCAACGATTTCATCGACCCCTTCCGCGTCTGGCAGGACGTTCTTCGAGCTATCGCCGCGCTCTTCGCAACCAGCGCGACCGTATGCGACGGAGACGATCACCGAGCTCTGCTGGTGCTCCACGGACGTACCGACGACGACCTGGAGCTCATCGTTCACCACGTCGCCGCCTCGCTCTCCGGACTGATGCCGGAGATGAGCGCCGCGCCGGTGCTGCGCTACGACTCGAGACGCTATCCGCAGGACGGCAGCGATCTGGGGGCGCTCGTCCACGCACTCCTGTGAACGCTCTGCGTTTCGTCGAGACGAAGACCGGCGCGATCACCGTCTCCCTGAACGGCCGGTACCTCCATTCACGCGTGGACCCCGTTCGCGAGGCCGAACGTTTCGTCGCGGATCTCGAGCGCGAGCGGCCCCGCCTCGCCCTCGTCGTGGGGCCCGGGCTGGGATACGCATTCGAGGCGATTCGCAGACTCGCTCCCGGAACCCGTACGCTCGGTCTGCCCCTCTGCAACGGCCTCGATTCCCGCCTCGTCGCGCGGGCCGACGCCACCTGGCGGAGCGACCGCGAAACGGTTGACCGGTTCCTCGAGCGCGAGCTCTCGGATCTGGATACGGCGTCGATCGCGATCGTCGAGTGGCCGCCGGTCGTCGAGTCTGAACCTCGCGCGGCGCGCGAGGTCGCAGACGCGCTGTCGGCGCACGTACACCGGGCGCAGGCGAGCCTCCTTACCCGCGGCGCGTTCGGCCGGCGCTGGTACCGAAATCGCCTCCACAACTACCTCAACGTCGCCCCGTTCGCACCGACTCCTTCCCCGCGGCGGATCGCGGCGATCGTAGTCGCCGGCGCCGGCCCGGGCCTGGAGCGCGCGCTTCCGGCGATCCGCGCCGCGCGCGAACGGGTCGAGCTCTGGGCCACCTCCTCGGCGTTGATCGCGCTGTCGCACGCCGGGACCGAGCCCGACGTGGTCGTGGCGACCGACACCGCGCTCTACGGCTGGGAGCACCTGCGGCCGTTGATTGGCGAAACCGGCGGTGCGATCCCTGTCGCAGCCACCCTTGCGGCCACCCGTGGCCTGTCGGCGTGTCCGCGGGTCGCTCCTCTCAGCGAGAACGACCCCGAAGACGACGCGCTCCTCGCGCCCGAGCGGCACGGAATACCGGTCGTCCCGCCCCAGGGCACCGTGACCACGACCGCCTGCGGGCTCGCGCGCCGTCTCACCTCGGCGCCGATCGTAGTCGCCGGCGCCGACTTCGCCTGGCTCGCCGGAAGGTCGCACGTGAGACCGCACCTCTCCCAGATCTACCGATCGTGTCGTTCCGCGCGAACCGCTCCGGAGACGACGGGCCTCTACCACGCAGTCCACGCACACACCGATCTTCGCGGTGGGTGGACGAGCGACCGTACGCTCGCGGTGTACGCGCGCTGGTTCACCAGAAACGCCCCCGAACGGTACCACCCGCTCACGGTGCTCGCGCCCTCTCCCGCGCTCGCCGGGCTGCCCGCGATCGACGAGTCCGGGCTTGCCGCGCTCCCGCGCCGGCACCCGGGAGTCGACTGGCACCAGCTCGATTGGCCCGATCACGAGTCCCGCCGCCACACGGTGTCGCGACGCATGGGCGAGCTGCGCCGGCTCGTCCGCGAGTCAGAGCCGCCGCAGACCCCGCAGCGTTTCGCGTTCGAGCACGCGGCGCTCGCCCACCTCGCCGTCTCGCTCGCCCTGCCGGAACTGCTGCGGTGGTACAAGCCGGTCCCCGACAGCGACCGTACCGCGCAAGCGCGAGCGTGGGAGACCGTGCGTGCGGCGCTGCTCGCCGAGATCGCGTCGCTCGAGGAGACGTTCGCGTGAATCTGCTCGACGCCAACCTCGCCGCGCTTCCCCACACCCTCGCCCGCGCGATCGAGGCGGCAGCACCGCGCCCGGACGAGGTGGTCGTTGCGGCTCGAGACGGCTCGCGGGTCAACGGCCTCGCGCGCCCTCGCCGCCCGGCGCTCTTCCACTCCGGGTACGCACCCCTTCGCGAAGCCGAGCGCCTCGCAGACACCGCCGGCGACGCCGGGTTCGTCGTGGTGCTGGGAATGGGAGCGTGCCATCACATCCGCGCAATCGCCGCGCGCGGTCGGCGGGTACTCGTCGTCGAACCGGACCTGCGGCTCGTGAGGTCGGCGTTCACGCGCGACGATCTCACCGGGCTGCTGCGCAGTCGTTCGGTCGCGCTCGCGGACCCGAGCAACCTCGGGCACGATGTGTCGACGCGTTACTGCGCCCCCGTCGACGGCGACCTGGCCGTGGTCGAGTTGCCAGGTCGCGTGTCCGCCGAGCCCGACGCCTTCGATCCGTACCGCCGGGCGCTCGGGCGAATCGCCGAGCGACTTCGGACCGACCTGGCCGTCCAGGCGCGCTTCGGACTGCGGTGGATGCGGAACACGATCCTGAACATCCCCGCCGCCCACGCCCGCACGCTCCCGTCGTGGAGCGGGGAGGTCCACGTCGCTGCCGCCGGCCCCTCGCTCGCCGACGCGCTCCCCCACCTCGCCGCGGACGCCTCGACTCCGCTGCTGGCGGTCGACACGGCGTTACCCGTGATGCTCGCACACCGCGTCCGGCCCGACCTCGTGGTCTCCATCGACTGCCAGGCGGCCACCTACCAGCACTACCTCACCGCCGGCTTCCCCGACGTGCCGGTTGCGGCCGAGCTCTCGATGCTCCCCTCGCTCTTCGCCGGCCTCTCGGCACGACACCCGGTGAGAAGCGACCATCCGCTGCACACGCTCATCGGCGCGCTCGGGCTCGACGCGCCGTACCTCGACGCCCGCGGCGGCAACGTTACCCAGGCAGCCGTGGACCTGGCGGTCCGGCTCGGCGCGCGGAGAATCAGGGTGTTCGGCGCCGATTTCTCCTATCCCGACGGAGAAACGTACCCGCGCGGAAGCTACCTCCACCGTCTGTTCACCGCGTCGTCCTCACGTCTCGCGCCGCTCGCCGGTCGCCACTACGGCTTCCTGCTCGACCGACCCGGGGTGCGGCGCGACCGCGACGAGCCTGCGAGGTGGGTGCAGCCGCTTCTGTCGGCCTACGCCGAGCGTTTTGCCGACTTTGCCGGCGGACTGTCGGTCGGCGTCACCCGCGTTCGCGGCCGCGGTGCGCCGCTCGACGTGCGGGCCCCGGCGACCGCGCCGGAACGCCCCGGCGGGGGTGCGGTTCACGAGGCCGCCGGCGGGCGGGCGCCCGCGGCACCCCCGCGAACGGTGCTCGAGCGCCTTCGCGAAACGATGCGCGCGGTATCGGTGCGGTCGCGGTTCACGCAGACGTTGGAATCACCGGAGGGCGAATCGCTCGAGTCCGCCCTCGCCGCTCGCGCGCTTCTCCCGGCGCTGACCCACCTGCGCGCAGACGGCGAAGCGGTGTCGTTCGACGAGCTGCTCGAGCGCGCGCACGAACGTCTCAACTCCTACGTCTGCGCAGCGCTCGAGCGCTGCGAGGACGAGTAACAGATACCCACATACCCCACGAACGACGTGTCGGGACGGACGTCGTAGCTCTGACCGTACGCGACGACCGTAGCGTGCGTAGCGCCCTGCGCCCGCGCGAAGGCGATCGCCGCCGCCGCCGCACCCGAGCTGCACGCCGCCGATTGCTCGTTACCGAGCTCGATCGTACGCCCGGCGTCGAGCGAGGCCATCGCGGTGATGATCGCGTGGTCGTTCACCGTCCGCACCCACTCGACGGCCTCGCTCCCGACCCCGACGGGAGTGAACCCGTACGCCGGCCCGTAATGCGTGAGGTCGGTCGAGCCGACGACGCAGATCGTTCGGCCCGTGCGAGCGGCGTACTCGGCGATCGTGGTACCCGCGGTCTGCGCGAGGTCACTTGGAGGACAACGAAGGTAGAGCACGTGCGCGCGCGGAAGGAGCGCGGCCACCAGCGGCAGTTGTACCTCGACGGTATTGTCGGGCGTCGTATCGTCGGCGCACGAAAGACGCTCGCGCAGCTGCCGTGCGAGATCTCCGTCCGCCTCGAGGGCTCCCAGCGGCGTCTCGTAGGCGTCCTCGGGTGCGATCCTCACGCGGTCGTCCGGCCGCAGATGCCCGCCGGCGATCACAACGGTATCGGCGTCCTCGCGCAGGCCTCGCAGGGCGAGGTACGCGATGCGCCCGGAGAAGGCCCATCCGGCGTGCGGCACCACGGCGGCGGCACAGTCGGTGGGCACCGGCGGCGCGTCGCGTTCCCACCTCTCGCACTGCGCACGGATATCGTCCGCCGTGGCGGGATACCAGCCTGAAGGAAGCGCGCGATGACGTACCATACGATCACCTTACTACCGGGTGACGAGCGCCGACAAGCGAAAACCGCTCCACAGGAATCCGGAATTCGCCTATACTTCACGCATGATCCGCCGGTTCGGCCTGCTCTACACCGTCTTCAGCGTCCTCGTGCTCGTCGTCCTCGTCGTCCTCGTCCTCGGGCGGCTCACCACTGCGCGAAACGCGAACCTGAGCGAGGCGGAGGCGAGTTTCGGGAGGCTTCAGTCGCAGCTCGCCGAGCAAGGCGAGACCGACGCCCCGGTGACCGAGTTGCTGCGCGAGTACGCGTCGATCGTACCCACCGTCCGCGCGGTCGTCCTCTTCGACCCTGAACGCGGCCTGCGCTACGTCTGGACGGCCGAGGCGGATCTGCTCGCGGTACCGGCAAGCGATTTCGCCGGCTTCCGCGGCTACCCCGAGTATCGCCTCAACGACGTCGGTCAGGTCCGCCTGCGCGAACAGATCGCCCTCGACGGCGGCTCCCGGTTCTACCTCGACGCGGTCTACCGCGTCCTCAGCTTCACCGACGCCTACCCCGCGCTTCGCGACAGCCTCGTATCGCTGCTCGTGTTCGCGTTTCTCACCGTCCTCGTCGCGCTCGCGCTCGGGCGCGCCGACGGTGCGCCATCGCCCACACGCGCCGCGAGCGCTCCCGCTCATCCGAGTGGCGCGCCGACCCAAGCACCGCAGCCCGAGACACCCGCCGGTGACGCGCCTGCGGAATCAGCGCCGCAACCGGAATACGCGCCACCGGGCTCGGGCGCGGTCGTGGCCCCCGAGACCCACGACCGGCTGTCGGAATCCGATTGGGATCACTCGTACGAAGAGATTTCGGTCGAGGAGATCGCGACCGAACCGGGTGATCCGGGGACGCTGTTCAACCCGGTCACCGGGCTGTCGCACCGGGACCACCTCGAACGCCGCCTCGGGCTCGAGCTCGAGCGGTCGGCGTACAACGACCAGGACCTCACCTGTCTCATCGTACGGTTCCCCGGCATGGTCGGCGAGGAGGCGTACGTCGAGCGTGCGAAACAAGTTCTCGGGACCTTCCAGTTCGAAGACCTCTGCTTCGAGTACGACCCGACTTCGTACTGCGTCGTGCTGCCGAACACCGAGCTCCCGCAGGGGCTGCGCCAGGCCGAGTCGTTCCGCAAGCGCCACCCCGACTCGATCATCGGGCTGAGTGCGCGAAACGGTCGACTCGTCGAGGCGCGTCGCGTTCTCACCGAGGCCGAGCGCAGCCTCGACCACGCCGCCAACGAACCCGGCGGCATCGTCGGATTCCGCCCCGACCCGCGCAAGTACCGTCAATTCGTTACCCAGCACCTCGCCGGCGAAGAGTGATTACGCTCCTCCGGCTATAGACTCGAGCGACGGCGCCACACGCCGCAACGTGTCCGGTTCGAGCGTGTAGGTGAGCCCTCCGTAGGCCTCGCCGGGCAGCGCCGGACCCCTCGGGCGGGCGACGAACATGCCTCCCTCGTCGCGAATCTCCACGGCGAACGACCGGCCGTCGGCCAGGTCGAAGGACACCCGCGCCACGACCGGCAGCCCGTCCCACGCATCCCCGGCGTAGAAGCCCGAGCCCACGAGGTCGGCGACCGTTCGCGCGAGCGAGGCTGCGACCTCCCCGTCCGCCGTTGTTCCCGCGACACCCTGCCCCGCTCCCTCGGCGCCGATCTCCCAGCGCTCCCCGCTCTCCGCGGGCCGGCGCACGAGCTCGTACTCCTCGGCCGCCGTCGCGACCGACAGTCGCACGACCTCCTGCGGTCGGGCGCTCTCGGGAAAGAGCCTCAGAAGCGCATAGTAGACCGCTCCCCGGTCGAGATGAAAGTCGAGCGCGGCGCGCGCCAGCCACACCGTATCGCGCCCAGCGTGCCTGACGTAGATCGCACCCTGCACGGCGTCTCCGAAGACGAGCCGTGATTCGCCACCGCCGTGCTCGACCGTGAGCAACCGCCCGCCGGCATCGTCGACGCCGAACTGCTCGTGCAGCGCCGGTTCCTCGGTGACGCGACGGACGATCCGCGCGCGGGCGAGCTCGTCTACGAGCTCGGAGACCCGGTCCTCGCGCGCGGGGTAGGACCGGTCGTCGACGACGACGTCCCACGCCTGTGGCGTGCGTTCGAGTGCCATGCCCCGGGTTTCGAAGGAGACCCGACCGACGTCCGAGAGCTCGCCGGCGATCAGGGGCTCGTCGAGCGGCTCGTTCTCCCGCTCGACGATCGCGCCGACCACGAGAGCCGCCGCGAGCAGCGCGTTCGCCGTCACGAGCACGACGATCCGCCTTCGATAGGTCACGACCCCTCCCCGGCGCGGCCGCGACGCCTCCTGCGTGAGAGCCGTACCACCCCCACGAGGACGACGGCACCCGGGACGAGCACGAGATTCACCGCCCGGGCGGTGAATCTCACGGTGCGCGCGCGCGCCGGCTCGGCGATCGCGTCGAGCGACAGATCGCGTTGCGCGCGCGTGCGGACCTCGAGAAGCCCTTCGTCGCTCCCGAGCCAATCGACGAGGTTGCGCACGAACCCGATGTTGTGCGCGCTACCGGTGGCCTGGACGAGCGCGTCGCGCAGGAAGTCGGAGTCAGACACCACCGCGAGTCGTCCGTCACGCTCGTCGTCGGAGGTCCACACCGCGACGACGCCGTGCTGGCCGCCCGTCGCATCGGCGTCCCGACGGAGATCGGCCTCGCTCCCCGGCTCGAGCACGAACGGCTCGCGCATGAGCCACGCTTCCGGCGTCGATGCCGCGATGATCCGTGCCTCCGAGTCACCGCGCACCGCGACCGAGGCGGGCCAGTAGAGATCGAGCCCGGGGAACCGAGCCGTCACCGGATGCGTCGCGCTGGTGTACTGCTCGAGCACCTCGACCCAGTGCGGGTAGGCGTAGGTGCGCGCGACCCGCTGCGCGGCATCCTCGGATGCTTCTTCCACCGTGATGCGGTTGTTGCTCTCGTCCAGCAGGAGCTCTTCGCCGGGCACGATCCCACGCTCGCGAAGCATCCGATAGATCGGCGCGGATTCCACCCGGCTCGCGCCGAGCGATTCCGCCACGTCGACCTCCACGCGCTCGAACGCGACGAGGACCGCTCCTCCCCGAGAGAGGTAGTCCTCCAGAGCCGCCACCTCATCGGTCGACAGGCGTTGGGCGTCGGTGACGACGACCGCCTCGGTCGTATCGGCGATCGGCTCGCCGGGCGCGCGCGAGCTCACCTCGAAGCCCTGCGCGAGCTCGTTCGCCACGAAGCGATACGATTCTTCCAGGCGCTCACTGCGGTTTCCGAGCACGAAGACCACGTCGCGCGGATCGTCGCGTACGAGATTGGAAACGGCGCCCGTGAGCTCGTACTCGAGCGTCGTCGTGCCGAAGACGAACGGCAGCGACTCTCGGCGGTCGAGGTACTCGAGCACGATCCCGCTGTACACGACCGCCACGCTCTGCTCGCCGTCCTCGCTCGTCTGCAGCTGCTGCGGGACCACACCGAGCGCCTCCACGCGCCCCTCGTCGTCCAGCTCGTCGGGATCGACCAGACGGACGCGGATCGCCCCTCCGGCTGTCGCCTCGTACTCGCGCAGCAGATCGATGATCTCGCGGGGCTGCGGATAGCGTTCGCGCAACCGCCCGGACACGTAGTAGGCGATCGTCAGTTCGTGCTCGAGCTCGGCCACCACCTCTTCCGACGTCTCGGATATCGTGTGAATCCGATCCTCGGTGAGGTCGATCCTCGCGAACGTGGTGAGGCTGTTCGCGACCAGCAGCACCACCAACAGTGCGCCGAGCGCGCTCGTCGCCAGGAAGCGGCGCGCTATCGGCCTCATCGCAGCTTCCCCAGAACGATCGCACGCGTTGTGAGAAAGAGCGAAACCGCAGCCAACAGCACGAAGTACGCCGCATCGCGGGTGTCGAGGACGCCACGGTTGAAGCTGCGCAAGCGCTCGTCGATCGAGAGATACGCGAGCACCGAAGCGAGCCACGAGGGAAGCTCGACTACGGCGTTCACGCTGCCGGCGAGGACGAGCGCGAGGAGAATGCCGGCGGTCACGACGAACGCCGACACCTGGTTCCGCGCCAGCGCCGAACCGAGCTGCCCGACGCCGGCGGCGGCCGCGGCGAGCAGCAACAGCCCCAGGTACTGCCCCACGATCTCACCGCGCTCGAAGTCTCCCAGCGGCGCGACCGTGAGCGGCACGAAGGCCGTCAGCCCGACGGCGATCCACAGCACAACCAGCGAGGCGACGTACTTCCCCCCAACGAGCGCGGCTTCGCCGAGCGGCTCGGCGAGGAGAACCTCGTCGGTACCGGCGCGGCGCTCTTCAGCCCACGTCCGCATCGTGAGCGCCGGCACCAGCACGACGAGGACGACCGGCATGACCCCGAAGTAGCTCCTCAGCGACGCGATGTTCGCGGCGAAGAAGTCGTTGATCACGAAGAGCCACGTGGAAGTGAACACGAGAAACCCGGCGATCACGACGTAGGCAACCGGAGAATTGAAGTAGCCCCGCAGCTCACGCCGCGCGAGAGCGAGCATCCCGATCACCTCTCCCCTCCGCCGGTCAGCCGGCCGAACAGATCCTCGAGCGAGTAGCGCTCCGGTACGAGGCTGCGTATGCGCAGCGATCGCGCAACGGCCCAGTCGAATACAGTCTCTCCGCTGCAGCCTTCGGGCAGCGCGATGCGCACGAGCGAACCACCCGACGGCCCCCCTCCACCCGCGGCGGGTCGC
Organism: uncultured Spirochaetaceae bacterium; assembly: GCA_964625715.1. GTDB lineage: Bacteria > Spirochaetota > Spirochaetia > DSM-27196 > SLST01 > SLST01. The sequence continues at coordinate 20,895 of CAZVEF010000001.1, read as the reverse complement.
TCACGATCGACGTCGATCACCTCGCCCAGCTCGGCGAGCTCGGCAAGCGCTCTCGCCGACAGCCGCGAAGCAAACTCCACCGCCACCACGGTCCGACCGGCCAGCTCGCGCCCGATCTCGTCGGCGGTACCGGAGGCGACGAGACGACCCTCGTCGAGAATCAGCACACGATCGCACACCGCCTCGACTTCGCGGAGCACGTGCGTCGAGAGCAGGACCGCGCGATCCCGCGCCAGGTCGCGCACGATCCCGCGGAACTCGACGATCTGGTTCGGGTCGAGTCCGCTCGTCGGCTCGTCGAGGACGACGACCTGCGGCTCGTGCACGAGAGCCTGCGCGAGCGCCACCCGCTGCCGGTACCCCTGGGAAAGCTCTGAGATCGGCCGGCGCAGCACCTTCCCGAGCGATGCGATCTCGACCACGCGCTCGCGAGCCGTCCGGCTCGCCGGCCCCACGATGCCGCGAACGCCGCAGGCGAACTCCAGATACTCGGCAACGGTGAGGTCGGCGTACGCCGGCGCGTCCTCGGGCAGGTATCCAAGCCGCCGCTTCGCGCCGGCCGGGTCCTCCTCCACGTCGATCCCGCAGACGCGCGCGCTGCCTCCGTGGGGGTAGTGATAGCCGGTGAGTGCCTTCATGATCGTCGTCTTGCCGGCACCGTTCGGACCGAGCAACCCGACTGCCTCACCCGGGCGTACGGCGAAACTCACGCGGTCGACGGCCACGAGCGGTCCGTATCTCCGCGACAGCTCGTTCACCTCGATCACACGGTCTCCTCGTCCTCGTACGGTATTGGAATCGTCTGCCGATCGCGCGTAAGGAACGTGTCCGGGAAGATCTCGCGTGCCTCGACGAGCAGGCGCTTGAGATCCCGCTCGGTGTAGCGAGGGCTGTAGTGTATCAGCCCCATCCGTCTGATACCGCCGGCCTCCGCGGCGATCTGCGCGGCCTCGCGGGCGGTCATGTGGCGCTTGCTGTGTGCCGTCTCGCGCAACTCGTGCTCGAACATCCCCTCGCTGACGTAGAGGTCCGACTCGGCGACCTCGCGCGAGATGGCAGGCAGGGGCAGCGTGTCGGTGACGTAGCTGAACTTGCGACCGCGACGCGGCGAGCCCATGACGTCGCGCGGCTCGATCGTACGCCCGTCGTCGAGCGTGACCGTCTCGCCTGCCTGAAGGCGCCCCCACAGGGGCCCGCGCGGAACCGCGAGCTCCTGTGCCCGCTCAGGGTGAAAGAGTCCGGGCCGCGGGTCTTCTTCGAGGACGTACCCCACGCACGCCCGCGAGTGCGAGAGCGGAATCGAACGGACGGAGAAACCGTCGCCCTGATAGACCACCTGCTTGTTCCGCGGGTCGGCGATCTCCTTCACCACGATCTCGTAGTTGATGTACATCTCAAGCACGTCCAGGCTCGCCTCGATGAACTGCCCGATCCGCGGCGGGCCGATCACGTACAGCGGGTCGTCGCGCTCGACCTGGCTGGAGAGCATCAGCATCCCCGGCAGCCCGGTCACGTGATCGGCGTGAGTGTGCGAGACGAATATCGCGCTGATCTTCTTCCACCTCAGGTTCAGCCGGCGCATGCTGATCTGGGTACCTTCTCCGCAGTCGAAGAGGAAGAGCTCGCCCTCGCGGCGGAGCAGGATCGACGTCAGATGCCTCGACGGCAACGGCATCGTACCGCCCGACCCGAGGACGAAAGCCTCCATGTTCATCGGGTCACAGGTACCGGCTCAGAATGCCTTCGAGCATCTCCTGGCGGCCCGATGAGTTCGTGATGATCGAGTTTTCGAGCGCGTACTGCTCGAGCTCCTTGAACCCGACCTGCCCGTCCACGATCTTCCTGCCGATGCCCGAGGAGTAGCTGGAGTAGCGGTTCGCGATGAACTCCTCAATCTCGCCGCTCTCGCGCAGCGCGTGCGCCGCCTTCAGACCGCGCGCGTAGGCGTCCATGCCGGCGATATGACCCATGAAAATGTCCGACGGCTCGAAGGAACCGCGACGCAGGTGGGCGTCGAAGTTCATCCCGCCCGGCGCGATTCCACCGGCGGCGAGCACCTCGTACATCGCGAGCATCGCCTCGGTCGGATCGGTCGGCATCTGGTCGGTATCCCAGCCGAGCAGGTAGTCGCCCTGGTTCACGTCCATGCTTCCGAGCATCTTGTTCACCCGGGCATAGCGCAGCTCGTGCGCAAAGGTATGCCCGGCGAGCACGGCGTGGTTCTGCTCGATGTTCATCTTGAAGTGATCGACGAGGTCGTACTTCTGGAGAAACGCGTGGCACGCGGCCACGTCGCTGTCGTACTGGTGCTTCGTCGGCTCCATGGGCTTGGGTTCGATCAGGAACTGGCCTTTGAAGCCGATCTCCTTCGCGTAGTCGACGGCCATCTGCATGAATCGGCCCATGTTGTCGAGCTCAAGAGCCATGTCGGTGTTCAGCAGCGTCTCGTAGCCCTCACGGCCCCCCCAGAAGACGTAGTTCGTCCCGCCGAGGTACTGGGTCACCTCGATCGCCTTCTTCACCTGCGCGGCCGAATACGCGAACACGTCTGCGTTGCAGCTCGTCGACGCGCCGTGCACGAACCGCGGGTTCGTGAACAGACACGCGGTGCCCCACAGCAGCGACACGTTCGAGGAGTCGACGAGCTTCTTCGTGTGTTCGACGATCTCGTCGAGGTTCTTGTTGGTCTCGGCGAGCGTCTCACCCTCCGGGGCGATATCGCGGTCGTGGAAACAGAAGTACCGCACGCCGAGCTTCTCGAGGATTTCGAACAGCGCATCCATCCGCGCCTTCGCCTGATCCATCGGATCGGTGATCTCGTCCCACGGTCTGATCGCGGTCCCGACGCCGAACGGATCGGCCATTCGTCCGTTCATCGTGTGCCAGTACGCGATGGAGAACGGCAGGTGCTCGCGCATCGTACGGTCGCCCACGCGTTCGTCCGCGTTGAAGTACTTGAACGCGAGCGGATTGGTCGAGTCCGGCCCTTCGTAGGGGATAGTGGGGATATCGGGAAAATAGTTCACTGATGCCCTCCTGAGTTTCCTCACATCTTAGCGAATGAGCTTTGAGCTGTCATCCCGCCGCGTATCGCCTACGGCTCGACGTCGGCGTCGTAGTCCACGCCCTCGACACCGAACCCGTGGATTCTGAGAAACTCGTTGCGATACGCCTCCAGGTCGGTCAGCTCGCCGAGGCTCTCCTCGTCGACGGTGTCGAAGATCTCGCGCACGCGCTTCTGCACGTCGTCGCGCATCTCCCAGTCGTCGATCCGGATGCGCCCCTCTTCGTCGACCGGAACCGTGTCGCCGGCGTAGAGCCGCTCGGCGAAGAGCCGGTAGATCTGCTCGATCGGCCCCTCGTGCAGCCCCATCTCCTTCATGACGCGGAAGAGGATGACGCCGTAGAGCGGCACCACCGGAATCACCGAGCTCGCGCGAGTGACGACCGCCTTGTTCACCGACACGAACGCCGATCCGGCGATACCCGCGAGCTTGGCGTTCAGCCCCTGCGAGGTCGCCTCGAGGTGCTCCTTCGCCTTGCCGATCGACCCCTCGCGATAGACCCGCGCGATCAGCTCGGGTCCGATGTAGCTGTACGCGACGGTCTTCACGCCGTCGGCAAGCAGCCCTTCCTCGACCAGCCGGTCGATCCAGAGCTCCCAGTCCTCGCCCCCCATGACCTTCACCGTCGCGTGGATCTCCGCCTCCGTCGCCGGCTCGGCGGTCACGGTCTTGAACTCGCCGGTCATCGTGTCGATCGTTCGCGCGGTGAACGGCTCGCCCACCGGCTTCAGCACCGATCGGTACGTCTCTCCCGTCTTCGGGTCGGTTCGCACCGGCGCGGCGAGACTGTAGACAACGAGATCCACCCCGCCGTTCCACTTCTCGCGGATGAGGCGCACCGTCTCGCGCTTGATCTCGTCGCTGAACGCGTCGCCGTAGATCGTGGCGACGTCGAGGCCGTCGTCCTTCGCCCGCTCTTCAAAGAACTCGGTGTTGTACCACCCGACGGTCGCGGTGCGCTTTCCGGAGGCCGGCCGCTCGAAGGCGACGTTGATCGTCGACGCGCCGCACCCGTACGCGGAGACGATCCGCGAGGCAAAGCCGTAGCCGGCCGAGCCGCCGATCACGAGCACACGCGTCGGGCCGTCGATGCGGTCCCGGCTCTTCACGTAGTCGATCTGCTTCTGCGCCTCGACGGCGAGCCCCTCCGGGTGCGCGTTCATGCAGATATTGTTCCGTATCATCGGCCTGATAATCATGATGTCCTCCGGGGATTGATGAGCGGAATGCTACTCGAACCACTATCTTTCGGCAAGGCGCATTGACCGCCGGAACGAGACCGGGTAGCGTATCGCGATGACCATTCCCGTCCGCCGATGGGCCACGCTATCGGACCAGGAACGCTCGCGGGTTCTCTCGCGCTCCGAGCAGAACGTCGAGGAGCTGATGCCGGTGGCGCAGCAGATCATCGACTCGGTGTCAAAGCGCGGCGATGAGGCGGTGAGAGAACACAGCTCTCGCCTCGACGGCGCCCCGGCCGACCTTGCCATCGCCGTTCCCGACGAAGCCTTCGAGGAGGCCGAGCGATCGCTCCCGGCTGAGGTGCGCGACGCGCTCGACTTCGCGATCGAGAACGTCCGCGCCGTCCACCGCCGTCAGCTCCCGCACGACCTCGAGCTCACGCAGGTGCGCCCGGGCCTGCTCGCCGGCGAGCGCACGACGCCGATCGATTCGGTGGGGCTCTACGTTCCCCGGGGTCGCGGCAGCTTCCCGTCCATGCTCTACATGCTCGCCGTACCGGCGAGCCTCGCCGGCGTCCCGTGCATCGCGGTCGCCACGCCGCCGGACACCGCCGGCGAGGTGGACGCCGCCTGTCTGTACGCCGCGCGTCGCTGCAGTGTCGACGTCGTCTATCGCGTGGGGGGAGTCCAGGCGCTCGCGGCGCTTGCGCTCGGAACGCAGAGCGTCGAACCGGTCGCGAAGATCGTCGGACCAGGGAGCGCGTACGTCGCGGCGGCGAAGCGGCTGCTGCGCGACCGCGTGGACGTGGGCCTTCCGGCCGGCCCCTCCGAATCGATCATCCTCGCCGACGCCACCGCCGACGCCGAGCGTGCCGCGGTCGACCTGCTGATCGAGGCCGAACACGGATCGGACTCGCAGGCGCTGCTCGTCACCCCCGACTCCGAGCTCGCGCACGAGGTCGCGCGGCTCGCCGGAGCGCACATCGACGCGACGCCGGAGCCTCGCGCGGGTTTCCTGCGCAAGGTCTTTGCCGGCTACGGGGGAGTGATCGTGACCGCATCGATCGAGGAGGCGATCGACGTGGTCAACGCCTTCGCGCCGGAACACCTCCAGATCCGCACCGCCGCGCCGTGGGAGACCGCGAGCCTCGTGCGCAACGCGGGCGAGATCCTCGTTGGCGCGCACTCTGCGTTCAGCCTCGCAAACTACGCGGCCGGGGCGAACGCGGTGCTTCCCACCGGAGGCTTCGCGCGAACCTGGTCGGGCGTGTCGGTCGCCGACTTCGTCAAGCGCTCGAGCATCGTCGAGGTCTCGCCGGGCGCCTACGACGAGATCGCCCGACACGTCGCGGTGCTCGCCGAGTACGAGGGCTTCCACTGGCACGCCCGCGCGGTACGCGACCGCCCCCGCGGAACCGCGCAGTAGCGATGACGAGCGTTCCACCGGGTGGGAGCGGGGTTTCGGCGTGATCTCCACCGTCGAGGAAGGCTACCGCTGGTTCGAGTCCTTCCTCGCGATCGACCGCGGCGGCTATCGGCCACGGGCCCACAGATTGCAGCGAATGCACCGCCTGCTCGCGCGCTACGCAGCGCCGCACCGGGCAACTCCGGTGATCCACGTCGCGGGTTCGAAGGGCAAGGGCTCCACGGGGGCCTTCCTCGCCGCGGTGCTCCACGAGGCGGGCATGAGGTGCGGCGTCTATTCCTCGCCGCACGTGGAGAGCTACCGCGAGCGCGTTCGCGTGCTCGACGGCAGCCTCACCGACCACGTGGCGCTCTCGCTGTTTCGTCGAATCGAGCGTGACATCGACGCCGAGCGCGGCCGTCTGGCTCCCGCCGAGCTGCCTACGACGTTCGAGCTGCTCACGCTCCTCGGGTTCCTCGCGTTTCGCACGACCGCCTGCGACGTCGCGGTCGTCGAGGTCGGCATCGGGGGGCGGACCGACGCGACCAACGTGGTCGACCCGCTCGCCTCGGTCGTCACTCCCATCGAACTCGAGCACACCGAGTACCTCGGCACGACGCTACGCGAAATCGCCGGCGAGAAGGGAGGCGTGATCAAGGCCGGAGCTCCGGTCTTTCTCGGTCGCCAGCAGCCGGAGGCCGAGGCGACGCTTCGCAGCATCGCCCGACTGCGGAGGGCACCTGTCGTCTCGCTGGCGGAGACGGTCTCCAGACTCGACGTCGCGCTCGAAGGCGGACGAACGCGCGTCGACCTCGTGCTGCCCCCGGACCGAGTCATCGGCGCACACCTTCGGCTCGCCGGAACGGTCCAGGCCGACAACGCGGCGCTCGCCGCGCTCGTGGTCACGAGCCTCTACCCCTCGATCCCGGACGACACCGTCGCCCGCGGGCTCGCGCGCGCGTGGATCCCGGGCCGCGCGGAGCTCGTCGGCGGTTCGCCTCCGGTCCTCCTCGACGGCGCGCACACGCCGACGTCGATCGCGCACCTGTGCAGCACGGCCGCCGATCTGGAACCCGACCGGTCGCGCCGCACCGCGGTCTTCGGTTCGGTCCGCGGCAAGGACCACGAGGCGATGCTCGCCCTGCTCGCGGCCACCTTCCCGCGGATCGTCGTCACGCGGCCCGGGAGCTTCAAGGAGAGCGACATCGACTCGCTCTACGACGCGTGTCGGGCGACCGGGGCGGAGTGCAGCGTCGCCTCGTCGGTGACCGACGCGCTCGAACGGACCTTCACGCGCCCGGAGGACCTTATCGTTGTGTGCGGCAGTTTCTATCTTGTAGGGGAAGCGCGAACGATCCTGCGAACGTTCGGCGATCGAGGCACATTATGATCGAGACTCCGTGGCCGGCACACGACCGACTCGTCCTCGCGCCCCGCGGTGCGGCGACCTTCAACGCGCGCCGGCAGACCTTCCTCGAGGCGGTGGTCTGATTGTCGCTCAACTGGCGCGAGATCGACGCGGTGCTCGCCGAGATCGACCTGCCGGGCGCCTTCGTCCAGCAGGTGATCCAGCCCGATTTCCGCAACCTCTACCTGGAGATCTTCCGGCCCGGACAGCGGTTCTTCGTGCGCGTGTCGCTCGAGACCGGAAAGACCCGGATCCACTCGACCCCGCACAAGCCGCACAAGCCGCGGGTGCGGCAGCGCTTCGCGCAGCTCCTGCACGCGCGGGCGAAGGGGGCGCACATCGTCGACGCCCGTCAGGTGAACGCCGACCGGATCGTGCGCATCGACCTCGAACGCGCCGGCGAGCGCACGATCCTCTGGATCCGCCTCTGGGGAGGCGCGGCGAACTGCATCGTCACCGACGGTTGCGGTCGGATACTCGACGCCTTCTTCCGCCGCCCCGCTCGGGGCGAGGTCAGCGGGGAACGCTTCTTCGTAGAAGACGCCGACGTCGAGCCGAGCAGCGACCCGAGGCTCGATTCGTTCACCCCGCGCTGGGAGCACGACGTAGACGAGCAGGTGCGTACCCATTATCACGAGGTCGAGCAAGCCGAACGGCGAACGAAGGCGCTCGACGGCGCCCGGTCCGCACTCTCGGGGCGGGTCGCCGCCGCCTGCAGGCGCCTCGAGCGACTGCGCGTCAAAGACGAGCACGGCGAGGACCCCGACCGGCTGCGCACCATCGGCGAGCTCATCGTGAGCAATCTCTACCGCATCGTTCCCGGCTCCAGCCGCGTCGAGGTGGAGGACTACACCAACGACAACGTGATCGTGAGCATAGAGCTCGACCCTCGCCTCACGCCGCAGGAAAACGCTCAGGCGTACTTCGACCGGGCTCAGAAGACGCGGCGGCGGCGCGAGGCGCTCGAGGAGGAGCGGCAGAACCTCGAGAACCGGGTAGCCGCCGTGCACGCCGGGCTGGAGTCTCTCGACGACCGCTCCACCGCCGAGCTCGAACGGATCGTCGAAGAGGCGGCGCCGCGCAGGGGCGGTGCCGACCGCGAGGAGGGGATGCCGGGGCTCCAGTTCGACACCAGGGGATTCCGCATCCTCGTGGGCCGAAACGCGCGGGAGAACGACCAGCTTCTGCGACGGCACGTTCGTGGAAACGACGTGTGGCTTCATACGCGCGACTTCCCCGGGGGGCACGTCTTCGTGCGTGCGCAGAAGGGCAAGACCGTCCCGCTCGACGTGCTGCTCGACGCGGGGAACCTCGCGGTCCACTTCAGCCGCGCGAAGTCCAGCGGTCGTGCCGACCTCTACTACACGCAGGTGAAGTATCTACGCCGGGCGAAGGACGGCCCCCCGGGGCTCGTCCTTCCGACCCAGGAGAAGAACCTGCACGTCGTCGTCGAACCGGAGCGCCTATCGCGGCTGCTCGGTCGCGACGAAGCTTGAAACACCGCCCGACCGGGCCCATAATGGACCATGCTCTCAGCGATTGACCGGCAGACCCTGCTCACCGTCGCGCGCGAGCGGATCGTGTCGCAACTCGTGGCCAGGGAGCCCGACTATCCGCCGCGGAGGGCCGAGCTCGAGATCGAGGCCGGTGCCTTCGTTACGCTCCACCTCGTGCGCGCAACGGTGCGCCATCTGCGTGGCTGTATAGGTCACGTCGAATCCCTGCGGCCGCTCTACGATACGGTACGCGACGCGGCGTACGCCGCGGCGTTCCGCGACCCGCGGTTTCCTCCGCTCACGTCAGATGAGTTGGGCATGCTCGAGTTGGAGATATCGGTGCTCTCGAAGCTCGAAACGATCAGCGATACGAGGGTCATCGTCCCCGGTACGCACGGCATCATGATCCAACGCGGACCCCACTCGGGTCTCCTGCTGCCCCAGGTCGCCGCCGAACGATCGTGGGACCGGACCACCTTCCTCGAACAGACGTGCCGCAAAGCCGGCCTGCCGCCCGGGGCGTGGAGCGACCCTTCGACGACGATCCGCATCTTCACCGCAGAGGTGTTTGACGAATCGAGCCTCCGCATGTGATCTTACTTTGACGGAACACAGATGGCAGAACAATCACCGATAATTTCAGACGGTCTCATCATCGTCGAGCGCGGGGGCAACGAGTACCTCGGCGTGGATACCGGTATCCCGGCGAACAGCCCGAGCCTGCGCAAGCTCGCCGGCCGGCAGCGGCAGACCGGGTGGCTGGTCCGCAACGGCGCCATGGAGCGATGGCGAGCTCTCGGATTCGTCGAACGTAACGGCAGAGTCCACGTGTACGGCCCGCTCGTCCGCGGCAGGTTCCTCGCCGACGTCCTCGAAGACGAGTCCGCAGATCGTCTCGCGGCGCTCGAGGTCGTGGCCACGGCGCTCACGGTCCTCGAAAACGAAGGTGCGACGTCGTTCGCGTTTCACACGCGCACGGTCATCCTGCTCGACGACGGTGGCGTGCTTATCATGCCTCCCGATATCATGCAGGCGATCCGGGAACACCAGGACTACGCGGCGCGCATCGCCCGGATGGAGCGGTTCAATCATCCGGACAGGAAGCCGGAGGACAACACGGGCTTCGCGATCGCCGCATCAGCCTACTTCATCATAACGGGAGCCTATCCGTTCGACTCCGACGACGAGGAAGAGCTGCACGCGCGCGTTCGAGCCGCCTCGCCGATACCGGCATCCTACCGCGACGTGACCATCCGGGACGAGGTCTCGTCTACGCTCCAGCGCGAGCTCACCGCGCAGGAATCGGGTATGACCACAGCCGAATGGGTCGACGTGCTTCGCGCATGGCGCGCATCCGGCGTGCGCACCGAGCTCGACGATGAACAGCGGCGACGCCGCGAGCAGACCGCCGAGCAGGCGATCGCGCGCCTCGAAGAGGGTTTCCGACGGCGGGAGCTCGTACGCAAGCACGGGCGGACCGCGCTCGTCGTCGCGGTCGTGGTGATCCTTGTGGGCACGATCCCCGGGACGATCATTCGCAACGCGCTCGCGCCGCGAGCGACCGCGGACCTTCCCCCGGAGGAGGTCGTGCGCACCTTCTACACGAGCATCAACTCGCTCGACCACATGACGATGGAGGACGCGGTCGTCGACGATGCCGGCAAGCCGCTCATCCGCGAGGTCACCAACCTCTTTGTGATGGACCGCCAGCGAATGAGCGTCGAAATGGAATCGGGTTTCGTCGACGCCCAGCAGTGGCGCGACTCGGGCATGCCCACGCTCTCGGACGGGAAGTCACCCTACGGTGTCGCGAACCTCGAGCTCGAAGCGCTGGAGGCTCCCGAGGGAGAACGGCGGTACGAGGCCGACTACGAGCGGTGGCTCCCCGACTACGAGCAGGCTGAGCTCACCGGGCGGGCGGGAATCATGGGTCGACGCATCGTGGATATCGTGTCGTTGCGCCGGGACCGCGACGACTGGGTGATCTACGAGATAGACCAACGTTCGGAGGAGGAGATCGACCTGGACGAACTCCGCGCCGACTCCGACGACGCCGCGTAGCCGCACCCCGGCAGGCTACGGCGAGCCGGCGAGCGAAACGACGATCGAAACCAGGCCACCGGTGAGCATACCGACCCCCACGATAGCTACCGGACGAAGATACTCGTTGTGAGTCGTCGTCCAGGCCGGGAAGATATCGTCTGCGAAGTAGAACAGTCCGATCGCCACGAGGTCGGTCACCAAGCCAACGCCTGTCAGCGCGATCCCCGTGGTGCGCAGCGCCCGGGCGACTCGCTGGCGACGCTCGGTCTCCTCGGACGATCGCGCAGCCGCGTCATCCGAATCTCCGGTGTCGCCGGGGCCGGCGCCTTCGCCCTCCCCGTCCCGGTGGTCCTGCGCCGCGTCGACCTCGTCGTCGCTCCCGGCTGGATGCTCGACCGCCGACCCGATCGGTTCGTCCCGCGCGGGCGTAGCCACCTCAGGCCTCACGCCGAGCCGCTGCGTGGCACGCCCGAGGACTCCCGGAAACTCGTCGAGGATCTCTTCGGGCGCGCGGGGCGAGCGAACGAACGGTCGCTCGGCCCAGAATCCCCGGACCGCCTCCGGCACGGGTTCGAATACCGCATCCTCCGGCCCGGCTCCGGCCGGGACGAGAACAGATTCGCCGGCAACGAGCGTCGCGGACACATCCGGTCGTCGCGTAGCGAAGACGGTCACCTCTCCCTCGAGACACGAGACCCTGTTGAACAGATCACCTCTCTCCGGGTCGAGGACCTGGTCGTAGGCGAAGTCGGTTCCGCGGACGCCCGCGCTCGCGGTGATGCCGCGCAGCTCGAAGCTGCTCGTCCCGGCGAGCCGTTCGACACGCGCTCGCAGCCGGCCGTAGGTCACGCCGAGCGAGCTGCGACCGTCGCCGAGCTCGGCGACGGTGAAGGTCGTGTTCTCGGCGATCTTCACGATATTGCGGCCCGTGAGCAGCTGAATCTCGGCGGACGTGTCCTCACCGGTCGTGATCTGATCGAAGGCGTAGACAGGCTCGCCAAGCGCTTCGCCCGTACCGGCGTCGAGACTGATCCGCGTGTCGTCGCGGAGAAGCGTGACCTCGCGACCTTCGCTATAGACGATCACACCGACCGACGGCTCGCCGACGAGATGGACGGCCGGCGCGATGACCAGGAGACTCAGCAGGAACAACTGCCTTCGCATGAACTCAGAATAGCGCACAATTCGTTTCCCCACAAGGAACAAAGAGGGTATTCTATGGGAGTGGTACTCCAGTCGGGAACGCTGCGCATCGACTACAGTGACCCCGAGATCGACGCACGGCTCCGTTCGCTCGATCCGGTGGCGACGGACTACTCCGCCCACTTCTCGCAGAACGAAGAATTCTTCGTCCGCCTCCCCGAGGAGATCGAAGTCGCCTCGTTTCCGGTCCACCACGACATAGGCCAACCCGATCCGCATCGGGAGCTCACCCGGGCGGTTCGAAGCGTCGTCGACCAGGTCGCACAGCGGCATCCGGACCTCGTCGGCGGACTCACCCATCTCTTTGATCCCGCGACGAACACGCAACCCGGCTTCTTTCGACTCTACCGGTTCCGCGACCTCACCTACCTCTACCTGCTCCGGCTCGACCTCACGTACCGCCCGAGGCGGGCTCGGCTCATCGAGCGCACAACCAGCGCGTCGACCGCGCATTACCGAACCCGCGATCTCTTCGTAGAGGCCGATCTTTATCCGCTCGTCGACGTCGAAACCGACGGCGGCCGCATCCGCTCGCTCGGCCTCGAGCAATCGATCAGCGATACGTGGATCGGCGAGACCGGTCGCGGCTACACGCGCGCGGGCATGTGGCTCGACCGCGATCTGACCAAGTTCTTCAGCCGGCTCTTCGTCCCACAGGGCATCCAGACGTATCCGTACTATCCCTTCACCTGCAAATACCGAACGATCGCGCACTCGATGATCGACTTCTCCGAAGAGGCACGCCGCCGCTCGGTCCAGCTGCTCCACCGCGCACGGGAGACGCTACTGCCCCACCTGCGCGAGATCGAAGACGGGCTACGCGGCGTGCGGGAGAACGGGTTCACCGAGGACCTGCCCACCTTCGCCCGGCTGAAGGCGACGATCGACGGAAGCTGGAACGAACCCTGGGAACGATTCGCGATCAGACGGTATCTCAACGAGGAGGACGAGCGTGAGTTCGAGATCCAGCACGGCCTCTTCTGACCTCGCCGGGGCCCGCGTGGTGATCATGGGGCTCGGTGCGCACGGCGGCGGGGCCGCCTCCGCACGCTTCTGCGCGGAGGCCGGGGCCGATGTCACGGTAACCGACCTGCGCGACGAGTCGGCGCTCGGCGAGAGCGTCGACTCGCTCGCCGGCCTCCCCGTCCGGTTCGTGCTCGGCCGCCACGAGGCCGATGATTTTCGCCGTGCCGACATCGTCGTGAAGAACCCGGCCGTACCGCGCACCGCACCGCTGCTTCGCGAGGCGAGCAGGATCGAGACCGATATCTCGCTCTTCCTCGCCCGACACCGCGGCCCGCTTCTTGCAATCACCGGCACGAAGGGCAAATCGACCGTCGCGACAGCGCTTCATCACGCGATCTCGGGTCGCTACCCGACGGCCCGCCTCGGCGGCAACATCACCGTCTCGCCGCTCACCTTCGTTCACGAGCTCGACGGCGACGAACCGGTCGTGCTCGAGCTCTCCTCGTTCCAGCTCGGCGACCTCCTGCTCACGCCGGCCGGACTCGCAGGCGAGCGACCATCCTTCGACGTCGCGGCGATCACGAACCTCCTGCCGGACCACCAGGACTACTACGACTCCATGGAGGCGTACGCGGCCGACAAGGCGCTCATCTTCGCCGGTCAGCGTCCGGATCAGTGGTGTCTGCTCTCCGACGACGACGCCTGGTCGCGCGCCTACCGCGCGCCCCATGCTTCGCGCGTGGTCCGCATCACAGCCGAACGCGCGCTTCCGCCCGCCGGCTCGGTCGCCACCTTCGACCGCGGCACGGGCGTGCTCCGGCTCGACGGCGAGGCGCCGGTGGCGCTCGTCCCTGAACAGACGACGCTCGTGGGCCGGCACATGCGCGTCAACCTGCTCTACGCCGGCGTGGCGGCCCGGCTCTTCGGAGTCCCGGCCGAGGAGGTACGCCGGAGGACGGCGTCGTTCACCGGAGTACCACACCGGCTCGAGGTCGTCGCGGTCGCCGACGGCGTGCGCTACGTCAACGATTCGGCGGCGACGATCGCGCAGGCCGCCCGCGCGGCGCTCGACAGCTTCGACGCGCCGGTACACCTTATCGCCGGCGGCAGCGAGAAGGGGCTGCCGCTCGATGAGTTCGCCGGCATCGCCGCTCGTGCCGCATCGTTGCACCTGCTCGCCGGCACCGCGACCGAGCACATTGCCCGCCTCCTCGACGAACGCGGCGGCTCCTACGCCGGCCCGTACGACTCGCTCGAGGCCGCGTTCGAGGCGGCGTCGAGGCGCGCCCGACCGGGTGAGGTCGTCCTGCTGTCGCCCGGCTGCGCCTCGTTCGGCATGTTCCGCAACGAGTTCGACCGTGGCAACCGATTCCGGGAGCTCGTCCAATCGCGGCCGGGCGTGGTACGATAGCACGAGGAGGCACTGTGAAGTATCCGGCAGATTTCATCCGGGCGATTCCCAAGAACGACCTGCACGTGCACCTCGACGGAAGTCTCAGGCCCGAAACGCTCGTCGACCTCGCCCGCGACCAGGGCATCGAGCTCCCGTCCTATACGGCCGACGGGCTGCTGGAGACGGTTTTCAAGGATACCTACGCCGACCTGGACGACTACCTGCGCGGATTCGCCTATACGTGTCGGGTCATGCAGGACCACGAGAGCCTCGAGCGAATCGCCTACGAGCTCGCGCAGGACAACATCAGCGAGGGCGTTCGCTACATGGAGGTCCGCTTCGCGCCTCAGCTGCACGTCTCGGGCAGACTGACGTTCGAACAGGTGATGGCATCGGTCGACCGCGGCCTGCGTCGCGCTCGCGACGAGTTCAACGCGAGGCGTCTCGACGACGAACCGGAGTTCGAGTACGGCATCATCGTCACCGCCATGCGCTTCTTCACCCCGGCGTTCAGCGCCTACTACGGGGATCTCGCCCGCGTTCACCCCTACTCGAGCGACGACGAGCTCATCCGCATGGCCTCGCTCGAGCTCGCGAAGGGCAGCGTCAAGCTGCGCGACGAAACCGACATCCAGGTCGTCGCCTTCGATCTCGCCGGCAGCGAGTACGGGTATCCGGCGAGCGCGCATCAGGAAGCGTACGACTACGTGCACAGCAACTTCATGAAGAAGACGGTCCACGCAGGCGAGGCGTACGGCCCCGAGTCGATCTTCCAGGCGATCACGAAGATCCACGCCGACCGGATCGGTCACGGCCTGCGCCTCTTTCGGACCGACATGATCTACGGAGACGACGTGGAGGACCGCGAGCGCTACGTCGAGCAGCTCGCGAACTACATCGCGGACAAGCGGATCACCGTGGAGGTCTGCCTGACGAGCAATCTCCAGACCTGTCCCGACCTGAAATCGGTCTCCGACCACAGCCTGGGCCAGATGCTCGACCGCAACCTCAGCCTCTCCATATGCACCGACAACCGCCTCGTGAGCAAGACTACGGTGACGCGCGAGATCGAGCTGGCGATCGACGGGTTCAGTATCTCTCCCAAGCAGCTGAAGAACATCATGATCTACGGGTTCAAGCGCAGTTTCTTCTACCGTCCGTACCAGGACAAGCGGCAGTGGGTGCGCCGCATCACCAACTACTACGAGAAGCTCGAAGAGCAGTTCGGAATCGAGTAGCCGCGTCGCATCACGGCAGCGGGGCGCGCACGAGACGCACACCTATGCTGTAGCTGCGCCCGCCCTCGGAGTAGCGACCGCGGTTGGTCGCCCTGACGTCGGGAAAGCGAGTGTTCCACGCCGACCCCCGCACGACGCGCTGATTCGGGTCAAGCGCGACGGCGAGCACGACCGCCCGGCTCTCGACGTCGAAGTCGCTTTTCTCCGGCCCCCACGGATCGGTCTCAGGCGACGCGGCGAAATAGCCCGGATCGTAGCGGTCGTACGACCACTCCCAGACGTTGCCAACCATGTCCCGGATCCCGAACGGCGAGGCGTCGCTCTCGGTCTGAAAACCGCTGCGGACAGCCCCGTCGAAGAAGCCTACCGGGCTCGTGGGGCCGCCGTTCGCGGTAAACGGCTCGTTCACGTCCTCGAAAGGGTCGAAGCTGCGGTAGTAGTTGGACACGCGTCCGGAGAGCGATCCACCCCAGGGGTAGATCCTCGTAGTCGTGCCACGGGCGGCGTATTCCCACTCCGCCTCGGTGGGCAGTCGGTAGCCGCTCGCACCCGTGTCGAGCACCGCCCCGTTCGCGTCGTAGACCGGCGCGCGCCCTTCGACGTACGAGAGCAGGTTCGCGATTCGCACCGCTCCGTGCCATGTGACGCCGATCGCCGGGTGTGACTCGTAGCCGGGGACCGGTTCGACGGTCCCGTCGGCGTAGCGCAGCCCGAACTGTTCGCCGTAGTCCATTTCGCCGAGGCCCACGAGTGCACGACGGTCATCGCCTTCGTCCGCATCGCCGGTGGCGTCTGCTTGCTCGGGGGAAGCCGTCTCTCCGCTCGTCCACACTCCCCGCTCGTCAATCTCGACCATGCGCCGTTCGGCGGCGTAGGTAACGAGCTGCACCAGCTGCGCGTTCGTCAGCGGCACCACGGCCATCTCGTAGGGAAGCGTAAGCGCGATCTCCCGCACCGGTCGCTCGTCGCGGCTGCCGTCCTCGTACCCGCGGGTCACCGTCGCTTCCTGCCCGGACGCGATGATCGTCGCGAACTCCACCTCGAAGGCGCCGACGGTGAAACGCTCCACCGGGCTCCACGAGAACCAGCTTCCTGCCTCGTTGCCGACGCGTACCTGCCACTCGAGCTCCTCACCGGGGTCGAATCGCTGTGGGATGGACGCGAACGTCGCAGGCGCGGGGTCCAGCTGCTGCCATCCCTGCGTCCCCACCGCGCGGTAGCGCGCCTGGTACGCGACGCCCCCGGGCACGGCGGCCCAGTGAAGGCCCACGCGAGGCGTGAGCGTCGCCTCGCCGCCGACCGGCCAGCTCGTCGCCGGCTGCGCGTCGGCGAGTACGCGCAGATCCACCGCGCGGCTCGGCACCGTGACGTACCCCTCGCTGGTCACGGTTCGCGCGCGGACGCGATACCGCCCGGCGGGAATCTCGAAGGACGGCTCGACCTCGGCGTCTCCGGCCGCGACGAACGAGCGCTCCTCGTCTACGACGAACTCCACCGGTCCGTCGGCCTCTGCACGAAACGTCGGGGTGCGGTCGATCGTCGCCTCGGGGACCACCGGCAGGGGAGGATCGAGCCCGAGGTTCAGCACGGGCTCGACGTCGATCCACTCGGTCCGTCGGCCGTCTTCGAGTACCCCGCGCACACGTAGCTCGTAGGTAGCACCGTCGACGAAGCCGCGGGGAACGCGCAACAGCATCGCGTCTTCGGTGATCCGGATGCGGTAGGTCCGATCCTCGCCGGTCGCATCGGCGAAGTCCTCCATCGCGAACGGGTGATCGGCGTCCCGGGGAACGTGGGGACCGGCGAGGATCTCCACTTCGACCTCGGCAAGCGTACCCTCGCTCGGTCTCGCCGACAGGATGAAGCGCGAACGGGTGAGCGCGGTGGGATCGCTCGGGTTGACGACCTGCAGCGTGAGCGGCTCGGGTTCGGGTTCGGGTTCTACCGCCGGCTCCTCCGGAGTGGGCTCTTCGGGCTCGGCCTCCGGCTCGGGTACCGGCTGCTCCTCGGCCGGTTCGGGCTCCCGCTCGGCTTCGCTTACCGGCTCCGGCTCCTCATCGGGTTCCGGTGCGCTCGCACACGAGAAGAGGAAAACCGATAAAGCCATGAGGAGCAAGAACCTGCGCATTGCGACTGCCATACTACCATAATCATCGGCCAAACGGGAGTACTCTTCGCGATAACCAGTCCGCATTCACCGCTCCAACGCGCCGGGCTCGTTCGATCCCGCGCTCGTCGAACACGACCGTCGTCGGGGTTGAACGGACCTCGAGCGCCGCGGCGACCGCCCCGTGCACGTCGAGCGCGACCGGGAAGCCGAGCGAGCTCTCGTCCAGGTAGCCGCGGATCGCGTCCAGCGAGCCTTCGGTCGCCGTGAGGTTCACCGCGACGAGGTTGACCTCGTCACGATGGCGCTCGTGGAACCGGTCGACCTCGGGCATCTGCGCGGTGCACGGACCGCACCACGTCGCCCACACGGTGACGACCGTCGGAAGGCTTGGGTCGATCTGCGCCTCGTAACCCGGGAGGTAATCGTAGGCCGGGAGATCGGCGAGCGTGCTACCCGGCGACGGGACGAGCACGAGCGCGAGGTATCCGCCGCCGGCCGCGACGAGCGGGACGGCGGCGTGCGCGAGCAGCCTGCGGATCGCCGGTCGCTCCTCGTCGTCCATCGCCCGACGACGGCGCGCGAGGCTCGTGAGCGCTACCGCCACCGCGACGAGGACCCCGGCGACAAGCCCGGCGGACCCACCCGGATAGTGGATCAGCCGCGCCGGCGCCGCGGCGATCTCGCCGAAACGGGTGAGAAGCGGCGTGAGCTTCCACACGACGATCCCGGCGGCGGTAGCGCTCACGAGCGCGTCGTTCGTGATCGACCAGACCGGCTTGCTGCGTCTCCAGACGGTACGCTGCAATACCGCGGCGACGAGGAGCGCCGCGGCGACGCCGATCAGCCAGAGGGGAAGGTTCACCGGACCCACAGGGAGCGTTCTATCGGACAGCATGGCGCCTCACGCGATGAACGTAGACATCGCGGAGCCGCTCGGCAACCCGATACGCCCGACCGCGCAGCGGCTGCACAATCGCGTCCCACGCCCCGAGGCGGCGTACGAGCTCGCCCCCGAACCCCGTCTTGAATCGATACAGGCCGTGCAGCGGATGCTTCGGGTCGTCGGCCGGGGGCACACCGAAGAGGTCGTACCAGCCGCAGCCGGACTCGCGCGCATCGCGCATCGCGCGCCACTGCAGCGCGTAGTTGGGCATAAGGTTCCTCTTCTCGTTCGAGCTCGCGCCGTAGAGGTAGGTCGCGCCGCAGCCGTGGAGGACGACGATGATCCCGCCGAGGAGATCGCCCTCGTGCTCGGCGAGGTAGAGCCGCAAGCGCGGATCGACCCCGGGGCGAACGAGCTCGAAGAGGTGCTCGTAGTACTGCGGTGCGTGGATCGTGATGCGGTCGCGTCGCGCGGTCTCGCGGTAGATCCCGTACCACGAACGCAGAGCCGAGCGCGAGGCCTCGCGCTCTCCCGGCGCAGCCGGATCGACGACGCGTACCATGACCCCCTTTCGCTCGGCGAGGCGAATGTTGTAGCGGTTCTTCTTGTGCATCGAAGCGAGAAGCTCGTCGTCGCCACGCGAGAGGTCGATGACGACCGTGTCCGACGGCTGGACCGCCACCGGCGCACGGCAAAGCGACGGCGCGGGGGGCGCATCGGGAGTCCCCGAAGTCTGCGGCAGATCGAACCGGACGATCGCGGGCGACCGGCCGAGCTCGTTCGCAACCTCTCCGGCGACGCACGGGACGAGCACCTCGAGCGTTCGCCGCAGCGCGTCCGGTTCAGGCCCGGGGACCGCGGCACCCTCCCCGGCGCGGCCGGCGGGCGCGTAGGGGACGTAGGTAAGCACTACCCCTGCGGGAAGCGTGCGCGAGAGCGTCAGCACCGAGTCGACGCGGATCGCCGTCCAGCCGAACTGTTCCTTCTGTCGCGCCCACAGGTCGCTCTGCAGGAAGTGCCAATGGCCGGAGGAGCCCCCCTGCGTACCGGCACCGGGCCGTCCACAAGCGGTCGGATCGCTCGCCCCGGCGCTCGCCGCCGGGGCGTCCTCGCCGCCGACGTCGCGCCCGCTCATCCGACGCTTCCGTTCTCCACGGCGCTCGTGCGCACCTCGGCTCCACCGGCGAGAAGCGGCTCGGAACCGACCAGGACGCGGCCGCCTTCGGCGCGAATGGGAATCGAGAAGAAGGCATCTATGTCGATCCGCTTCGCCTCGCCCGACTCGCCGTCGGGAAGCGTCACCGCCGTGCCGGGCTCGACGGCGTCGACGAAGAGGACCTCCACGCGCTCGTTGCCGTCGGCGTCGGTATCGCTCGCGGCGAGAAGCATGCCCTCGCTCTTCACCCCGCGCAGCTTCGCCGGCTTGAGGTTGTCGACGAGGACGATCGTCCGGCCCTCGAGCTCCTCCGGCTCGTAGTGGCCGACGAGCCCGCTCACGATCTGGCGCTCTTCGCCCGACCCGTCGTCGAGCTGCTCCACGTAGAGCCGGTCGGCCTTCGGATGCCGTTCGACCGAGGTGATCTTCGCGGCCTTGAGCCGGACCTCCTCGGCGAACCGCTGCTCGTCGGGCCGATCGTCGGCTGCGGCGGCGGCATCGGCTGCGCCGGCGGCCCCGGCGCCGTCAGCCGCTGCAGCTGCGTCAGCCGCTGCAGCTGCGTCAGCCGCTGCAGCTGCGTCAGCCGCTGCGCGCTCCGACTGCGTGCCCGAGAAGCGCTCGCGCAAAGCAGCGATCTCCTCGTCGGCGAGCTGCTTGAACAGGATCTCCGGGGCCGAGACCGAGGTCAGGCCGGTTCGCGTGCCCAGATCGGCCCAGACGAGCTCCGCTACGCCCAGGAAGCCGGCGATGCGATCGGCGGTTTCCGGGATATACGGTTTCGCGAGGATCGCAAGGTCGCGGATGAGGTAGACGAGGTCGGTGAGAAGCTCGAGCGTCGCCTCCGGGTCTTCCGTACGCGTCTTCCACGGTTCGCCGTCCTGAAAGGTCTTGTTCCCGAGCGAGGAGATCGCGAAGACGGTCCGAAACGCCTCACGCAGGTTGGCCCACTCGAGCAGGTCGGTGATCTTCCGCTCCATCGGCTCCACCTGCGCCCAGAGCGCGTCGCTCCGTTCTCCGCCCACCTTCTCCGCGAGC
The DNA here is from genome assembly GCA_964625715.1 of uncultured Spirochaetaceae bacterium. Taxonomy (GTDB): domain Bacteria; phylum Spirochaetota; class Spirochaetia; order DSM-27196; family SLST01; genus SLST01. The sequence goes on along the minus strand of CAZVEF010000001.1, from coordinate 313 downwards.
CTGCCGTCGTAATAGCGGTGGACGAAGGTAAGCGTCCGGTTGACGAGGTTCGACAGGTTGCCGATGAGCTCGCCGTTGACCTTCTCCTGGAAGTCGTCCCAGGTAAAGAGGTAGTCGCTCGACTCGGGCCGGTTGTAGTAGATGTAGAAACGCCAGACGTCGGCGGGGATGCCGGTATCCATCGCGTCGTTGCCGAACACGCCCACGCCCTTGCTCTTGCTGAACTTACCGGCCTCGTAGTTCATGTACTCGGTGCTGGACATGTGGTGGAGCATCGTCCATCGTTCGCCGCTTCCGAGAAGCGAGCTCGGGA